>CAZXAZ010000009.1:0-92367 GCA_964638475.1 uncultured Alistipes sp. | reverse complement strand
GTCTTGCCTGCCATTTCAGCGAGCTCAAGCTGAGCTTGACATTGTTCTTTAATAGCGGCATGGGCTGTTTTGAGGGCCTCGAGAAGGTCTGCCTCTGAAACTTCGTTCATTTCGCCCTCAACCATCATGATATTTTCAGCGGTAGCGCCGACCATAAGTTCCATGTCGGCTTTTTCGAGCTGTTCGTAGGTGGGGTCGATAACGAATTCGCCGTTTACGCGAGCGATACGCACCTCAGAGATAGGTCCGTTGAAGGGGATATCGCTGACAGCGATTGCAGCTGAAGCTGCAAGACCTGCCAATGCGTCGGGCATGTCGATTCCGTCGGCAGAGAACATGGTAATCTGCACGAATGTGTCGGCATGATAATTATCGGGGAAAAGGGGGCGCAATACGCGGTCAACCAAACGAGAAGTCAAAACTTCATAGTCTGACGCGCGACCTTCGCGCTTAAGGAATCCACCGGGGAAACGACCGGCAGCAGAGAATTTTTCCTTGTAATCAACTTGGAGGGGCATAAAATCAACCCCTTCGCCGGCTTCTTTAGCCGATACTACAGTGGCGAGCAGCATGGTATTGCCCATGCGGAGCTCTACCGCGCCATCAGCCTGCTTGGCGAGCTTGCCTGTTTCGAGTGTAATTTCTCGTCCGTCGGGCAAGGTAATGGTCTTTTTAACCGGGTTAAGCATTATTATCTATTTATTTTTTCTAACTGCGTTAAATCGCGCAAAGTTACTAATAAAATTCCAAACCGCCTAATTTTCAGCCATCTATTTCACACCGCTTCACTTCTCCCAACAGAAACGCGCCGAAATATTTCAATTAGTTTCATTTATCAAGCGTTTTCTAAATTTCCCCAATCAGATTGTCAATTTCTAAAAAATCATTACAAGCGACCAAACACTCTCACACCGCGAAAAAACGGATTATTTCTGCAGCAACCGCATAGTTGCAATAATCAAAGTGTCTAAATCAAAAATCAGTTTTTTAATTATTTTGGCGAAAGTTTTCCGATAAAGGTCTTTGACGTTATGCCACAAGTATGTAACTTTGCCAAAAGAAATGCCCCGGTTGTTAAAAAAAACGGCTGAGACTTATAGTGATTTAACATACACCCAAACAAAACAGTAGAGAGCCTGTGGAAACGAGAAGCGAATCGGTTGTCATTATCCCGATGTATAATGAAAAGGAAAACGCTGCAGCGATTATCGATGCGGTAATTGCCTTGCCGCGTCGTTTTGACGTGCTGGTCGTTGACGACAATTCTCCTGACGGCACTGCCGCTATCGTTAAAGAGCAGATGAGCCGCTATCCCGGCAGAGTAGACATACTCGAGCGCAAAGGAAAACTCGGATTAGGGACAGCATATATCGCCGGATTCCGTCGAGCTCTCGATAACGGCTATAAATATATCTTCGAGATGGATGCCGACTTCTCTCACAATCCCGAAGATTTGCTGAAACTCTATGACGCCTGCGCTACAGGCGGCATGGATGTCGCCGTCGGCTCTCGCTATCTGACCGGCGTCAACGTTGTCAACTGGCCGATGGGACGCGTCTTGATGAGCTATTTCGCATCGAAATATGTCAGAGCCATCACCGGCTTGAAAATCGCCGACACAACTGCCGGATTCTGTTGCTATCGACGCGAAGCTCTTGAAACGATGGAACTCGACAAAATTCGTTTTAAAGGTTACGCCTTCCAAATCGAGATGAAATTCACCGCAACGAAATGCGGATTCACCGTCGGAGAAGTGCCTATTGTATTTGTAAATCGCGTTTTAGGCACAAGCAAGATGTCGTCAGGCATTTTTAGCGAAGCCTTCTTCGGAGTAATAAAGCTGAAGATGTCATCTTGGAGCCGCAAATATCCCCAAAAGAAATAACACAACAAGATTAGACCAACCCAATAATCCGCTACGACTATCATGAAACCGACAATATTTGCAAACGGACTAATCATTAATGACGGATTCCGATATATCGGCTCTATTGTCGTTGCGGATGGACTAATCCAACGAGTTGATTGTGGCAGAATCGACCTCAACGAAGTTAACCGCGAAGAATATGAGATAGTCAATTGCGAGGGAAAATTAGTATTACCCGGCGCAATCGACGAGCACGTCCATTTCCGCGACCCCGGATTAACCGAAAAAGGCGATATGTTCACAGAAAGCCGCGCTGCGATTGCCGGTGGTGTCACCTCATTTTTCGACATGCCCAACACACGCCCGGCAACTACCACTATCGAATCGTGGGAAGAAAAAAACCGCCGTGCCGCCGAAGTGTCTGCCGCAAACTACGCATTCTTCATCGGTGTAACCAATAACAACCTCGAGCAAGTGCTCGCTACCGACCCCAGTCGTGTGCCCGGGGCAAAATTATTCCTCGGCTCTTCAACCGGCGATATGCTTGTCGACAATGACAACATTATCACCAACCTTTTCAAATCATTCAAGGGTGTCATCGCTTGCCACGCCGAAAGCGAACGAATTATCTCCGCCAATCGCGAAGCGCTGAAACAGCAATACCCCGAAGGAATTCCCGTCGAGCTCCACCATCAACTACGCTCGCGCCAAGCCTGTTTTGACGCGACCCGCACCGCTGTCGCATTAGCGCGTCAGACCGAGGCTCGACTCCACATCTTGCACATTTCGACCGCCGACGAACTCGACTTCCTCTCATCCGGAGTGATGGCAAACAAGCGTATTACGGCTGAAACTTGTCCCCATTATCTGATGTTCGATAACGACTCAATCCGTCAGACAAATGGTCTAACAAAATGTAACCCGGCTATAAAGACCGATAACGACCGATTGGCGCTAATCAACGCCATCAACGACGGACGTATCGATATCATCGCAACCGACCATGCGCCGCATCTTTTGGCGCAAAAACAGGGCAATGCGTTGACCGCCGCTTCCGGCATGCCGTCAGTACAATTCTCCCTCCCAATCATGCTCCAACTTGCTCGAGATGGTCATTTCTCATACGAACGAGTTGTAGAAAAAATGTGTAACAATCCGGCTACGCTTTACAATATCGACCGCCGCGGATTTATCAGACTACACTATTGGGCAGACCTCGTAATCATCAATCCCGACGCAGACTACGTCATCTCAAACGAGGATGTAATCAGTCGTTGCGGTTGGACGCCTTACGCCGGCAAGCGCCTCAATTTCAAAATCGAGCAAACTTGGGTCAATGGCAAACTCGCTTACGATAGCAATCTTGCTGACCCCTTCACAAATAAACAGACTGCATTAGCAATTCGATTCAGCCCCTTCTAATGGAGCTCAACTATAATTTTACCTTAAATCAATTATGATGAAATCTCGAGTATTCCTCTATTGCCTTATCACAATGGTGGTAACGGCAGCTATCGCTTGGGTTGCTCTCACGCCTGCCCCCGAAAATCCAACTTTTAATGTCGCAACATACAATATCCGTATGAAAAACGACAACGATGCTAACGCCGGAAACGGTTGGGAGCGTCGCGCTCCCTATGTTGCCAAACTAATCAAATTCCACGGTTTTGATATTTTTGGCACACAAGAGGGCTTCAAGGAGCAACTCGACGACCTCAAAGAGGCGATGCCCGAATATGACTATATCGGTGTCGGTCGCGAAGATGGTAAAGAGCTCGGCGAGCACTCGGCAATTTTCTATCGCACTGACCTTTTCAAGGTGCTTGACCACGGTGATTTTTGGCTTTCAGAAACGCCCGAAAAGCCCGGATTAGGATGGGACGCTGCTTGCGTTCGCATCTGCACTTGGGGAAAATTCCAACATATCCCCTCCGGCAGAGAGTTTTTATTCTTCAACCTCCATATGGATCATATCGGCACCGTCGCTCGCGTTGAAAGTGCCAAGCTTATTAAACAGAAAATCGTTGAATTCGGAAGTGACCTGCCAACATTCCTAACAGGCGATTTCAATGTTTCGCAAGAAAATCCGTCTTACTTCACAATTACTGACGGCGGGATGCTTAATGATGCCCACGAAGTTGCCGATTTCGTTTATCAACTCAACGGCACATTTAATAATTACCGCACTGACGGATTCTCTAATGAGCGTATCGACCATATCTTTGTGAGCCCCAACGTACACGTGAAGAAATATGGTGTTTTGACCGACACTTACCGCACAGAGGAAGCTGAATCGGCAAACGTAGCGACAACAGATGCGCCTGCCGAGCTGACCATCACTAAGTTTGCTGCTCGCACTCCTTCTGACCATTTCCCCGTAAAAACAGTCGTTGAATTGCGATAAAAGAGTCACACCGCTAATCATCAGTCTTAGCGAACTAAATCAGATTACGATATAACACAAAACAGTCCCGGCTCACGTCGGGACTGCTTTTATGGCTTACGTTTTATTCGCTATAAACTGGTTATATCCAATTCCACTAGGAAGGAGCCCTATTCGAGGTATTTTCTCCTTTCCTCACTACAAAGGTAAGTATAATTCCGAAAGGTTGTATATAGCTGACCTCAAATTACCTACAATATGTGATTCACTACGAAAAAACTCGGCTCCGCACCATTGCGAAGCCGAGCGTTTTAACTAATTCGATACTTAATTTTAAGTATCAATATTATCTATAGATAATCAGCGAGCGATATTGATTTCGAGAGGCAGTTCAACTGACGACGCTGTAACGGTTAGGGTTCGCGTCTTCTTATTATATTTCTGCTTAATTTTCGAATCAGATGTCACTTTCGACGGGCGGTCGACATTGTGAATTACAAAAGTCAAACTGCGACGAGTTGGCATTTCTTTATAGCTCATCTGAGGTTTAGCCACTTTCAGCACGATACCTTCCGACGTATGGTCAGCGGTGATGTCAATCAACGCATATTCTCCATTTGCTAGCGACTTTGCCGACTGACGGTTATCTTCAAAGAGCGTGTATGATGTTTGACCATACTCGCCGACGACGGGATAATAATCAATTGCGTAACGTGATGCATCGTAGTCACCGGTGTTTTGCATCTTATAATCTGCTTTGGGGAGTAATGCTCCGCCACGAGCAAACAGCGGCAAGACTGACAACGGAGCCTCTACAACAGCTTCGCTTCCGCCCTGATAGATATTTACGGGGTTATTGATATCTACCCACGTTCCGGATGGGAATACAACTTTACGCGATGTTGTTGCGGGAGTCATAACCGGAGCTACCATTACATCGCGCCCCCAAAGATATTGGTCACTGATCGAGTCGAGCAACGCCGGATTCTCTTCATAATAGCCTAAAAGTCTTACTAACGGCAAACCGAAACGCGCATTATCGGCTGCGAGGGTGTAATTATAAGGCAACCAACGATAGCGCTCTTTAATCAAGGGGAGGAGGATGTCGCGATACTCGGGATATTTATATGGCTCGGCATTATGCTGAGCATGGGTGCGCAAAATCGGCGAGAAGAGTCCGAGCTGACACCAACGCACATAAAGTTCGGCATCAACAGGATGCTCGGGATCAACAGCAAAGCCGCCTACATCATGGCTCATATAGCCCAAGCCACTTATGCCGGAGTTGAGCATGATACGAATCTGCGGTTCGAGTCCGCCCCACGAACGAGAAACGTCTGTCGACCAAGGGAAAACCGAGAATCGTTGCAATCCGGCAGTGCCACCGCGCATAAGAGTCATCAGGCGTGTTTCGGGGTATTCCTCTTTAAATAAATCATAAATGATTTGACTCCATTCGTTGCCATAGAGATTATGATATTGACGTGTAGTCAACCCATTATGATGATACATTCCTTCGGGATGCACTTCCGGTTCGCCAAGATCGCCCCACCAGCCAGTCATACCACTATCAGTCAACGCCTTATAGCGATTACGCAACCACTGACGAGTTTCGGGATTAGAAACATCAAGCATACCGCCTTCGCCAACCCAAATAGTTACCTCTTTAACATTGCCGACAGAGTCTTTGCCAAACATTCCGCGCGGAGCGAGATAGTTATAATTGTCGACACCGCGACCGTTGCGCAACACATAGGGCTGAGATATGGCAACCATATTGACACCACGCGACTTTAAGTCGGCAAGCATCTTACGATAGTTGGGCCACTGCTCCGGGTCCCAAGCCAAGCGGCCCATATCTTGCTCCTTGCCATACCAATAGAGGTCAAGCACCATGCCATCAAGGGGATATCCTTCACGGCGAAGTGAGTCGGCAACGCCGAGCGTTTCAACCTCAGTGTGATAACCATATTTAGAAGAAATATAGCCGAGAGACCAAAATGGGGGAAGCGCTTGATGTCCGGTAAGGTTTGCGACCTCGCCCGCAATTCCCGGCATTCCATCTTTCGATGAGAAGAAATAATATGATAACGAATATGGCGACTCTGAAGCATATGTCAACGGATTCGTCACCACCATCTCTGCTGCAGCGTAGTCGTCAACCATAATACCATAGCCCTCGGGAGCGACAATCAGCGGCATCGTGATATTCATCTGACGGATGCGAGGGTCTGTGCCGGTATAACCATAGTTCTGACGATTATACATTACAAGGGTATCACCGGCAAGGTTTAAGCTAAAACCTCGCTCACCGCCTCCATAGAAAGCTTCACCACTTCCAATCGTTGTCAAAGAAAATGTCTGGCGTCCGGCAGCATCCGTCGAGCGTTCGCCATTATCATATATGCCTTTATTCTTCCCGGCGGTAATCGTTACGGCGCCGGTAGCTTTGTCGAGTGTAGCAACAATGCCACTCGGAGTTGAAATCACCCCGCTTACCATATCTTCCATCAAGCCCCCGGTGAAAAAGCCTTCACGAACAACAGCCAACTTTGAACTCTGAGGTTCTTGACCCGGCAAATAATTATCTACACGAAGAATCTCATCGGTGAGCGCACTAACAACAACCGTGCGCCCCTCCGGACCAACATTGTCTGCCCTCACACTATAAATGGGGAGGGGCGGCTTTTGGTCTGGCTCTGTTTTAATCGTTGGGAAAGCTTGACCGCAAGCTACGGCAACAACAACTCCCGTTACGACAAATTTGAATCTCATGGTTATTTCTGATTAATATTTGGATGGATGAATGTAAAAAATCAAGAAAGAGATGCTATGCGGGCAATATACTTACCGATGATGTCAAACTCGAGATTGACAACCGAGCCCGGCTGAATACGACAGAAATTGGTATGCTCCATCGTGTAAGGAATAATCGCTACACGGAAAGAATCAGGCGTAGAATCGCAAACCGTCAGGCTCACACCATTGACCGTAACCGAACCCTTCTCTACTGTCACATAGCCTTGACGCGCCATCTCTTTGTCGACGTCATATTCAAACTTAAAGTATGCCGAGCCATCGAGCTGCTCAAGCTCTGTGCAACGCGCGGTGCAATCAACATGCCCCTGCACGATATGGCCGTCAAGACGACCATTCATAACCATACAACGCTCAACATTAACCAAGTCACCGACCTTCAGTCCGCCAAGGTTTGAACGGCGCAAAGTCTCCTCAATCGCCGTCACCGTATAAGTGCCGTCACCATTCAAAGCAACGACCGTCAGGCAGACGCCATTATGAGCAACAGATTGATCAATTTTCAATTCGTCAGCAAACGAGCAACGCAAAGTAAGATGGAGATTACCCCCATCTCGAGTCAAAGCCGCAACAACCGCAGCCTCTTCTACAATTCCGGAAAACATAGATATATTTTGCAATTATTCAATCAAATAAACAACTCGGCAAAAGCACTATAACTTTTGCACTTCGATTTTAAATATCAGACTCAGCAAAAGCCAAGTCAGTCAGCAAAGATAGCCACAATCATCCGACCTTGCAAATCGCCCACGCCCAAACCATCGCCAAACGGGCAAAATTGGCAAAAAACAACCGGAAAAATTTTCAAATCAAGAAAAACTTTGTAACTTTGCCGCGCAATTAAGCCATGTAGAATTGCAACGAAAACCGACCATGGAAAGATGCCGGAGTGGTCGATCGGGACGGTCTCGAAAACCGTTGTACCCTTACGGGTACCCAGGGTTCGAATCCCTGTCTTTCCGCCCTCAGCGCCTAAAGTTACCAAACTTTAGGCGCTTACTTTATCCCATAAAAACAGAGCTCCCCTCAACATTAATTATCGGAGGGGGCTCTGTTTGTAGACGGCGCTTGCCGTTCTTTTGTCTGATAAGATTAATATTTGATTTGCTGGGGGGCTGTGGTTGGCCCGGCTACTGTCATTACTCCGTTTTCGTCGAATTCTACTCGGTCTATCATTACTACTCGATTCTCCGGATTTTCGACCATACGCGCATGATAAACCGTATAGTATGTGCTATCGGGCATTTGTAAGAGCATGTTGTGACCCGTGCATGTAACGCGTCCGCCTTTACTTGCGTTTTCAGCTAAAATCGGATTGCCGTTATGCTTTGTGAAGGGTCCGAGAGGATTTTTAGCGGTGGCATACCCGACAGCGTAATGAGGCCCGTAATATGCGTTTGCACTATATACCATATAATATAGCGAATCACGACGGAAGATATAAGACCCCTCGGTCCAACGGCGTCCGGCCTCTCCGGTTGTTACCGAGCGACTTTCCCATTCGGCTTGTATGTCTGACTTGCTTGTCGGGGGTGCAAGCAATAATTGCGGTTCTCCGATAATGCCGGAATAATCAGATTTAAGCTCAACACCATAAATCCAACTCTCTTCAATGCTGTCGTAGGTGCCGGCTTCGCGAGCTTCTTCCGCTATTTCGCTCTCAACGGAATGGCCGGAGCAACAACGCGAGAAATAGAGATAAGTTTTCTCGGAAACTTCATCGAAAAGCACATTGGCGTCGATAACCGGATATGTTGCTTTAAAAATCGGGGCATCATACATATCTTTAAATGGTCCGGCAGCATTGTCGGCAACGGCTACACCGATTTGGAAGTTCTCCTTATCTCCGGTATAATTTTCACGAGCGGTTGCACTATAAAACATATAGAATTTGCCGTCATGTTCATAGACCTCAGGCGCCCAAAATTCGCTGACATTCCATTGAAGACTATCGCCCCCTTTATAGACTTGTCCACAAGGCTCCCAGTCGGTGAGATTATCTGAGACAAATGCTTCATATCCATCAGCTAATGAGGTTCCATACATATAGTAGCGTCCGTCGGATGAGTGTAAAAGAAACGGATCGCCAAATTTCATCGGCAAAGGGTTACAAACCTCAGCTACACGTTCGGTCGTTGCCTGCTCCCCCTTGCAAGAGGCATTAAATATCATCGTTGCGACAGTCGCAACCAAACAAAATGGCAATATATAATTCTTTTTCATGGTAAGAATAAAATTTATAAACGACTCACTCACAAATATCGCAAGAATCAGCGACACTTGCAAGCGAAAGTAAGTTTATCTCATTCACGCATCAAGTCTGTGAATATCTCCCTCAATTACAGCGGATTTTATGTCAAACTTCACATAGTTGACATAGGTAGTATCAGCGATATGGTTAGCGCTCTCCTATGCGAGTATAAATGAAGCCTTGTTCTTCGAGCTCGGTTCGGTTATAGATATTGCGTCCATCAACAACAATATTGCCGCGCATAGCCTTCTTAATAACATTCCAAGCCGGCATACGGAATTGTCGCCATTCTGTCATAAGAGCTAAGACATCTGCCCCATCAGCAGCATCGTAAAGGTCGCGACAATAGGTAACACTATCGCCGATACGGCGGCGACATTCATCCATCGCAATCGGGTCGAATACGCGCACGTTTGCTCCTGCTTTGAGCAACTTGTCGATAACAACAAGAGCGGGAGCTTCTCGCATATCGTCGGTCTCCGGTTTGAATGCCAGGCCAAGTATTGCAACTGTCTTATCCTTTAGATCACCGGCAAATTTTGTAATTTTGTCGAAGACGATCTGCTTTTGGCGCTCATTAACTCGTTCAACGGCTTCGATAACTTCAAGATGATAGCCATATTCTTCTCCGGTATGGGCAAGAGCTTTGACATCTTTCGGGAAGCAACTGCCTCCATAACCACAACCGGCGTAAAGAAATTTCTTCCCGATACGAGCGTCTGAGCCGATTCCGGCACGAACATTATCGACATTAGCTCCGACTAGTTCACAGAGGTTGGCGATATCGTTCATAAACGAAATACGGGTAGCGAGCATCGCGTTCGCAGCGTATTTTGTCATCTCTGCCGAGGGGATATCCATAAAAATCACGCGGAAGTTCTGGATGAGGAAAGGGTGATAGAGGCGCCCCATCACCTCCTCTGCCTTCTTGCTTTCAGTGCCGACAACTACGCGGTCGGGCGACATAAAGTCTTTGATAGCGGCGCCCTCTTTCAGGAATTCGGGATTCGACGCAACATCGAATGGGATATCAACTCCGCGACGTTCGAGTTCTTCACGAATAGCAGCTTTGACCTTTTGCGCCGTGCCAACCGGAACGGTTGATTTCGTTACGAGAATCGTATATTTATTGATATTGCGCCCAAATTCGCGGGCAACTTGCAGAACATATTTCAAATCGGCAGACCCATCCTCATCGGGGGGAGTGCCAACGGCTGAGAATACAACTTCTACATCGTCGATAATGTCGGGCAACGAGGTTGTGAATGAGAGCCTTCCATATCCGATATTGCGCTTGACAAGCTCTTCAAGCCCGGGCTCATATATCGGCATTTGTCCTGCCAATAACTTATCAATCTTAGTTTTATCGACATCTACACAGGTTACTTTGTTCCCCATTTCGGCAAAACAAGTGCCACTAACCAACCCAACGTAGCCCGTGCCAACGATAGCTATATTCATAATCTTCTCAAATTAGAAATATGTATGTAGTCCATTTCGAGCCTATCAGAGTAGACTTAGTGCGAAAAAAACCGAACTACCACTCTAATTATAGTTTAAAGGTTGCCATTCGCCAGAGCGTCATGACGAAAATTTTAAAGTCAAGCCAAAGAGAATATTTCGCGATATACTCTAAATCAGCGTCGACTCGACGCTCCATATCCTCTAAGCGAGGCGTAGGCCCGCGAAACCCCTTCACCTGCGCGTAGCCGGTCAACCCGGGGCGCATTTCATGACGTTTCATGTAATCAGGAATAAGAGCGGAATAATACTCTGTATGTTGTAACATATGAGGGCGTGGTCCTATGAGCGACATATCGCCGACTAAAACATTCCAGAGCTGGGGAAGCTCGTCGAGCGACGACTTGCGAAGAAATTTGCCAATAGGCGTAACGCGAGGATCATCACCGACAGATTGCTCTTCATCGGCAGTATTGTTGCGATACATCGAACGAAATTTTAACATCTCGAATGTTTCGCCATGATAGCCGGTGCGTTTCTGACGGAAGAAGACCCCGCCGGGTGATGACATGAAAATCCACAAAGACAACACTACCCAAACCGGAGCTAGGGCAATGAGGGCAAAAAGAGCAAAAGTAAAATCAAATATTCTCTTTATGGTTTTCTGCATGACTCATTATTCATACTGATTGTCTCGTCTTATAGACTTAGAAAAACGGCGACATTGACAAGCGGATTGACGATAGCGAAATGCACTATTGTCTATTCGCTTGCAAAGGTAGCAAAAAATATCGAAAAAAATTCGTAAATTTGCGTCACATTCGGCACTTCCGCTGTTAATGTCATTCCACTTTTTTCATATTTTGGTTTAAGCCGCAATATCCGATATCTTCCATGGGAAAGAATAAACTCAAGAAATTTAGGGAAATGGAGACTATTGACTGTGTCTACCAATATCCTTACGGGCTGTTAAGCGAAAACGGATTCCCCCAAAAAGGCCGCTGGCGTGAGGAGGTTTTCGGCAACTCCGGGCCGATTGTGCTTGAGCTCGGTTGCGGCAAAGGAGAATACACCGTCGGATTGGCTCAGCGCTACCCCGACAAGAATTTCATCGGCATCGATATCAAGGGCGCAAGAATGCACAGCGGAGCTTGCACCGCGCGCGACAACGGCATGAAAAATGTCGCATTTCTTCGCACTAATATTGAGCTACTCGACCGCTTCTTTACCCCGGGTGAGGTTGATGAGATTTGGATTACATTCCCCGACCCTCAGATGAAAAAGCCTCGCAAGCGCCTGACCGGCACGACCTTCATGAAGCTATATCGCAAGGTTCTCAAGCCGTCGGGAATTATCAATCTGAAAACCGATAGTCCGTTTTTATATACCTACACATCTTTGATGGTTAAGCTTAACGGATTCCCCGTTACAGCCGACTCTCCGGATTTGTATGACACCGCTGCGCCACACGCCGCAAATCTTGATTCCGCGCTCAGAGATATCCGCACATACTATGAACGTCAATGGCTTTCTCGCGGACTAACAATTAAATATCTGTCATTCCAACTCCCTTCGGAAGGAGAATTACAAGAACCGGAGGATGAGATTCCGTATGACACCTATCGCAGTTTTTCGCGTGGCGTATTGGAAACAATGAATACCGATGATGTCTGATTCATCTATTGTCTAGAATTATCTGTAATCTCGACATCTTCAGACTATTAAAAAAAAGAGCAATGACCTTATATCCCAACCTTATACTCGACGCGCTGCGTAATGTTCGCTATCCGGCGTCTGGCAAAGATATCGTTTCGGCCGGCATGGTCGAAGATGACATCCGCATCGACGGAAATAAAGTCAGCTTTTCGCTGATTTTCGACAGACCGACCGACCCCTTTATCAAGTCGCTCGTTAGAGCTGCTGAGTCGGCAATCTCGACATATATTTCTCCTGACGTCGAAATCAAGGGCAACATCAATGTCAAGACTCGCACCGTCGCCCCCCAGCCTGCCGTAAAACCGTTGGCTCAGGTGAAACATATTATCGGTGTTTCTTCCGGAAAGGGAGGGGTCGGCAAATCTACTATCGCTGCCAACTTGGCGGTAGCGCTCGCTCGAGAAGGCTACAAAGTAGGCCTTCTCGACGCCGATATATTCGGGCCCTCTGTTCCGAAAATGTTTGGCATCGAGGACGCTGAATTGTATATGCATAAGGTTGATAACCGCGAACTGATTATCCCCCTTGAGCAGCATGGCGTAAAGGTGTTGTCAATCGGATTCTTGGTTGACAAAAATGCGCCCGTATTATGGCGCGGTTCGATGGCGTCAAATGCCCTCAAGCAATTGATTACCGACGCCGACTGGGGCGACCTCGACTATTTCGTTATCGATATGCCTCCCGGCACGAGCGACATACATCTCACTCTCGTTCAGACGCTCGCAATTACCGGAGTTGTTATCGTTTCAACACCTCAAGAAGTAGCGTTGGCAGATGCTCGTAAGGGCATCAATATGTTCCTAGGCGACAAAGTGAATGTGCCCATTCTCGGGCTCGTCGAAAATATGGCTTGGTTTACCCCCGAAGCTCATCCCGAAGAAAGATATTATCTTTTCGGACGCGAAGGCGGAGTTAAGCTTGCCAAGGAATTGAACGTTAAACTTCTCGCACAGATTCCTCTGGTTGCGTCAGTCTGTGAAGGCGGAGACAATGGCGAACCGATTGCCTTAAAAGATAGCATCATGGGACATGAGTTTATCCACCTTGCTCATGAAGTTGTCGACGCCGTAGAAGAGCGCGTAAATACGTTGCCGCCTACTGAAATAGTCAACGTTTCTCGCAAATAATTATGGCGAAGATATTGATTATCAACGGACCGAACCTCAATTTGCTCGGCATTCGCGAGCCGGAGGTTTACGGCAAGGTTTCTATGGAAGATTATCTTGCCGCATTGACTGAAGATTATCCCGCTGTTGAACTTG
This sequence comes from uncultured Alistipes sp., assembly GCA_964638475.1. Taxonomy (GTDB): domain Bacteria; phylum Bacteroidota; class Bacteroidia; order Bacteroidales; family Muribaculaceae; genus UBA7173. The sequence goes on along the minus strand of CAZXAZ010000009.1, from coordinate 78,610 downwards.
ACTATTTTCAGAGCAATCATGAGGGGGATATTATCGACCGGCTTCATGAAGTTGGTTTCGACCAAGAGGTTAACGGCATTATTCTCAATGCCGGCGCTTATAGCCATACTTCATTGGCTATTGCTGACGCTATCCGCGCAATTGAGCGCCCTGTAGTTGAAGTCCATATCTCGAATATCGCTGCTCGCGAACCCGAGCGCCACATCTCTTTGTTGACCCCTGCTTGCCGCGGCATTATTTCTGGCTTTGGCTTGGAAAGCTACCGACTGGCTATCGAGTCGCTGATATGACATTAGAGGATTACATACTCTCACACTCTGACCCGGAACCGCCGTTGTTGGCGAAACTCAACCGCGATGTCCACTTGCAGTTGCTCTACCCTCGTATGTGTTCGGGACACCTGCAAGGAAGAATTCTGACAATGCTAACTTCGATGATTGCGCCGAAAAACGCATTAGAATTAGGAACTTATGCGGGATATTCCGCGCTATGCATTGCCGAAGGATTGCCAGAAGGGGGGCATCTCGACACGATTGAAATCGAGGATGAAATGGAAGATTTTATCCGTGCTCGTTTTTCGGAGTCTCCTTATGGCGAACGTATTTCGCTACATATCGGTGATGCTGCCGAATTGCTGCCAAAACTCGGAAAGCGCTACGACATGGCGTATATGGATGCGAATAAGCGCACCTACTGTGAGACTTATGAGATGTTATTGCCGATGATGAACCCCGGGGGATTTATTCTAGCCGATAACACGCTTTGGGATGGAAAAGTAACCAATACAACAGCTAACCACGACCCCCAAACGCTCGGCATTACTCGCTTTAACGACCTCGTTGCGACAGACCCTCGAGTAACTCGTGTCATCCTCCCGTTGCGCGACGGCTTGACACTTATCAGAGTTAAACCTACAGACACAACTGCTAATAGTAATGACTGTTTCTAAACAAGATAAACCGGTGCTCCTTTTCGATTTGGGAGGAGTGATTATGGATATAAAACGAGAAAACTGCGTAGCATCGATGCGCCGTCTTGGCATGGCGAATCCCGACGAGTTTCTCGGTGATTACGGACAAAAAGGCCCCTTCCTTGCTCTCGAAAAGGGAGAAATTTCTCCGGAGGAATTCCGCAATCAACTTCGCGCCTATCTACGCGACGGAGTGACTGATGACGAAATTGATGAGGCTTTCAATGACTTTTTAGTCGGGATTCCCATCCATCGTCTGCGCGAACTTGAAAAGCTTCACGAAGAATATCGCATCTACATATTATCTAATACTAATAAAATAATGTGGGATTCGCGTATCGCTGAAGAATTTCAAAAAGATGGTCATGACCGCGACTATTACGTCGACGGGTGCGTAGCATCGTTTGCCGTCAAGAGCTATAAGCCCGACGCGAAAATCTTCTACGAAGTGCTTGAGCGTTTCAACTTGAAGGCTGAAGATGTCATATTCTTTGATGACTCAAAGACCAACTGCGACGCTGCAACTCAACTCGGCATCAAATCGGTTTGGGTTGCGCCCGGCTCTGAATTCTACGATTTAATTCCTCGTTAAATGGCTCCAGCCGGGAAGATACGTAAAGCTGCAGTTATCGGAATGTTTGACGGTGTCCACTTGGGACATCGATTCCTTATCAACCGCCTCAAAGAGGAGGCCGGTCGGCGTAACCTTACCCCGGCGGTCTTTACATTCCCATGCCATCCGCTTGCTATTGTCAATCCTGCAAAAGCTCCGTCATTACTAACCGATGCTAACGAAAAAGTGTCGCGTCTTACGGCGGCTGGCATCGCAACAGAAAACATAAATCTCTTGAAGTTTGATGAGGCAATGCGTTCGATGAAAGCAGCTGAATTTATGGCGTTTATTCATAACAACTATGATGTCGACTTTATCTTACGCGGATTTAACAATCGTTTCGGCACTGAGCGCGATTTGACCGCCGACGACTATCATCAAATTGCCACCGATTGCGGTATCGAGCTTATTGACGCCGATAGTTTGACGATGAATGAAGAATCGGCAACCAACATTCCGGTGTCATCTTCACTAATTCGTGAAGCACTCTTGAAGGGAAATATAGAAGCCGCAAACACAATGTTGGGATACGAATATCAAATTAACGGCACAGTTGTCGGAGGCAAGCGATTAGGCCATACTATCGGTTTCCCGACCGCGAACTTGAGCCTAAATAATTCGTCGAAACTTATTCCCGCCGACGGAGTTTATATTTGTGTTGCCGAAATAAACGGCGAAAAGACAAAAGCGATGGTGAATATCGGCATACGCCCGACAGTCGACGGCATAAATCAATTACGCACAATCGAAGCTCATATTCTTGATTTTAGCGACGACATTTACGGAAAATCATTGTCGCTCGACTTCTATCACCGCCTACGCTCCGAAATTCAATTTTCATCGACCGACCAGCTTATCGAACAACTTCGTCTCGACCGCGAATCAACGCTAAAATATCTAACAGATATCCCGACGGATTGACCAAATTTGAGGCAAAAACGCCTAAAATCAACAATGCTTGATTATCAGGCAGCTACAATTTTGCCAAAACAGCAAAATTCAACAAAAAGTGTTGTAAAACAGATTTTTTGAAAAAATCTGCAAAAAAAATTTTGCTGTGCAAAAAAATCATATTACCTTTGCACTGTTTTTGAAGCACAAAAAAAATTGTTTTATTATTTAACTTGAAAAGAAAATGAAGAAGTTATTCCTTTCTTTCGCTGTTATCGCAGGTATGTCAATGATCTCTTGCGGCAACAAGGCTGCTGATGAGAACGCTGCTGAAGCAACTGACTCAACTATCGTTGAAACTGTTGACACTGTAGCTGCTGACTCTGTAGTTGTAGCTGACACTGTAGCTGCTGCTGACACTGTAGTTGCTGAATAATCAGTACTCGACACTGCGCATCAATAGGGCATAGCCCTATCAGATGACAGCTGTAAGAAATTACAGCCACATAAGGCCCCGGACAATCCGTCGGCCTTTTTCTTTTTTATAGCATATTGCTACGGCATGTTAATTATTCTCTTTTCCATATTTCACATTTTATGCTTATCTTTGTTGTTGAAATATAGAATCACATGGAAAAGAAAGCGCCACTGATAGGTTTGACTCTTGAGGGCTTACGCCGCGTTGTCGCAGAATGCGGGCTCCCCTCTTTCGCCGCAAAGCAAATTGCGCGACGCCTTTATGTCAATCGTGCTACATCGATTAGCGAAATGACCGAATTGTCTAAACAGGCAAGAAGCCGCATGGAGCAATCTTATGAAGTTGGGCGACATGCGCCTCTAACTGAAGCTCGCAGCTCTGACGGCACGGCGAAATATCTCTTCCCCGGAGTCGGAGACCGCAACATCGAGAGTGTTTACATTCCTGACGGTGATCGCGCTACAATCTGTGTATCCTCACAAGCCGGGTGCAAAATGAACTGCTCATTCTGCATGACCGGACGTCAAGGCTTCCATGGAAATCTAACCGCCGCCGACATTATAAACCAAGTATTGTCAATCCCTGAAAGCGAAAAACTCACCAACCTCGTTTTTATGGGAATGGGCGAACCGCTCGACAACCTTCAACCGGTGCTCGATGCTATCGAAATTTTGACCGCACCGTGGGGCTTAGCGTGGAGCCCGAAACGAATCACAGTCAGCTCTATCGGCAAACTTCGCGAACTAAAAACGCTTGTTGAAACGACAAAAGTGCATATCGCGATATCTCTTCATTCGCCCTACCCTTCCGAGCGCGGCTCATTAATGCCCGTAGAGAAAGCAATGCCAATGACTGAAGTGCTCGAATTGTTGCGCAACTACGACTTCGCCCATCAACGACGCTTGTCATTTGAATACACAATGTTCCGCGGGGTCAACGACGACGCTCGCCATTGCCGCGAACTCGCAAAAATTCTTCGCGGATTTGATTGCCGAGTAAACCTAATCCGTTTCCACGCCATCCCCGACAGCAATTTACAACCTTGCTCGATGGCTCAAATGGAACGTTTCCGCGACCAGCTCAACGAAGATGGCATTACAGCAACAATCCGCGCATCGAGAGGCGAAGATATCATGGCAGCTTGCGGAATGTTGGCAGGCAAAAAGAAAGAGAATTAGAAATCACCCATGAAACTGAAATCAATACTACTGCCCATCCTCTTGATGTTCTACGGAACAAGTCAAGTATCTGCCGGCAATCCTGACGAGGGAAAAGCAGTCATTACGTTTGACGAAACCTCCCACGATTTCGGTGTCATACGAGAAAAAGATGGTTCGGTAACCCATACCTTCGAATTCACCAACACCGGCGACGCCCCTCTATTAGTGCTCAGCGCCTCCGCCTCTTGCGGTTGCACTCGTCCGGAGTATCCCCAAAAGCCGATTAAGCCAGGAAAGAAAGATAAAATCACCGTCACCTATAACCCCAAAGGACGTCCGGGCGAATTCTCTAAAAATGTCACCGTCCGCACCAACGCTAAGGGGAAGAAAAAAGTGACCTTAAAAATCAAAGGTAACGTTGTTCCAGAGGAGTAAGAGATTCATCAATGAAACACCTGATAGGCGCGTTCTTTGCGATAATAATCGCTCTGACTGCTCAAGCTCAGATTAAATGGCTCAGAACCGAGCATAATTTCGGAGCTTTCAACGAAGATAACGGCAAGGTCTCGACTGAATTCAGATTCGTCAATGAGTCTGACGAAACTTTGCGCATAGAGTCTGTCAGGTCGTCTTGCGGATGCACAGTCCCGGAATACTCAAAAACCGCTATCAACCATGGCGATACGGCGTCAATCTCTGTCGTTTATAATCCGGCAGGACGCCCGGGGCGTTTCTCAAAATCGTTGATGGTAAAATTATCTAACGACTCGTCGCAACGAGTGATTATCAACGGGGTTGTAATCGGAGCGGAAAGCACATTGCGCACACGATTCCCATTGGTTGTCGGTCCGCTCCGTTTGAGAGGAAATATTGTAGCTTTCGGCGCCGTAAAAATAGGCGAAATGAAATCGCAATTTGTCAACATCTACAACTCATCGACATCTCCGATTAAACCGAAATGGAGCAACATCCCGAAATATCTACGCGTAACCGCCGCACATGATACAATCCAACCGGGCGAACAGGGCGTTTACTCTTTCTCGTTGACTCCTACCTCAAACAACCAATATGGCATATTAACTGACTCTGTGACGCTAAATGTGCCGGGAGAAGCACCGTTGGCTATCGAAATTGCGGCTATCATCGAAGAAAATTTTTCTCGCATGACCGAACAACAGTTAGCCGACGCTCCGATAATTCAAACCGACACCGACATGCTCGACTTTGGCAACTTCGCGACGTCGTCAACGCCGATGACCCGCCAGTTCAGAGTAACTAATGCCGGCAAAAACCCGCTACTTCTCCGTCGGCTCCAAATATCCGAGCCGGGCATCTCTGTTGAAGCATCTTTCTCAAAACTAAAAAAAGGAAAATCAGGGATAGTAACTGTCACCTTCGATCCGTCGAAATTTAATGCGACTCTGCTCAATGCCAGACTGCAGATTATCACTAATGACCCCGCAAAGCCGATGACTACAGTGCGACTTGTCGGGATTCCACAAAACAATTAAGACAACCATGGCTCGAGACTTGCTTAACAGATATATCTGGATTGTAGACACAATCAAACGCTTCGGCCGCATCTCGCGAAAGGAGCTCGACAGCCAATGGGCTAAGAGTCCTCACTCGAATGGAGAGACGCGTATTCCGCGACGCACTTTCTACAATTATCGTCAAGCGATCGAAGAGCTATTCTCGGTGACAATTCTATGTGACCCTATCACATATGAATATTACATCGCGGAAGAGCCCGGCTCGGCAGGCGAGCAGATTACCAATTGGTTGCTCAACGCCTCCGCAACCAGCAACGTGTTGCAAGGCTCTCGCGAAATTGCGTCTCGAATCATGCTCGAAGAAGTGCCGTCAGCTCGCGAACATTTATCGGGAATGATGGACGCTCTGCGTGATTGTCGAGTTGTCACCTTCGACTACCACTCATATTCGCGCGTAAACCCTAGCCGTGGCGTCGAAATCGAGCCATGGTTCTTGAGAATATACAGCCAAATTTGGTATGTCACCGGCAAAGAAACCTCTTCAGGCAAAATAAAGACATATGCTCTTGACCGCATCAGCAACCTAAACCTCCTCAAACAAACCTTCGAACTGCCAATCGACGCCGACCCGAAAATATACTTCAAGGATGCTTACGGCATTATGGTAGACCAAGGAGAAGCCCGAACGGTCATCTTACGCGTTGACCCTCGACAAGCGAAATATCTCCGCGCCCTCCCTCTCCACCATTCTCAGCAAGAAGATGGAATCCATGACGGGTATTCTCGTTTCACATATCACCTCTCTCTGACAGCCGAATTAGTGGCGAAAATCATTTCAATGGGCAGCCAAGTTATTGTCGAATCGCCTCGCGAATTAAAAGCGATGGTGACTACTCAACTTCGCGAAACATTAGCCAACTATCCCGACAATCAAACTCCGTCGCCCGAACCAACTGCTACAGACTCATCAATAATAACAGATATCATATCATGTCAGACAAAATAAAGGTGGGTATCACCCACGGAGACTTTAACGGCATCGGATACGAAGTTATCCTCAAGATGCTCGACGACAACCGCCTTTTTGAATTATGTACACCAATTGTTTACGGTTCAGCGAAAATTGCCGCGAACTATCGCAAACAACTCGGATTACAAGGTCAAGCCCCCGTCCAAATCAAAGATGCCGATGCTGCAGAAGATGGGCAAGCTTATATCATAAATGTCATCGGCGAAGAGGCGAAAGTCGAGCCTGGTCACCCCTCTGCCGAAGCCGGCAAAGCAGCGTTCGACGCCCTCGAAAGAGCTGTCGTCGATTTGCGCGACGGGAAAATTGACGTATTACTAACCGCCCCCGTTAACAAAGCAACTATTCATAGCGACCTCTTCTCTTTCCCCGGTCACACCGAATATCTCGAATCTTCAATCGGCGACGGCGAAAAGGCGCTGATGATTCTCTTTAACGACACCTTGCGCGTTGCCCTTGCTACAATCCATCTGCCCATATCGAAAGTCGCAGAAGCTATCACTAAAGAATCGCTCATCGAAAAAATCAACCTCTTCAACAACTCTCTTACCGAAGACTTCGGCATCGTAAAACCGCGCATTGCCGTGCTTGGTCTCAATCCCCATGCCGGCGACGACGGATTACTCGGCTCTGAAGAAAAAGAAATCATACTCCCCGCTATCGACGAATGTCGTGGAAATAAAATCCACGTCTTCGGTCCATACGCCGCCGACGGTCTATTCGGCAGTGGCAATTTCAAAAAATTCGATGGCATCTTAGCCATGTATCACGACCAAGGCTTAGCCCCCTTCAAGACTATCGCCGCCGGCTCCGGTGTAAACTTTACAGCCGGACTTCCCTACGTCAGAACATCTCCCGACCATGGCACCGGTTACGATATTGCAGGACAAGGAGAAGCTTCTGCAGACTCAATCCGTGAAGCGCTCTACGCCGCCATTGACATCTACCGCAACCGTCAAAACCACGCTGAGCGCACCGCCAATCCGCTGCGCCGTCAGTATGTTGACAAATCAAAAGACAATGTAGTGCTCGATCTCACATCAAGCGACAAATAAGGGGTCAGCGACTGCCTTCGCCTACAAAAAAATTCACCCCCAACCGAGGAATACTATTTCAGACTCCTCGATTGGGGGTTATCGTTTAAAACTCTTAATCAAAAGAACGGACGGAGAAGCCGCGAAATGCCGGGAAGCCCAATGCCACGATAAGCAACAGCAACCCGACAAAGCAGACGATAGAACAATTGACGTTCTTTATCGAGAGCTTCGAGAAGCAAGCGATGCGAATCAGCTTTTGCGCCTTCGCGACGATAATCTCCGGCAAGCAACGCTCTGCGGAAATTAATTGCGCGACATAGTCGACGATTATCTTTTGCGGCAGTTTCCATAAGCTCGAGTGCGGTTTCCCAAGTTTGCGGTTTATCAGCAAATCGCTGTCCGGTAATTGAATCTTCGGAATGAATCACCTCTACAGTAGGCAAGCCTCCAAGTTTTACGATTTTCGGAGATAGAGACAATAACCTCAGTCCGATTTCAACATCGTCCCACCCTCGGCATTGCCTGTCCCAACCTCCACAACGCTTAAACAATTCCGTTTTAGCGACATAGCGCTGAGTTGCAAGTGCACCGAAAAAGAGATTATTCCATGCAACATCTTTATCGACGAAGGGTAACTTTTTTCGAGTTTTTGTAGATAAGATTAACGTGCAATCCCACCCTATAATATCAGCTTCTGGATAGCAATCAAATGCCTCTACCGCCCTTTGACAATGGTCAGACGCCATTATATCGTCGCTATCGAAAAACATCGTTAACGGCGTCGTAACCTCTTGCAAACCTCGATTTCTTGCGGCAGCTGCTCCGGCTACTTTTTCTTCGACAACCTTAACATCAAGACTGTCGCCGACAACCACGTCTCGCCATTGTTTCAATACCGCGAGCGTATTATCTGTCGAGTTATTATCAACAAGAATAACTTTCAGCGGTCGTAGAGTTTGAGATTTTACCGACTGCAACGTTGCAATAACACGCTCGGCTCTATTATAAACCGGTATTACTATCGTCAACCGACATTCAGAAAGTTGATCTGACGGTGTCTGTTCTATATTTACGTCACGCAAACTCATTGCAACGGTGATTTCAAGTAGGGTTTAATAATATCACTAAATATTCCGCTCAATGCGCCGGATATTAACAGCCTCAACGCCTTAAAAAAGCCGGCTTGACGAGCACGACCGATACGCCATGCTGCCAATGGGATGCGCAAGAATGCCGTAAACGGATATTCGATAACGGTAAACACTCCCCGCGAACGAATTGTGCCATCGGCGAGTCTACGCTTTACGCCTGTAGATAATCCGGGGTGTCGCCCTACGGTTATCGGGAAAAATCGACAATCAAGCCGATTGATTTGCGCCTTTTTAAGAAAAAACTCTTCCTCCCCTGCTGTGAATTTCTCCGCTCCTAATCCGAAAGATTCATTGAAGCGTAATTTCCCTGCACGCGAATTACGGCGCAAGGCTATCTCAAACGAAACTTGATAAAAATCTTTTGGGAGTGTCGCAAGCGACGTTTCAATTGTCGGATAAGGCTTCGATGCCTCTGAATCAAACCTAAACGAGGCGTATTCTAATTCGGGATTTGTTTCAAAAACCGTCGATATCGCTTGCAAACCTTCGGTATAAAACTCTAAGTCGTCGTCGGCGATTAAGAGAATATCGCCAATGGCATTGTCGAGGCAGTTATTGCGATTACGCGATAAGCCGAGCCCGTCAAGGCGGATAACCCTGACATCTTGACGTTGAGACAGCGACGGCGGAATCTCTGTTTCGGCAGAGTTTTGCCACGATACGAGGTAACTAACTCGCGGGAGTTTCGGCAAATTCATAGCGGCAACCTTGCGCGCACCATCTGCTCCGCAAGTTGCTATCATCACTTCTAACGTTAAGAACTGACTCTCCATACTTCCATAACGTCGAATACCGCTATGAAATTATGAATATCAGAAAAAGTTTTAAAGAATTAATTCGGGGAAGGTGTCGCGATTAATGGTCGCGATTGATAATAAAATCTATCAACGAAACGAACACATCGCGCGCTTCTGATGCGGGAAAATGCTCGTTAAGCAACTGACAAGCCTCCTCTTTCAAGCGTTGCATCGTCTGATATGCATATTCGATACCACCATTATTAACGGCGTAATCTATCAACTTGGTTATTTCCTCGGGGGTTAATAGCTCTTTTCGAGCAAGGTCTACCATGCGGTCATGCTCTTCGCCGCTTCCGGTTTCAAGCACATGAAGCAACGGCAAGGTAATCTTACCTTCTCGCAAGTCGTTACCGGTGGGTTTTCCGACCTCTAAATCAGGATAATAATCGAAAATATCATCCTTTATTTGGAAGCAAAGGCCGAGCAAACGAGCAAACTCTCGCAGCGCATTAAATCGCGCCGAGTCTGTCTCTCCGGCAGCTGCTGCGCCAACTTCCGCACAACTGACAAACAGCGATGCTGTCTTGCGATAGATGATTTTGAAATAGGTTTCTTCGTCGAGTTCGTTATAGCGAGCGTTGTAAATCTCGTCGAGTTCGCCAATCGAGAGCAAACGGCCAAGCGAGGCGATTGACTCTACGATACGGATATCGCCCGTTTCCGACGCAAGCACCAAAGCGTTTGAAAGGAAGAAATCGCCGATAAGAACCGCCAAATGGTTATCCCACAATCCGTTGATTGTCATCGAGTCACGACGCATTTGGGTATCATCAACAACATCGTCATGAATCAACGACGCGTTATGCAACAGTTCGACGGCAACCGCGCCCTTTATTACATTCTCATTCACCCCTCCGAGAAGACGAGCACTGAGAATTACCATTACCGGGCGCACCTGCTTTCCTTTCTTTTCGAGATAGGTCGCCACCACCTTGTTCATCAAGGCGTTGGGAGAAGTCAAAGTCGCTGATATTAAATCATTAAGCTGCTTCAACTCCGGAGCCAAAGTCTGTTGTATAGTCTGGAATGGTGTCACTATCTTGAAAATTTTACCACAAAATTACGAAAACTTCTCGGAAACATGATAAATTCCCACGGAAAAAGTTAACTTTGTGGTCGAATGATATAACCCGAATATTAAATCAGGGATAGGCAATCTGTCGATATAATATCAACAATTACCTATCCAACAGTCATTTCCACCAAATTATCCCTTAAGAAAGGAATAAATCATGGACAACACAAACCAAAGAGTTAAGACGCTCGACAAGGTCGCTGTTAGATTCTCCGGCGACTCGGGCGACGGAATGCAGCTGGCAGGCAACATCTTCACTAATGTTTCTGCCGGATTAGGTAACTCCGTGTCGACCTTTCCTGACTATCCCGCCGAAATTCGCGCCCCGCAGGGCTCGTTGGGCGGAGTTTCAGGATTCCAAGTCAGCATCGGAATCGGAGTCCACACCCCTGGCGACCAGTGTGATGTATTGGTTGCGATGAACCCCGCCGCCTTGAAACAGAATTTCAAGTTTCTAAAGCCCGGAGGCGTCATCATCACTGACATCGACTCCTTCAAAGAAGAAGGATTGAAAAAAGCGCAATTTCTCACCGACGACCCTATAACTGAACTGGGCATCAATGCCCAAGTGATTGAGGTAGCCGTCACATCCATGACAAAAGCGGCGTTGGCTGATTCGGGAATGGATAACAAAGCCATCCTCAAATGCCGCAATATATTTACCCTCGGACTTATCTGCTGGCTATTCGACCGCCCTATCGAGAGCGCTATCGAAATGATTCAGCGTAAATTCGCCAAAAAGCCCGCTATTGCCGAAGCTAACACGAAAGTTATACGCGCCGGATATGACTATGGTCATAATATCCATGCCGGAGTTTCTACATACAAAATCGAAACCGAGACTATCAAGCCCGGAACTTACACAGACTTGAAAGGTAATGAAGCTACTGCTTGGGGCTTGATTATGGCTTCCGAGAAAGCCGGATTACCCCTCTTCCTCGGTTCTTATCCTATCACCCCGGCGACCGACATTCTTCATGAACTCGCAAAACGAAAAGACCTCGGAGTGAAAGCTTGTCAGATGGAAGATGAAATTGCCGGCGTTTGCTCGGCAATCGGTGCGTCTTTCGCCGGCAACCTTGCTGCAACATCTACTTCAGGTCCGGGGCTCGCCCTAAAAAGCGAAGCTATCGGTTTGGCTGTAATGGCGGAATTGCCGTTAGTCGTTATCGACGTTCAACGCGGCGGTCCCTCAACCGGCCTCCCGACAAAAACAGAGCAGACCGACCTCGCTCAAGCCCTCTACGGTCGCAATGGTGAATCACCTATCGCTGTAGTTGCGCCTACTTCTCCGACCGACTGTTTCACCATGGCGTTTGAAGCGAGCCGAATCGCCGTCGAGCATATGACCCCTGTAATCCTCCTCAGCGACGCATTTATCGGCAATGGTTCGTCGGCTTGGCGCATCCCCGACCCCGACGAATATCCGGCAATTACCCCGCGCTACGTCCCGGAAGAGATGCGCTCTACTTGGACTCCCTATCTGCGCGACGCCGAATCGCTCAGTCGATATTGGGCAATCCCCGGCACTCCCGGCTTGATGCATCGTCTCGGCGGTCTCGAAAAGAATGAGAAAACCGGAGCTATATCTAACGACCCGGTAAACCATGCCCACATGGTTGAAATTCGTCGTGAAAAAGTTGCCCGTATCGCGAACAATATTCCTTTGCAAGAGGTAAAATGCGATTCGCCCGAAGCTGACACTCTGCTTATCGGTTGGGGCGGCACGTACGGCCATCTTTATGATGCGGCCGAAGAGCTCAACCGACAAGGCCACAATGTTGCCCTTGCGCAATTCCGCTATATCAACCCTCTGCCCCGCAATGCCGGCGAAATCTTCAGCCGCTACAAAAACCTCATCGTCGCCGAATTGAACACCGGTCAGTTTGCCGACTTCCTGCAGGCTCGTTTCCCGGAGCATCGATTCCTCCGCATTAACAAAGTCGAGGGACAGCCCTTCATGGTTCATGAGGTTGTCGAGAAAGTCAAAGATCTTTTACAAAAAGCTGAATGATTACGACTATGGAATGTAACGCGACATTATATAAAGCGGGTGATTTCAAAAACGACCAACCCGTACGCTGGTGCGCCGGATGCGGCGACCATGCAATCCTCAATTCTCTCCATAAGGCAATGGCAGAACTCGGCGTTGCCCCGGAAATGACCGCCGTAATCTCCGGCATCGGTTGCTCTTCTCGCCTCCCTTATTATATGAACACCTACGGTTTCCATACGATTCACGGACGAGGAGCCGCTATCGCTACCGGATTTAAAGTTGCCAACCCGGCGATGACCGTTTGGCAAGTTTCGGGCGACGGCGACGGTCTCGCAATCGGTGGCAACCACTTTATACATGCGGTTCGTCGTAATGTTGACATCAACATCTTATTGCTCAACAATCGCATTTACGGTTTGACTAAAGGGCAATATTCGCCTACATCGGCGCGCGGCTTTGTGTCGAAATCGTCACCCTACGGCACGACCGAAGACCCGTTTATCCCGGCAGAGCTCGTCTTTGGAGCTCGCGGCAATTTCTTTGCCCGCGCTATCGACGTCGACCTGACTACCTCTCGCGAAGTAATGCTCGCCGGAGCGAAGCACAAGGGCACAGCTGTTATCGAGATGCTTCAAAACTGCATGATTTTCAACAATGGCATACATTCTGAAATCACAGACAAAGAGCACCGCGCTGACCGCACTATCCACCTTCGCCACGGCGAAAAGATGCTCTTCGGAAAGGAGAACGAAAAGGGTATCGTTGCCGACGGATTCCAACTCAAAGCTGTCGAAATCGGCAAAGATGGATACACAATTGACGACGTCCTCGTTCACGACGCCCACACCCCCTCAAACTTCCTTCATCAGCAATTAGCGATGATGGATGGCAATGAGCTCCCCGTTGCCGTTGGCGTTATCCGCGACGTCGAAGCTCCGGTCTATGACCAAGAGGTTAGCCGACAAGTTGAAGAGGTTAAGGCTCGAAAAGGATTCTCGTCACTAAGAGAATTGCTCCTCGCCGGTGACACTTGGACTGTCGAATAACGCCTCTGACACTACGTTATCAACGAATGAACGAACAACAAACATATCAACCGCGCCAGACTCCCCCTCCATACATTCCGAGAGGGGGCAGTCAGCGTGTAACTCCGTCTAACAATTGGGCTCAGCCTAATTCCCTCCCCAACCCACAACCTAGACAAGAGCCGTTGCAACAACCCCAACCGCAACAAGCGCCACCACAAGGATATCCTCAATATGGCGCATCATATCCCGGACAATGCCGCCCTTGGCAACCATACCATCAAGAAGGTCAGAAGCCTTCAAACCATATCGCCATTGCCGGATTTGTCTTGTCGTTAATTAGCATTTTTATCGGTTGGATTCCTCTATTCGGATGGCTGATATGGATTCTCGGTTCGGTATTCTCATTCATAGGTCTATTTAGTCGTCCTCGCGGACTCGCCATAGCGGGTGTTATCATATCATTGGTTATGATTCCGATGATTGTAACAATATTAGTTGCGATTGACGCATTCACAACTGCGATGTTCTTGATATAACGCTCAACCAGCTTTGATGTCGCATCTACGACTAACAGACAATCCTTATTTCTAAATTCCTAAATCGTTTACATTTTTCACAAATGGGAAAATTTCTTACTGAATTTAAAGAGTTTGCCATGAAAGGCAACGTTATCGACATGGCTGTCGGTGTTATCATCGGTGGTGCATTCGGTAAAATCGTAAGTTCATTGGTTAATGACGTAATCATGCCGATTATGTCAATCTTGACCGGTGGTGTAAACTTCACCGACAAGAAATTCACACTCAGTTCAGAACTTCTTAATGATGCCGGTGAAGTTGTTAAACCTGCCGTCTATATGACATGGGGCGTATTCGTGCAGAGCATTGTCGACTTCTTGATTATTGCGTTCTGCATTTTCGTTGCAATTCGTTTAATGAACAAGCTCAAGAATACCGCAATCAAAGAGGAAGAAAAGCCCGCTCCCGCTCCTGCCCCTGCTCCTGCCCCCGAGCCCTCTAAAGAGGAAGTCTTGCTGACCGAAATCAGAGACTTACTCAAGGCTCAAGCTGAAAAGAAATAAATTTACACTAAGGTTATGCGACCAAACCCGATTTTTCTCATCGGATTTATGGGGGCCGGGAAAACCACCCTCGGGCGCGCCTTGGAAACCATACTCCCGAATTGGCGTTATATCGACCTCGACGACGAGGTCGAACGCCAAGCCGGGATGTCTATTTCTAAAATCTTCTCTATTTACGGAGAGGGTGCTTTCAGAAAGATGGAGCGCAAAGCTCTCGCAGAGACTGCTCGGATAGAAACTCCGGTGATTGTCGGTTGCGGGGGAGGCACACCATGTTTTTTCGACAACATGGAGTATATGAACTCGCTCGGCACGACCATCCTACTGCAAGCTCGCAACTCAACCCTTCTGCGCAGGCTTCTCGAAGCCCAAGCCCAACGGCCGAAACTTAACGGGCTATCGCCACAAGAGGTTGAAAAATTCATTATCGACGCTCTTACCGAGCGCAATAAGTGGTATTCAAAGTCGCAATATAAGTTTCCCTCAGACCGGCTCGAAACGCCGGCTGAAATTGAAGCAACTTGCCGACTTTTTATAAGAAAATTTATCAGCCACAATGAACAATCCGACACCACAGGAAGCCCCGATTGACGCAGCCGTTGCGCATCGAAAATTATCGATCGGACTGCCACGTTGTGTCAGTTCTTCAGAGCAACGTTTTCCCCTAACGCCTGAAGCGGTTGCCTCGCTCGTCGGTCGCGGATATAATGTTGTTATGGAGCAAGACGCTGCCCAACATATTCATTATCCCGACACGGCATATATCAACGCCGGAGCGAAAATCGTTTCGCGTCGCGAGACCCTTGAAGCCGACATCGTTATCCACCTTGCGCCACTACCATTATCCGATATTTCATGCCTGCGCAAAGGCGCTCTATTGCTAAGCCTTGCGAATTTCGCTCGCGACAATGGAGCTGATGTAATCAGACGCCTTCTCGACCGAAAAGTTATCAATATCGCTATCGATCTCATCGCTGACGATGAAGGTCACTTCCCCTTCGCCGACATCTTATCAGAAATCGACGGACGGGCAGCAATGGTGCTAGCGTCAGCAATGATGGCAGATCCGACAAACGGCAAGGGGATACTCCTCGGCGGAATTGCCGGTGTAATTCCCTGCGAAGTAATTATCCTCGGCAGCAACCTCGCCGCTTGCGCCGCTGCCAAATCAGCAATCGGATTAGGCGCAACCGTCCGCATGTTTGACGATAACGTTTACCGTCTTCGTCGCGCCCTTCGTCGACTTGGTGAAGGCGTTATCGGATCGTCGATTCATTCAAACGCATTGGAAAATGCTATCCACTCAGCCGACGTCGTTATCGCAACATCATTCCGCAGTCGAGTAGTCATCGACGCTGAAGGCGAAAAAATAATGAAAAAGGGCGTACTCGTCTTCGACCTCTCTGACGAACCCGGCAAGGCCTTCCCAGCTATGAAACTTGTCGACCTCGGTAAAGAGAAGCCCCATTCTCCATTAGAAGGGCATCATTATTGTCACCACAACGTTGGCAGCGCTGTCCCCCGAACAGCCGCTATGGCTCTTAGCGATACATTCATCACCATGCTCGACGACATTGCCGGATGTGAAGCCTACTCCTCAGCAATCCAATTAACCGGCAACCTACAACGAGCAACTCTCACGTTCCTAGGCAAAGCCGTTTCACGCAAAGTCGCTGAAATCGCCGGCGTCAGACATACAGATATCAATCTACTCCTCTCCCTTAGCTAAGCTACCACGAATTTATGGCAGAAAAAAGAAAATTTTACGTAGTATGGGAGGGGCGAGAACCCGGTATATATGACAATTGGGAAGATTGTCAAGAGCAAATCGACGGCTATTCCGGTGCGAAATATAAATCTTTCCGCTCTCAAGAAGAAGCGGTAGCTGCATATCGCGGTTCGGGCGAAGATGAAGAATCTTTGCTGACTCATATCGCCCTAAAAAATCTCGAAAAAATCTCCGAAACTAAATCAGAGGCGGCATTCTCTGCATCCTCCCAACAGCAATCTCTATTCGAGCCTATTGCTCAACCAATTTCTCAGCCGACAGTCCAACCGATAGCTCAGCCCTCAGCCCAACCTATCTCTAAACCTAAAATTGATTATTCTCAAATACCCGAAATCAATCTTTCGGCAATTGCCGTAGATGGAGCTTGCGCCGGAAATCCGGGGTTAATGGAATATCGAGGAGTAAAAGTCGCCACCGGCGAAGAAATTTTCCATATCGGTCCGCTCGAAGAAGGCACGAACAACGTTGCGGAATACCTCGCTCTTATCCATGCGCTCGCCATGCTGTTTAAGCAAAACGACTCAACAACCCCGATTTACACCGACTCGGCGACAGCCGTCGCATGGGTGCGCAATCGTGGTTGCCGCACTCAACTAAAGCCGACCGACAAAAACCGAAAGATATTCGAGATGTTAGCCCGTGCGAACCTCTGGATTCGTTCACATAGCCCTAAGAACCCCATTCTCCGTTGGAACACCCCTCTATGGGGCGAAATCCCCGCAGACTTTGGCCGCAAATAAGCTGCCGAATGCGCAATCTTAGCGACGGTTATGAAGCGTCAAAGAAGCGATTTGCGACGTAACATAAGGGGTTGGTCGCAGAGAATTTGCTCGCGAGAGGTAACTCAACGCCTTCTCAGCGTATGGTCCGGTTGGAAGCAACCTCATAAGTTGTTTTTCATCTTTAGCTTGAGCCTCAACCGCCCCGCGATTCTCGATATAATAATAATTTCCTAACGCGAGCAAAGAGTCGTAATCGTCTGGTGCTACAGATAAGATTGTCTCATACGCCCTTATTCCCTCATCGAAATTTCCGCAAAGCATCGCTCCTTGAGCCAACGATGATAAAAACTGAATATTCGATGGGTCACCTTGCAACATCATCTGACTATACTCAATCATTTTGACGCCATCTTGGCGATAGATATAATAGCGCAACAAATAGTTATCTATCGGGCGACGCATCCAGGGATAGGCATCTTTCACGCGTAGAAGGAAATCGCCATACAGATTCGACTTGCCCAACTGAAAACTCGTCATACGCACTCGAGACAAGACCGAATCAAAAGGAATCTTGGAGTTTAATGCCCTGACCATCAAATCCATTTCAGCAATCGTATCGCCTTTTACAGCATTGGCTACAATAGCCTTGCCATAAGTTGCAGCAACTTCAGGTCTAACCTCTAACATCTGATAATAAGTAGCCGCCGCTTGTGACCACTCTTTCTGCTCAAAAAAACGGTCAGCCTTCAACTCGAGGCGACTATATGGCGTCTGAGCTGTTAGTGTCACACCGGTTATCGCAACGATAAACAGTAATAAAATATTTTTAGCGAGATACGACATAGCAAACAATGACGGATGAAGTATATCTTTGAAACGCAATATCACGCGAAAAGTTGCATATTTCGGCAATAATTTATAACTTAGCCATCGCAATGCGATGGAATAACCACGCTTTGCTTACTATATTCTCAAGACCTAAACCTACATCATGCTGAACCCACACAGATATTGCGTGATTATGTGCGGCGGCATCGGCAGCCGCTTCTGGCCTTATAGCCGTGAATCAAAGCCGAAACAATTCATCGATTTCCTCGGCACGGGGCGTTCGTTGCTCCAAATGAGCTACGACCGCATTCTCCCAATCGTAAAACCGGAGAACGTCTTGGTTGTAACCAATGCCCAATATGCCCCTATGATTCGCGAACAGTTACCCGACATTCCTGAATCAAATATTTTGCTCGAACCGGCTCGCCGCAACACAGCGCCTTGCATCGCATGGGCGGCTTACCACATTTCAGCTATAGACCCCGAAGCAAGCATCATGGTTGCTCCGAGCGACCATCTGATAACTAACGAAGCGCTCTTCCAAGAAGCTATCACAAACGGCTTCAACTTCGTTGAGACCCACGACGCTCTGCTTACCCTCGGCATCAATCCTACTCGCCCGGAAACCGGATACGGCTATATACAAGTTGGCAAACCGGCTGAAGGAGAAATATATCACGTGAAGACCTTTACCGAAAAACCAAAGCTCGAATTGGCGAAAGTCTTTCTCGAATCGGGCGAATTTTTTTGGAATTCAGGAATCTTCCTTTGGAGCGCAAAAACGATTATCCAAGAGCTGAAAAACAACGCTCCCGACGTTGCCGGATGCTTCGAAAAAGGTCTCGGCTTATTCGGAACGCCCCAAGAAAAAGCGTTTATAGACGAGAACTTCCCCGGCTGTATGGGCATTTCTATCGATTTCGCCGTTATGGAGAAAGCGAAAAACGTATATGTCGAATGTGTGACCTTCGGTTGGAACGACCTCGGCACATGGAGCGCTCTTTACGATACATCTCCCAAAAATCGCGACGCAAACGTCACTCAAAACTGCAACATTCTCGCCTATAACTCAACCGGCAATATCTTCGCCGTCAGCGGTGAGAAACTCGTGGTTGTTGAAGGATTGAAAGACTACATCGTGGCTGACGCAGGAGATGTTCTCTTAGTTTGCCCGAAAGCTGAGGAACAACGCATCAAGCAGATGGTCAATGACGCCAAACTAGCTTTCGGAGACAAATATCTCTGATAACTCGGCAATATTTTTGATTACCCCATAAAAATCCCCGTTTCGACGGGGATTAATTTCTAAATTGGAAACGAATCACAGACATAAACCGCTAACAACAGGTCGCGTCTTGCGCCTGGCACGTATTGCGATATCAACAGCAATGTTGGCGGTTATAACTCTGTTGTTCACTTCAATAAACGCCCATATTGCGACGTCGCTCGGCTGGGCTGAACGAATTCAAATAATGCCCCTGGCGATGTCGGGGGCATTAACTACTTTAGGGGTATGGTTGCTCATCACCCTCATATTCGGACGAATTTACTGCTCAACCGTCTGCCCCTTAGGTGTCTTACAAGATATCTTCGCATACCTTCCTCGAAGCCGACGCTCTTGGCGCAATCGCCGCCTCTACCATTACGCCGACTGCAATAACAAACTCCGCTATTTTGTGTTAGCGACGGTCATTGCATTCGGAATCTGCGGATTTGCAAAATTGCCGTCGTTACTCGACCCTTATTCCGCATTCGGCAGAATTTGCAACGATTTCGTGATTCCTGTCATAAATTTCATCGGCGGAAGCAAGGTTGTTTGTGGTTCACTACTGGCCTTAATGATTGCCGTCGTAACACTCGTCGCAACAGCCTTCTTTTCTTGGCACAATGGGCGCATCATATGCAACACTATCTGCCCCGTCGGAAATGCCATAAGTATTCCAGCTCGTTGGTCGCTACTTCATTTCGACATCGATACCGACCTCTGCGTCAATTGCCGAGCTTGTGAAAATGTCTGTAAATCGCAATGTATATCAATAACTGACCATGTCGTCGACTCGTCGCGCTGCGTTGTCTGTTTCAACTGTATAGACGCTTGCAACGATGGGGCTATCAGATATACTATCCGACATAAGCGCCTATCTCTTCCGATGTTACAACGCGTACAACCGAAAGTGGGTACGGCGACAACGGCGACGCCGATAGCAACAACGCCGATTACGATGCGTAATAAATCTGACTTCAATAAAATCAAATGAAACAATATCTCGACCTACTTAAACATATCCTCGAAAACGGCACTGACAAAGCCGATCGAACCGGCACCGGCACTCGCAGCGTTTTCGGCTATCAAATGCGATTCAACCTTGAAGAGGGATTCCCACTGCTGACAACCAAAAAGCTCCATCTTAAATCTATTATCTATGAGCTTTTATGGTTCCTAAAGGGAGACACTAACGCAAAATATCTACAAGACCATGGCGTAAGGATTTGGAACGAATGGGCAGATCCCGACGGCGGTCTCGGCCATATCTACGGCTATCAGTGGAGGTCTTGGCCCGGATATGACGGCGAATTTATCGACCAAATATCTGAAGCTGTCGAAACTATCAAACACAACCCCGACTCTCGCCGAATTATCGTCAGCGCATGGAATGTCGCCGACCTTAAAAGAATGAACCTTCCTCCGTGTCATGCGTTCTTTCAATTCTATGTCGCTGACGGCCGTCTGTCGTTACAGCTATATCAACGCAGCGCCGACACATTCCTCGGTGTGCCCTTCAATATAGCCTCATATGCCCTACTGACAATGATGATGGCGCAAGTCTGCGGTCTGCGTCCCGGCGACTTCATCCATACCCTCGGAGATGCTCATATCTATAACAACCATTTCGACCAAGTCAACGAACAGCTCTCGCGCGAACCGCGCAAACTGCCGATTATGAAGCTCAATCCCGAGGTTAAATCTATCTTCGACTTCAAATATGAAGACTTCTCTCTCGAAGAATATGACCCGCATCCTCATATCAAAGCTGTCGTAAGCGTCTGAAAAAACAATCGAAAGAATGGAAACCATTATCATCGCAGCTGTCGCCGACGATAGGGCTATTGGCCGTGGCGGAGACCTCGTGTTCCATATTTCAGCTGACCTAAAGCGTTTTAAAGCGCTCACTACTGGTCACACCATTATAATGGGACGCAAAACATTTGAATCACTCCCAAAAGGCGCCCTCCCCAACCGACGAAATATCGTTATCACTCGCAACGCGTCGCTTTCTTTTCCCGGCGCCGAAACTACGACATCTATCGAAGATGCGCTTACGCTCGCTCGCGCTGCCGGCGAAACCGAAGCGTTTATTATTGGAGGAGCACAAATCTATGCTCAAACGCTACCGCTGGCAGACCGCCTGGAAATCACCGCTATCGAAGCTACTGCGCCCGACGCGGATGCACACTTCCCAATACTCAACCCCGACCACTGGCAACTCACCGAGACCTCTGGCTCGCTTAACGACCCAAAATCTACCCTCAACTACCGCTTTGAAACTTGGCACCGCCAATAAACGGCTACACAAACGAAACCCGCGAAGATGGTCTTAACCATCCCGCGGGTTCGTTGGTATTATGCCTTTCAGCAAAAAATGACGGAGTTATTTACCTTTGAAGAGGCTGTTGATTGAGCCGATTGAGCTGAGAACAGATGACGCTTCATAGGGGATGTAGATGGTTTTATTGTCTTTGCCCGAGGTCATCTCGCGGAGGGTATCGATATATTTCATCGCAAGCATGTAGGTCGCAGGATCTGTCTGTGACGCGCTGACAGCGGCAGCCACTCGTTGGATGGCTTCAGCTTCGGCTTGAGCATTGAGGATGACAGCTTGAGCTTCACCTTCTGCGCGCAAAATTTCAGCTTGCTTTACAGCCTCGGCTTGGTTGATTTTCGACGCCTTTTCGCCTTCCGAGCGAAGAATGAGTGATTGCTTTTCACCTTCTGCATTGAGGATTTCGGCACGACGATTGCGCTCGGCTTGCATCTGTTTTTCCATCGCTACACGCACACTCTTCGGCGGGGTAATGTCTTGCAATTCTACGCGGTTTACTTTAACGCCCCATTTATTTGTAGCATCGTCGAGAATTACTTGCAACTTACTATTAATCGTATCACGCGACGTCAAAGTCTCGTCAAGTTCGAGTTCGCCGATTACGTTACGCAACGATGTTTGAGTCAACTTTTCGATTGCGTTGGGAAGGTTATCGATTTCATAGACAGCTTTCTTCGGGTCTGTAACTTGGAAATAAAGCAGTGCATTAATTTCTGTTGTTACGTTGTCACGAGTAATTACTTGCTGCGAGGGGAAATCATAGACTTGCTCGCGAAGGTCGATTACGGCTGTTGAATAGCTACCTCCACGATTCGTGCGGGAGTAGATAAGTTTGGGACGGTCAATGAAGGGAATGATAAAGTTGAGTCCGGGAGGAAGCACACTGTGGAATCGTCCGAGACGTTCGATTACACGGGTTTCAGACTGGGGCACAACCTTAACCCCGGCAAGGATTAGTACCACGACTAAAAGCACAACAATCAGCGAAAGAATGATTGGAGCATCCATGATATTATTAAATTAAAAATGACAATTAGAGAGATTTGACTTGAAGCACAATACTATCATAGCCGGTGACAATCACTTCCGAGCCGACAGGGATAACAACATCTGTCGCAGGCGCAATTACTTGCCAATTGTCTCCGTCGATACGTACTCTGCCCTGACGGTTGATGCCGATTTCTTCAGTAACAATTGCAGTTCTGCCGATTAGGGCATCCATACCGGTGGTTGCTTGAGCGCCTTTCTTTTCGACCATAGCGTTATGGATTTTACGCATCCATGGCATCACGAGTAGATAGGCTGCTCCGGTTGCGATTGCCAGGGCTGTTATTTGCCACACCGACGACAAGTCGAAAACTGCCGCCAAAAGCGCGCCAACACATCCGATTGCTAAACAGAGTAGCCACATAGTTTGTGTCAACACTTCAAGAATCAGAAGTATCGCAGCGACTATCAGCCAAATAATCCAAGCATCCATGGTCTGGGTTTAGTTTTGAAGTGACCCCAAAAGTTAGACACAAAACTTTTGGGGAGCAGTTCAGTTTCTATTAAATTAGTAGTGAGATTATTTCTTTTTCATCGCTACCGTCACTCCATCTGCAGATAGATAGAGAATATCACCCGCACGGCGAACAATGGCCGTAACTATTTCAGCATCGTCAGGATCAACCGATGTCGGCGTCATAATTAAGACAGCTTTCTCGGCAAGGTTTCCTGACAAAGAATATACTCCGAATACTATACTAGTATCAGTAAATCCGTCACCTACTTCTGTTTCGTTTAACTCAAACGTACTATTACTCTTAAATTTGCAGTAGCCTTCATAATGATAGCCATCATCGTAGGCATATACCCAAGTTCCTACGATACTATTGACATTATTATCATCATCGTCGTCGCTACAAGAAACCAACGATAAAGAAAGTGTTGCAAAAAGTGCGACAAAGAAAAGTTTTAATAATTTCTGCATAGTGTAATCATATTTAGATTATATCCGCAAAGATAATACATCTCAATATAAACTCAAAAGATTCAATCTAAAAATAAGGGCAATCAAATCAAATTAATTCACTACCTTTGTATACTGGAAATCATCTTAATTTCATAAAACAAATGCATCCTCTTGTTAGCGTTATTATCCCCAATTTCAATTACGCTCGGTATTTAAAGACCCGCATCGAATCGGTCTTAAATCAGACGTTTCAAGACTTTGAATTGATACTACTTGACGATGCCTCTTCAGACGACTCGTTGGCGGTTATTGAGCAGTATCGTAACCACCCCAAAGTTAGCCACATCGAAATCAACTCATCTAACACCGGTCGTCCGTTCGTGCAATGGGAAAAGGGCATCGGATTAGCTAAGGGGAAGTATATTTGGATAGCAGAAGCTGATGATTTGGCAGACAATACGTTTCTGTCGCATACGGTTTATGCGTTAGAAGAAAATCCGGATGCAACAATAGCAATCACGATGTCTCATCTAATAGATAGTAACGGAGATCAATCGCCGGCTAAACCTTATGAGTGTTTCAGCGACGACAACTCGGTACACATCTACGATGGCGACTCTTATCTAGCGACTCGAATGCTCTTTCGGAATTGCTGTTACAATGCGTCAATGGTTCTTTTCCGCAAAGATGCTTACCAACAAATCACCGACAAGGCTTATCTTAAAATGAGATATGTCGGCGACTGGTATTTCTGGGCTGAAATTATCCACAACCATCAAATTGCTGAAATTCGCAAGAAACTCAACTATTTCAGGCTTCACTCTGCCAGCACAATCCAAAGCGGTGTAAAAACTAAAGTTCAGCGCCTTGAATGCACATTGTCTATACTCAAGGTCTTACAACTTTCAAAACAGATTCGCCCTTCGTTACGCCGCAAAGCCAAACGCATTGCAATCTATCGCGTGATGCGAGACTATCAAGCTGAAAGCCCAAATATGGATAGTTACAAAACTATCCTGGAATCGTTGCTTAATAATCTCAAAATCTCGAAGAGCAAATATGCCTTTTACTGGACCTACGCTCATATCATAAAACTATTTTTATCGAGCAACCCACAAAATCATGCCCCTCACGAAATCTCCTCTTACTGCATTGTGAATCGCTAATCTTTTATTGCCGGGATAAACCGCGACCAAAAGCTAAGCCGGCTCTTTACATTAAAGCCGTGGCAGCCCATTGGCAATCGATTTCCATTCATTTTAAAACACAACGATGGCTTGCAATCGATTGCAAAGTGTGCGGCAAGTTTCGCCTCCGGATAGCGAAATTTCGTCGGTATCGTCGCCCAAAACAGGTCTTCATTAAACGCCTCCTCTGTGTGACTTTTATATAAGTTTACTTCATCGGCATATTCTTGACATGCTTCGCGGAATGCGGCTACTGCTCTTAAACTCAGCCCCCCATTGCCAATCTTGCCATCAAGATTCGGACGACGTCGTGCTCGCGAAACAAATAATCTTTGCCATAACGTCGCAACGGTTTTAACAATCGGCAACCGACTAACCCCCTTTTTTACCCACGGCGCAGCGACTACACTATATCCCATCCGGCACCACTGCTCTAATTCGTCGCGAAAAATCCATGCATCCGTATGGCATATCAATATGTATGACGTATCAGCGAATAGTTGATAAAAACTTTCGCTCATCATCATATCGTTATACCCGTGAATACCTCGCTCTTTCCCAAGCCACTGAGTTGACACTCGACAAACCGAAACCGACGGAAACTGATTTACAATCCGACTAATATCCAGCCCCTCCGGAGCCAAAAACAGAATCGGATATTTCGACAATTTATCCACATTATTCCGAAGGGCTTTTAACTCCCAATCGGGCAACCCTTCTCTATAGATTGGCATTACAACCTTCACCAAATAATGAGGTTTTATTTCTGACTCCATCTTTTCAAAATATGCTTCAATTTGTATTTCAATTCACGTCGCTTTTCAAAGCGAGTTAAGGCAACGAATACATCATTCACCAATGACGAGGCATCATAACCGCGAACTTCGGCATAACGCTCCACAATCGTTGATAAAAGCTCTCGACGATGGGTAATACGGCTCAAATTATTCACAATTTCTTTATAAGAAAATGACTGCGCGAATTTTGACCGATTTATGTCGATTACTTCAAAGCAAGATTGTCCCCCAATGTTGCCATACATTACATTCGCCAAATTAGGGTCGCCATGCATCACCCCTTTTTGGTGCATATCGGCAAAGAGCTTGCCGACTTCGTTTGCAATCGAAGAATCATACTGCTCCTTCAAAGCCAAGTTATCAAACAAATCAACTCCACCGCTAAATTTTGAGATAAAATAGACGTCACGAACCAAAGCATGTTTGTAAACCTCGATGCATGCAATACCCTCCGGTGTAGCTATCCCCTTTTCGTTATATACAAAACTATAATTAAATGCTCTTCGACCTTTAGAGGGCTTGAACATAGTATATATTAGACTTTTAAAGAGGCTCAACGATTTAAATCGTTTCACTACACAACGACAGCCATTGCAATCATAAACTCTAACTACATTCCGTTTGTGAAATATTTCTTCACCTTCTCCGTCTGTCCATTTCAAAGGCAAATTCTCAACAAAGTCAGTCAAATTAGAGTATGCTGGATTCATAAACAGCTTAAACAACTGTTTCCCATAACGTTTACTCCGAGTTACTACATCCATTTCTATTATTTTGCGCTATGATGTAATTTCATCTAAATACAAAGTAATCGATTTTCAGCGACATAAACAACTTCGTTTATCCATTTTAATAGTTGGGCGACTACTCTTGAGCGGAAATTCTCTTCAGACTACTACCAACTTTTGAGGTTAAATTCAGACTAACATCTGATTGTCGAGTTTGACGGTTTCCATAACAAAGACGCTATGAACCGATTCAAGCATCTCGATATTGCCTAATTTGTCAGTAACGAATTTGCGATACGCCTTCATGTCGGGTACTTGCACTTTTAATATATAGTCGTATGACCCCGAGACATTATAACACTCTACAACTTCTGACATTTCGTTGACAAGACGAGCGAAATCAACATGAATTGATGTGTTGATATGCTTCAAACTAACATTGCAAAATACTACGAAGCCTCTGCCAAGTTTCTCCATATCAACAACGGCACTATACGATTTTATCACCCCCTCGGTTTCCAAGCGTCGCATCCGCTCAAACACCGGCGTCGGAGAGCGATGCACTTTCGATGCGAGTTCACGAATTGATAGTCGAGCATTCTCCTTTAAAGCGCGTAAAATCGAGTAATCAACTTCATCGAGATATTTATCCATAACAATCGTTGCTTTAAGTTGACTGCAAATTTACGAATTTAATCGCTACACTTGTTCTACAAAACGCTATTTTTAACAATTTCTATAGAACATTTGAAACTCACACATTCATATTAACTCGATTCGTTCTAAAGATTATCACTTTTGTAGAATATTAGCCAATAACAAACTAACTTTGCATCAACAAAAGATTATTACTATGTCAAAAGCAAGACTACATTTCGAAACTCTCCAATTACACGCCGGACAAGAACACGCCGATTCGGCTACCGGCGCCCGTGCCGTTCCTATTTATCAAACTGCGGCATACGTTTTTGACAACTCTCAAGCGGCTGCCGACCGTTTCGCGCTACGCGAACCCGGCAATATCTATGGCAGATTAACCAACCCGACGCAAGATGTCCTTGAACAACGCATCGCCGCTCTCGAAGGAGGAACGGCTGCTTTGGCTGTCGCATCAGGCGCAGCGGCTGTGACATATTCACTGCTAAATGTGCTGCAACCGGGCGACCATATCATAGCCGCAAACAATCTTTACGGTGGTTCGTATAATCTTATTGTTCACACCCTCAACTCTATTGGCGTAAACTTTACGATTGTAGACCTTAACAATAGTGAAGCATTAGAACAAGCGTTCACCCCAAAGACCAAAGTTGTTTATGGCGAAACAATGGGTAACCCCAATAGTGAGGTACTTGATATCGAAACTGTTGCCGAAATTGCCCACCGCCACAACACTATTTTTATTATCGACAACACTTTCGCGACGCCATATCTGTTGCGTCCGATTGAACACGGGGCTGATATCGTTGTCCACTCTGCTACTAAATTTATCGGAGGTCACGGCACCTCGCTCGGCGGATTGATTATCGACAGCGGCAAATTCGACTATAAATCATGCGCTGATAAGTACCCGACAATCGCCTGCCCCGATCCGAGCTACCATGGAGCGACTTTCGCCGACGCTGCGCCAACTGCGCCTTTCGTAACCCGTATCCGCGCCGTTGTGTTGCGCGATCAAGGAGCCTCAATATCTCCCTTCAATGCATTCCTTCTATTGCAAGGTCTTGAGACTCTCTCGTTGCGAGTTGAGCGCCATATCGAAAACACCGTCAAGATTGTCAACTTCCTTGCAAACCATCCAAAAGTAAAATCAGTTAGCCATCCACTTCTCGCGACCGCCACGGGCCATAATCTATACAATAAGTATTTTCCGAATGGCGGAGGCAGCATCTTCACATTCGATATTTACGGCGGTCGCGATGAAGCATGGCTTCTTATAGACTCTCTAAAAATTTTCTCTCTGCTCGCAAATGTTGCCGACGGGAAGAGTTTGGTTATCCACCCGGCAACAACAACCCACTCTCAAATGAACGACGACGAATTAGCTCAACAAAATATTCGTCAGTCAACCCTCCGTTTGAGCATCGGCATCGAGCATGTCGACGACCTTATCGCAGACCTCAATCAAGCGCTCGACAAGATCTAAGTTTATTCAACCATGGGCAGTGTAGCATCTTTTTTAGCAGCAGAGCATCAAACAGCATTCTCTTTCGAGATTCTCCCCCCCTTGCGAGGGAATAATATCGCACAGACATATCGAAACATCGAACGTCTGCTCGAATTCAAGCCGGCTTATATCAATATCACAACCCACCGCACCGAGGTTGCATATCACGCTGAAGGCGACGGCTTTTTCCGCGCAACAACTTCGCTAAAACGCCCGGGAACGGTTGCCGTTGCCGCTGCTTTGCGCGAGCGTTATGGCGTGTTGACCGTGCCCCATATTATTTGCGGGGAATATAGCCGCATCGAAATCGAAGACCAGCTTATCGACCTCTCTTATTTGGGAATTACGGATGTCTTATTGTTGCGCGGCGACCGCTCGAAAAACACTGCCGTATTTACTGCCGGACCCGACGGCCACCGACATGCCGACTCTCTTTGTCAGCAAGTCTGCGATTTCAATAACGGAATTATGACCGACGGTCAGCAATACGACCTGCCGACCGAGCCGTTCAGCTTTGGCGTTGCCGGATATCCCGAAAAACATGAAGAGGCGATGAACCCACAAACAGATATCGAATATCTGCGCAAAAAAGTTGATTGTGGAGCGTCATATATCGTGACTCAAATGTTTTTCGACAATAAAAAATATTTCGCTTTCGTTGACAATTGTAGAAAGGCGGGAATCACCGTTCCGATTATTCCCGGCATTAAACCTTTGACTTCGCTACGACAAATGGAGCTCATTCCTCGCACATTCCATCTCGACTTGCCGATGGAGTTGGCGTCAGAACTCACAAAATGTAAAGATGACGATGCCGTCAAAGCGTTGGGCATCGAATGGGCTTTAACTCAAGCCCGCGAGCTCAAAGCGGCAAATGTTGCAAGCATCCATTTCTATGCGATGAACGCAACCGCGAGCGTAGCAAAGGTCGCAGAACAGTTATATTAATCCTCCTCTTTTTCTCGTTTTTTTGTCAGCATGCAACAACAACCGATAGACGCCTCTTTTTCCCCTCTACATAATGCCTTAAAGAATCGTATTCTCCTACTCGACGGCTCGATGGGAGTTATGATTCAGCGTTTAAACCTCAACGAAGCTGATTTTCGAGGCGAACGATTGGCAGACCATCCGGTTGCGTTAAAAGGGAATAATGATATCCTCGTCTTGACACGTCCGGAAGCTATTGCTAAAATCCATAGCGACTATTTAGCTGCCGGGGCTGACATTATTGAAACGAACAGTTTCAATGCCAACATCTTATCGCAACGAGAATATGCGACAGAAAATTTGGTGGCGGAAATCAACATTGCCGCCGCTCGTTTAGCTCGCACCGAGGTTGAGCGCTTCACAGCTATCGACGGGCGCCAACGTTTCGTCGCCGGCTCTATCGGTCCGACCGGCGTGTCTGCGTCGTTATCGTCTGACGTCAACGATCCGTCGGCTCGCGTTGTTTCTTTCGACGAATTAAAGGACGCTTTTGCCCAACAGGCTGAAGCGTTGATTAAGGGGGGTGTCGACCTATTGCTTTTCGAGACAATATTTGACGCACTGAATGCAAAAGCTGCAATCGCCGGAGCTAATGAAGCGATGGCTAATACAGGGCAAACTCTGCCTCTGATTTTGTCGTTCACTCTCTCTGATGCGTCAGGTCGTCTACTATCAGGCCATAGCATTGAGGCAATATTATCACTTGTCGAACACGCGAAGCCGTTAGCTGTCGGCTTCAACTGCTCCGCCGGACCGGAAGGGTTATTACCCCATCTGCGTCGTTTGGCCGCAATTTCTCCCTTCTATACTATTATATATCCTAACGCCGGGCTACCCGATATCTCTGGAAATTACTCAGCGACGCCCGAATCATTTGCGGCAACAATGAAGCAAATGATAGAGGAGGGATTGATAAATATTGCCGGTGGTTGTTGCGGCACATCTCCCGACCATATCCGCAACCTTTCGGAGGTTATCAACGCAAATCCTTCCCCCCGAACAGTTGCCGACAACAAAGAAATTCCTTGGCTCGCAAATCTTGAAGGATTTAGCGACAAGATGGGATTTATAAATGTTGGTGAACGTTGCAACGTTGCCGGCAGTCGAAAGTTTCTCAGACTTATCAAAGAGGAGAGTTGGGACGAAGCTCTCGAAATTGCCCGCAAACAAGTTGCCGACGGAGCAATGGTGCTCGACATTAATATGGATGACGCACTGCTTGACACCCGCCATCTAATGGTCAAATTCTTACGTCTGCTCGCCGCCGACCCGGTAACTGCCTCAATCCCATGGATGATTGATTCTTCCGACTTCGAGGTTATC
This sequence comes from uncultured Alistipes sp., assembly GCA_964638475.1. Lineage (GTDB taxonomy): Bacteria > Bacteroidota > Bacteroidia > Bacteroidales > Muribaculaceae > UBA7173. The sequence continues at coordinate 47,729 of CAZXAZ010000009.1, read as the reverse complement.
GAAGAAGCGTTGAAAAATGTATCCGGCAAGGCGATTGTAAATTCTATATCTCTAAAAAAAGGGGAAGAAAATTTCTTACGAGAAGCAAAAACAATTGCTCAATATGGGGCTGCTGTCGTTGTCATGGCGTTTGACGAAGAGGGTCAAGCGGCGACTGCCGAACGAAAAATCGAAATCTGCAACCGCGCCTACAAACTACTGACAGAAAAGGCCGGATTCAAACCGTGTGACATCATTTTCGACCCGAATGTGTTGACCGTTGCGACCGGTATGCCCGAACACGACTCATACGCAGCCGATTTTATCACAGCGGTAAGTTGGATTACCCAAAATCTACCCGGAGCAAAAACCAGTGGAGGCATAAGCAACCTTTCGTTCTCATTCCGTGGCAACAATTATATCCGCCAGGCGCTCCACGCTGTCTTCTTATACCACGCAATCGAAGCCGGATTGTCAATGGCTATCATGGACCCGGCTGCGAAAGTTAGATATGACGCTATCCCGGCAGACTTGCTAAAGGTGCTTGAAGATGTTGTATTGAATCGTACGGCTGACGCATCGTCACAACTTATCAACATTGCCGGAGAATATGCTAACCAAACTCAGCAGAGCGAAGAAACACAAGTAGCAACCGCCCCCGCTTCAGTCGACGAGCGCTTGCAGTTAGCCCTCAGAAATGGCGACGACTCTAATCTCGCCGACGATTTAGCGATAGCTCTATCAGAAAAGGGCTCGGCAAACGCGATTGTCGAAGGTCCGTTGATGCAAGGAATGGAAACTGTCGGCAAACTTTTCGAAAGCGGGAAGATGTTTTTGCCACAAGTCGTACGCAGTGCACGCGTTATGCACCGCGCAGTCGAGATTCTACGTCCCCAACTCGAGCAACAAGCAACCGGCAAAAGCAAAGGCCGTTTCTTAATGGCAACCGTTAAAGGCGACGTTCATGATATTGGCAAGAATATCGTCGACGTTGTCTTACGATGCAATAATTTCGAGGTAATCGACTTGGGTGTGCAAGTCGACGCTGCTACTATTGTAGAAGCTGCAAAAAAACATCAGCCGAATTTTATCGGACTAAGTGGTTTGATTTCGCCGTCGCTCAACGAAATGGCGGTCACAGCTAAAGCCCTCAACGAAGCCGGAATATCAGTTCCGCTATTTGTTGGCGGAGCTGCTACATCGGCGCGCCATACCGCCCTGAAAATAGCCCCATTCTATAACGGTGTTGTAATACGCGTCAGCGATGCTGCTCAAAATCCGATTATCGCATCTCGTCTTTTAACCGACTACGACAATGAAGTAAGAAAAATAAAAGACGCCCAAGCTGAGATATGTCGCGAGGAAACAGCCCCAACGATTACTACCGATTCAAAAGCCCATCCATTATATATTGATTGGGATAAAGAAGTCGCAGCCGGCAATCTACAAAAGCCTTCATTTATCGGTCAGCGTACAGTAAACGATATTCCGGTTTCAGAGATTATCCCATACATCAATTGGACATATTTCTACAACTGCTGGCGTGTAAGTCCGACTTGCGATGAAGCTACCAAAATTCGCAAAGAAGCGGAAGAAGTTCTCTCCGAAATGAAAGCCGCCGGAGCTGTAATGAATGCCCGGGTCGCTTTCTATGAAGCATATTCGTCTGGCGATGATATTGTCGCTAAAATCTCTGACGACAGTTCTATTACGATTCCGACTCCTCGTCAAAAAGCCAAACCCGACTCTGAAGTCAGACTTAGCCTCGCCGACTTTATCGCCCCGAAAGGATATAACGACCATATCGGATGTTTCGTTGTCACAATCGGCAGCATTATTCGTAAAATGATTGCCGACGCAACTAACAACGCCGACGACTATCGCATCATCTTAATCAAAGCTGTTTGCGACCGACTCGCCGAAGCGACTTCAGAATATCTACATTTTCAAACCCGCACTGATTTATGGGGATACTCTCCCGACGAAGTTGAGAATTTCGACCGATTCCGCCATGTTGAGTATCGCGGTATCCGCCCTGCTGTCGGCTACCCATCTTTGCCCGACCAATCACTGATGCACACTCTTGCTCGACTGATTTCTCCCGACGCTATTAACGTTGAAGTAACCGTCAACGGCGCCCTCTCCCCCTCATCATCAATCGCCGGCTTCTACTTCGCCTCTCCTCACAGCCGATACTTCACCGTCAAAACCGTCTAACCGCCCCATAACTCTATCTCTATCGCTTTACAGCTATCACTTTTTCTAACATTTGCTTTTAACGAAATAAAACGTTAACTTTGCAGATATTTTTCGCCCGGTTCGAAGGATTCCGAGCGACCCGCTCTGCCCTGGTAGTTCAACGGATAGAATAGATGTTTCCTAAACATTTGATAGCAGTTCGATTCTGCTCCGGGGTACTAATTATTTCAAATGTTTGAAACTGAAATCGTCTGACATAATGCGCATGCTGCTCATCGGGGCTATCGCCTCGTTGGTAGGAGCTTGTGCATCTATCGGTAGGCCTACAGGGGGACCGAAAGATGAAACTCCGCCCGTATTTGTGCGCGCAAACCCCGAACCTGGAGCAAAAAACGTCAGTCGCAACAAAATCGACCTTTGGTTTGACGAAAACCTTAAAATCGAAGACCCTGCAAATAAGGTTGTCATTTCCCCCGTTCAAAAAGAAAACGCCCGCGTAAACGCTAACGGCAAACACTTGACCGTCGAATTTCGTGACTCGCTCATCGATTCGACGACTTATGTCATTGATTTCGCCGACGCTATCCGCGACCTCAACGAAAACAACATCCTCGACGGTTTTGCTTACGATTTCACAACCGGCGATAATCTTGATACCCTATCGATTTCGGGAATGCTCTTCGAAGCGCGAAATCTCGAGCCCGCACAGGGAATGGTTGTCGGTGTTTATTCCAACCTCGCCGACTCTGCCATCAGCACTCTGCCGCTTGAGCGCGTTGCAAAAACAAACCAATACGGACAATTCACCATCCGCGGTCTTCGTCCCGGCTCTTACAACATCTATGCTATCGACGACAAAAACCGCGACTGGCATTGGGACCGCTCGGAGAATGTAGCGTTCTTCCCTGTTACAGTGTCACCATCGGTTAAACCCGTCGAAGTTACCGACACCTTAAAATCAGCGGAAGGCACAGACTCTATCGCAACACGCACGGCTTGGCACTATCTGCCAGACGATATCCTGCTAACGTGGTTCAACGAAAACTACCGCAGCCAATACTTGCGCGACAACAAGCGACCCAACCAACGCTACCTCGAACTAAAATTCGGCGCTCCACTCGACTCGATGCCACAACTAACGGTCGTAAACGGCAAGTTTGCCGGCAGAGATATCACAGAAATGTCAGTGCTGGAGACTCGACAAGAGCGCGACTCTCTTATCTATTGGCTAACCGATACTGCGCTCGTGAACCAAGACTCACTGCTCATCTCTACTCGCTATCAGAAAACAGACTCGCTCGACCAAATCGTTTGGCAAACCGACACCCTCAAAATGTTTTTTCGTCGCCCGAAAGTCGACGAAAAAGCCATCGAAAAGGAGCGCGAGAAGAAACTCAAAGCTATCGAAGATGCCCGCGAAAAGGGCGACTCTATCGCCTTGGCTGCCGCCATTGCCGACACTATCACTCCCCCGAAACATCTCAATTTCGGAGCAACAACATCGTCGTCGCAAGACCTCCACAAGCCTGTGCGCTTTGAAGCCCCGGAGCCGTTGCGCCCGATTGCGCCCGATGTTTGGCGCCTTGAGGTGCAAAAAGACACGATTTGGGAGCCGGTGCTTGACGCTTCCCTAACGCCCGATTCAACATCTGTCCGTTCACTTATTCTCTCGGCGAAATGGGCTGAGGGCTTGAAATATCGCTTCACCGCAGACTCTGCCCGCATCGAGAATATTTATGGCGAATTCAACAACAAGTTTACCCACGAATTCACTACGAAAAAGCTCGATGACTACGGCAACATATACCTCAACTTAACCGACCTCGCCGCATTAGAGCTTCCTGACAGCATCAATGTTATCGTAGAATTGCTCTCCGGCTCTGACAAGATTGAAGCTACGGCTATCGTAAAAAACGGCAGCGCATCGTTTCATTACGTTACTCCGGCAACATATTACGCACGAGCATTTATCGACGTTAATGGCGACGGCGAATGGACGACTGGTAGCATCGCAGACAAACGTTTACCCGAAGATGTCTTCTATTTCCCCAAGAAACTACTCCTTCGCAAGAATTGGGACCTCGAACAAGATTGGGCGCTCATCGAAACTCCCGTCGATATGCAAAAACCCGACGCGATAAAGAAGAACAAACCCAAAACCAAGGGTCAGAAGAACACTGCCGACGAAGAAGATGAAGAATATGAGGATGAATACGACTCGGAGTACGGCTCGTGGGGTAACGGATCTCAATATAACAACGCCGGAAACAACCGACGAAACAACAACGGTTTCAGCAACCGTGGAGGCATGGCGACCCGACGCGATTTCTAATCTGAAAGTCCTCATTCTCTCAGCAAACCGAGTAACAATAGTCTGAACAGTTTTCCATACCGAATATGAGCGACATTAGCGGAATGATTCTCGACAAAGAGATGATTAAAGAGCCTCGTATGTGGCAATTGGTGATGGAGCCCGGCCCCGACACCCTATCGGTTATTGCCTTTTCGCCTATCGAACACCATTCGCTCATCTCTGCCGAAATTCCGCTCGACCAAACGACAACTCGGCTAAAAGCCTTTCAAGAAGCCGTATACAACAACTCTCTGTTGCTTGCCGACTTCGGAAAAATCACCATACTCCTCCCCTCTGAGCGCTTCATGGTCATTCCTGATATCATAACAGACACAGATACCCGTGAAGCAACATTCCTACGCGCGTTCCCCGAAACCGACGCCGACGGGCGCGAAGAAATTCTAGCCGAAGAGCTCTCCGGACTAAACGCAACAATGCTCACCGGCGTCAATCACGAGTTTCTCGGTTTTCTCAGACGAACATTTAACGCCCCGCACATCTCTCACACCCTCACCCCTTTGGCGTTATACTTCAAAGCGAAACATCCGACGCGCCCATACGGAAAAATGATTGTCAACCTCAGACCCCATCGTTGCGACATCATAATCCTCGGAGATACAGCCCCATTAGTCATCAACAGTTTTCACGTAGAAGACCCAATGGACGCCGTCTATTATATCATGGCATGCCGCGAAAGCTGCAAACTAACCGCCACCGATGAAATAATTCTCGCCGGCGACACTGAAGCGCGAAGCGCTGTCGCTCCAAACCTGCGACGCTTCGTGCGCTACGTAATGCCCGCAATCTTCCCCTCAACAATGTTTCGCGCCGGGCGAGCCGCCCTCCGCGCCCCATTCGAGATGACCGTCGCCCCCCTCATTCTCTCTTAACCACCATCTTCTCATTCACCTCACTCCTAACTCTCCTCACTATATTTTCACCTTCTTCCATTCACCATGCGCATCATCCGAGGAAAATATGGCAGACGTCGATTCGACGTGCCCACCAACATAACAGCAAGACCGACAACCGATTTTGCTCGCGAAAACATCTTCAATGTCATTGAAAACCTCATCGACTTCGAAGAAGACACTCCAGACGCCCTCGACCTATTCGCCGGCACAGGTGCTGTATCTTTTGAACTACTCTCGCGCGGATGCCGCTCAGTAACATCTGTCGAAAAAGCAGCAACTCAAGCCAATTTCATCCGCAAAGTTGCCTCTCAACTCGGGGCCTCAAACCACACCCTTCTACGAGGCGACGCCCTTCGCTACATACAAGCAGCCCCTCGCTCTTTCGACATCGTTTTCGCTGACCCTCCATACGACCTCCCCGGATTCGCCGAAATCCCCGGTAATATCCTCGCCTCTCGTCTGCTACACCCCGGCTCTCTCTTCATCATCGAGCACTCCTCACGTCACGACTTCTCGGCCCTGCCCCACTTTCTCGAACACCGAGCCTACGGCTCTGTCAACTTCTCTCTATTCCTCATTCCCCAACAACAGCAAGAGATTGAGCAGTAATAATCGACAAAAAGCAGACTAAACGCTCATATTAAAGAAATTTTTCTTGAATACCGCGAAAAAAGCAGTCTGTTTTATGACCGTTTATAAAAAAATTACTAACTTTGCACAGCCCAAAAAGCGTTCCAGCCTAAACGCCTCGAGCACGCATGGGCAGTCTCTGACAATTAAAGACTTATAAAACTTTACCAAATAGTTCTTAAACAACCAACCAACTATGACTAAAATAGGTATTAACGGCTTCGGCCGTATCGGCCGTTTTGTCTTCCGCGCTTCTACAAAGCGTAATGACATCGAAGTTGTTGCCATCAACGACCTTCTTCCCGTTGACTACATGGCCTACATGCTCAAGTATGACACAATGCACGGCCAATTCGAAGGCACTGTAGATTACGATCTCGAAAAGAGCCTTCTTATCGTAAACGGCAAAGAAATCCGCGTTACTGCATGCCGCGACCCCAAAGAAATCAACTGGGCTGCTGTTGGCGCAGAATACGTTGTTGAGTCTACAGGTCTCTTCCTCACAAAGGAAAAAGCACAGGCTCACATCGAAGCCGGAGCTAAATACGTTGTTATGTCAGCTCCCTCAAAAGACGACACCCCCATGTTCGTTTGCGGTGTAAACGAGAACACATACGCTGGTCAGCAGTTCGTTTCTAACGCTTCTTGCACAACCAACTGTCTCGCTCCTATCGCTAAGGTTCTCAACGACAAGTTCGGTATCGAAACCGGTCTTATGACAACCGTTCACTCTACCACAGCTACTCAGAAAACCGTAGACGGTCCTTCTATGAAAGACTGGCGTGGTGGTCGTGCCGCTTCTGGCAACATCATCCCCTCTTCTACCGGTGCTGCTAAGGCAGTAGGTAAAGTTATCCCCGAACTCAACGGCAAACTTACCGGTATCTCTATGCGTGTCCCCACTCTTGACGTTTCTGTTGTTGACTTGACAGTAAACCTCAAGAACGGCGCTACCAAAGAAGAAATCTGCGCTGCTATGAAAGAAGCTGCTGAAGGCGAACTCAAGGGCGTACTCGGTTACACCGAAGATGCTGTTGTTTCTAGCGACTTCCTCGGCGACACCCGCACTTCTATCTTCGACGCAAATGCCGGCGTATACTTGACACCTAACTTCGTTAAGGTTGTTAGCTGGTATGACAACGAGATCGGTTACTCTAACAAGGTTCTCGACCTCATCGCTCACATGAAGAAAGTAAACGGCTAATTCCGGATTCATCCCGAAAAATAACCGTTTAAAATAACAACTCCCGCCGCCCAATGGGCGCGCGGGAGTTTCTTTTTTTGTACACCAACCAAAATAATTTACGCCACCATAATCCCCACGCTCCACAAACAATATCGACTAGCGCAAGATTAGCCCGAGGAGCAGGGGTGACTACATTCTTAACCACAAGTGATGGCGATAGCCGAGACCATAACTCCCAGCCCTTCTAGGAAACGAACCCAAAGAGCGAATGATGCTGTAATTACACCCCGATTAAATCACTTCACTCAACAAAAAAAGCCGACGGAAAACTCCATCGGCTTTAGACATATATTTCGCTAACTTAAAAAGAAGTAGCCGAACGACGCCAAGGATAAGTTGGGTCGAAAAGTGAATTCAAAATGTGAGCCAAACGAACACCTCCAAGAACGAATGCATCTTCAATCATCGGAGTCCAACGAGCAACTTGGTCATAACTAAGCTTCGCGCCCTCGGGAGTCTCATTATAAATAGTTGTTGCATTATCGACAACGCGCTGAGCCCAATCATCAACATTGCCAGATATCACTACGGCCTGCTGACCGGGAGTAAGGCGATCAAGTTGGTCAGCCCATTCTGTATAACTCCATTTGTGAGCCGATTCAACAAGATTACTATCCCAAATAGAATGAAGGTTTGCATCGCGACCGAAATATTTAACACTAACGCGATTACCACCAAAGTCGGTAGCATGGCCCATATGCATCGGCTGATGTAAGTCGCCAACAAGATGAACCAAAATCTTCAAAGCCAACGTCTTATTAGCCGGAGTTTGTTCTGCGTCAGACAAGACACGAATTGCGTAGCGAACCCCCTCAACAACATCCCCATTCGGATTCTTAGGCTGAGTAAAATAAGTCTTATCGGCATCTACATTGCGATAGTGCCACGTTTTTGTATAGGCATATTCCGACGTATGGCTGGCATTATCAAGCCAGTTTGCCCAATAAATCAAACTACGGCCATCTAAAATAGAATCAACAGCTGCTTTTGTTATAGGCGAAAGATGACGTTCGGCTATGCAAGCTGTCACATCGTGACCCTTCTGCCCCCACGCGAAACCGGTCAACGAAATCGGCAAAATCGCAACAGCGAGAAGAGCACGTTTAAGAATATTAAGCATAATAAAATCAGTTAGATTATCTGAAATAAAATTCAACAATGCCGGAAAATTTCTTCTCCAATACAAATTTCGGAAGAAATCCCCGATTCTCCAAACTCAGACCACTAATAAAACATCATCACAAGATATTATACCCGAAAAACACAGACGACTCCAACAACAACCATTCGCCGTTTTATCTGTTATTCTACTACAAAGCGAGTGATTTAGACAAGATTAACAAGCATAGCGCGGTTTTTTCATGTAAATTCTGTATCTTTGCGCTTGAAACACGCCCGATTACGCTTCGTATCAGGCTTATGAAACTTTCATTTCATTAAAACTCGACATGTCACTTGACCGCATCATATCTGAAGGCGTTGCTCGCGCAGTAAAAGAGCTCTACGGTGTTGAGACTCCCGCAGAACAAATTGTGCCCCAAGCTACTCGCAAGGAATTTGAGGGCAATCTCACTATCGTTGTTTTCCCTTGGGTGAAAGCTGCACGTAAAGCCCCCGACACTGTTGCTACAGAAATCGGCAACTGGCTCGTTGCCAACGAGCCTGCCGTTAACCGTTTCAACGCAGTGAAGGGCTTCCTCAACATTGTCATCGAACCGACTTATTGGAACTCTGTGCTCGAAACCATCGCTGCCGACGACAATTTCGGTTTCAAAGAAGCTAACGACGAGAGCCCGCTGGTTATGGTTGAATATTCTTCTCCCAACACCAACAAGCCCCTCCACCTCGGCCACGTGCGCAACAACTTGCTCGGCTTCTCTCTCGCTCAGATTCTGAAAGCATGCGGCAACAAAGTCGTTAAAACAAACATCGTTAACGACCGCGGTATCCATATCTGCAAGTCGATGCTCGCTTGGCAGAAATGGGGCAACGGCGCAACCCCCGAATCTGCCGGAAAGAAAGGCGACCACCTCATCGGTGACTTCTACGTTTTGTTCGACAAACACTTCCGCGAAGAGGTTAAGGCGCTAATCGAGCAAGGCATGACCGAAGAGGAAGCGAAAGCCAACTCTCCGTTAATGGCAGAAGCTCGCGAGATGCTCCGCAAATGGGAGCAAAAAGACCCCGAAGTGCGTCAGCTTTGGGAGACGATGAACCAATGGGTTTACGACGGATTCGACACTACCTACAAACGCATGGGCGTCGACTTCGACAAAATCTATTACGAATCTGAAACCTACCTCGAAGGAAAAGAGAAAGTGCTCGAAGGCCTCGAAAAGGGCATCATGTATCGCAAAGAAGATGGTTCGGTTTGGGCAGACCTCACCGACGCCGGCCTCGACAACAAACTCTTACTCCGCTCCGACGGCACTTCCGTCTACATGACCCAAGATATCGGCACAGCCAAGCTCCGTTTCCGCGACTTCCCCATCGACAAGATGATATATGTTGTTGGCAATGAGCAAAACTACCACTTCCAAGTTTTGTCATTGTTGCTTGACCGTCTCGGCTTTAAATGGGGTAAAGACCTCGTTCACTTCTCTTACGGAATGGTTGAGCTGCCCCAAGGAAAAATGAAGAGCCGCGAAGGAACAGTTGTTGATGCCGACGACTTGATGGAAGAAATGGTGTCAAACGCGCGTGAAGTGTCTACCCAATTAGGCAAAACCGACGGTATGACCCCCGCTGAAATCGACGAAATTTCTGAGACTGTAGGTCTCGGCGCATTGAAATACTTCCTCCTCAAAGTCGACCCGCGCAAGAACATGATGTTCAATCCCGCAGAATCTATCGACTTCAACGGAAACACTGGCCCCTTCATCCAATACACCTACGCTCGTATCCGCTCCGTACTCCACAAAGCCGACGAACAAGGCTTCGCTATCGAAGACTACTCTTCGGTAACCCCCAACGAGAAGGAAATTGCGCTCATCCAAACCCTATCAGACTTCCCTGCGACAGTCGAAGAAGCCGGTCGCACCTACTCTCCGGCTCTAATCGCCAACTACACCTACGAATTGGTTAAACAATACAACCAATTCTACCATGACTACTCAATCCTCAAAGAGGAGAACGCAGCCATCCGTTCGCTCCGCCTAATCCTCTGCAAGGCTGTAGCTCGCACAGTGAAGCAGGCGATGAGTCTATTGGGCATCAATGTCCCCGAAAGAATGTAATCTCTCGGCTTGTGTAACTAACTCCTCCACTGCTCGGCAGCAATTCGGCCAAAGTCGCGCCCTTCGCGACACCAACATCAGCAGAATTGTCGTCGGCAAATCATTAAACAAGCAAAAACTATCAACATGAATTTTTACGACAATCAAAACCAGGCTCAGAGCTACTGGCAAGGTTTCCAGCAACCCGAGTCGCTCGACGCTAAGGTGTCAGCTGTTATGAAACAAGTCTACGTCAAGATGTTCTTGGCATTGCTCGTTTCCGCAGCTGCCGCTATGTTCGCCTACTTCAACGCTCCCCAGATTTCATATGCTTTGGCAACAAGCCGCGGCATCTACTGGATTTTAGCACTCGTTGAACTCGGACTCGTCTTCTGGATTTCTGCCCGTCTTAACAAGATGAGCCCCGCAATGTCAACCGCCCTATTCTTTATCTTCGCGATTGTCAACGGTCTGACATTATCTATCATCTTCCTAGCCTTCAATTTCGCCTCTATTTTCAAGACATTCTTGATTACGGCGGCTGTCTTCGGCGCTATGAGCGTTTACGGCTATTTCACCAACCGCGACCTGACCAAATTTGGAACATTCCTCTTTATGGCTCTTATCGGCTTGGTTATCTGCTCCGTTATAAATATTTTCTGGGCAAACTCAACTTTCGACTGGATGATTTCCGGTGTCGGCGTCTTGATTTTCATCGGTCTTACCGCATGGGACACTCAGAAAATCAAACAGATGGCAGCGATGAATATGGGAATCGCAAACGGCTCTCTCGCAACATGGGGCGCCCTTTCGCTTTACCTCGACTTCATCAACCTGTTTATCTATCTTCTCCGCTTCTTCGGTTCATCTCGCGACTAAGCTACGAAAATCCGCAACCATTGCGTTGCCTAATCTATAACTCAACGCCCCGAACGCTATCAATAACGTTCGGGGCGTTGTTTTTACCAACAACACCTACCGTAAAATCAAAGAGTAGAAACGACACAGCTTATCATATCTCATCCGACAAGATGAAAGCCACTCCATAATAGTCAGCAGGGCTTGTTACGACATAAAAAACTTCAACCCTCTGAAAATAATAAATCTAACGTTGAATCGTTATATATGTTGAGTAAACTATAACTTTACGTAATGCAAGAAAAACTCGTTTTTGCCACAAATAACACCCACAAAATCGACGAACTCCGTGCGATTATCGGGAATCGACGAGAAATTTTGTCTCTCGCGGAAATAGGTTGTAACGACGACATACCGGAGACGGCGCCAACCCTCGAGGGGAATGCATTACAAAAAGCCCGTTGGGTCAACGAGCGATACAACTGCGACTGCTTCGCCGATGATACCGGACTCGAAGTTGAAGCTCTCGACGGCGAACCGGGCGTAATGTCGGCGCGATATGCCGCGGCAAACGGGCTCGGCAACAGCCATGACTCATTAGCCAATTCTCGCCTCTTGCTCGAGAAAATGACAGGCATAGAAAACCGCAAAGCGCGCTTCCGCACAGTTATCGCCGCTATTATCAACGGCAAAGAATTCTTTGTCGAAGGTATCGTTAACGGAGCTATTGCTCTCGCTCCGCGCGGCACCGACGGATTTGGCTACGATCCGCTTTTCATCCCCGAAAACTCAACTCTGACATTCGCCGAAATGTCAGCCGACGAGAAAAACGCTATTTCTCATCGCCGTCGAGCATCTGAAGCTCTTCTAAAAGCTTTAGAGGAAAACCTTTAACTCTCTTTACACACCCATCCACCTGATGATTAAGAAAATCGCCCTTATATTCGCACTAACATTCGTCTGCATCGCCGTCAATGCCCAACTCCCCGTCGGTGGTTGGACTATCCACTCCCCCTTTGGAGGCGTATCGTCAATTGCCGAGACAAAAAGCATGACATTCTATCTCTCTGTCGGTTCGCTCTTTTCCGTCGACAAAAAGACTAACGAAGTGCGCTCGCTCAATATCACTAACGACCTCAATGGCGGGGCTATTTCGGCGATATATGCTCAACCTGAAGGGAAATACCTCATCGTAACATACTCTGATTGCAACATCGACCGCATCAACGATGACGGCTCGGTTGTCAATATCTCGGATATTTCCGACGCTCTCATTTCAGGCAAACCGGCAATCAACCATATCGGATTCGGCAACGGACGTATCTACGTCTCTACAACATTCGGGCTTGTCACACTCGACGACCGCAAGAACGAGACAATCGAAACTATGTTCTCTCCTCTGCCGGTCAACTTTGCCTGCGGGGTTGACGACCATGTAGTTATCGGATACAACAGTCAGATATTGGCAGCCCCCGCAGCCCAACATTTAGTCAATATCAATTCATTCAAATATGTCGGCAACAACACGAATAATTGGACTTTAGACAACCGCACTTTGGTTATCGGTGACAAGCGTCTTATATTCGCCCATCGTTCAGGAAACAATATAAAAGCCATTCATTGTAGTTTCGACTTTGTGAACGACAAATTATATGCTTACACGCTACAAAATAATGGCGCCGATATTTTAACTACAAACCTCGCGCAGATGGGCGCTGACAAGGCTTTCATCACCGACGCCTCTAACATATATTTATTCGACGCGACATCTTCGACTAATGCCCCCGAGGTAACCTCATTTCCCTCCGTACTAAAAGGACATACGATTTCTGCGTTCAACGGATTCAACAATCTTTGGGCAGGCGATGCCGACGGCATCTGTCAATTCGACATTACCGACCGCGCAAATCCGGTTCAGTTAGGCGACAAGTTCGGAAAAACCGAATTTGCAACCGTGCAATGTAACTCAATTGCGGCCCAAAAGAGCGGAGATATCTACTTTTGGAACAAAAGCAACAACGCCAATCTAATGCTCGGATATACGAGCAACAACAAGTTTTCGCCAACAGCGTATAACCACACTAACGGCTATTCTAATATCAGCCCGTCTAACATAGAGACAAGCGCAAACAATTGGGGTAGCAATCTAACCGGTCAGATGTGGATGTTACAAGACCCGCTCGACCCGGAAGCTTATTTCGTTGGGAGCTGGACAAACGGATTGTATCGCATAAAAAACGGAGAACAAACCCATCGAATGACCCCGGATAATTCTCCGATTCTAAACGAAGACGGCACCCGTTTGGCGTTTATCACCGTCGACGACAACAACAACATTATTATGGGGCAAGAAGCTGCGCAAACTCGACAAAAAAACCTCCACAGCATCAACGCTTCTGCGTTCCAAAAAGAAACTATCCCAACCTCGGCTTGGCATACGATTACCCTCTCTAACATTTCGCGTGTCAGCGAAGGGCTCTATCTCCAAAAATCAAAAATGCTAGTAACAACTCCCGGTTTTTGGAGTTCGCTCATTTACTTGACACCAATTAATAGCGACGGCTCGTTTAAAACGCCGATTGAAGTCTCGTCATATATCGACCAAGACAATAAAGCGGTGTCGTTTTATCATACTCTCGCATTCTGCGAAGACGCAAAAGGGCGTCTGTGGGTCGGAACTGATAAGGGCGTGTTTGAAATCACCAACCCGACATCTGTAACATCGGATATCGCAAAGGTTAACCACCTAAAAGTGCCTCGCAACGATGGCACCGGGCTCGCCGACTATCTACTTGACGCTATCACCGTCACCGGAATAGCAACTGACAGCTCTAACCGCAAGTGGATTTCAACCTCTACCGCCGGAGTCTATCTCGTTAGCGAAAATGGCGACCAAATTATTGAACACTACGATACTAACAACTCTATTTTACCCTCTAACTCGGTTTACGCCGTAGCTTGCGACCCTAATTCGTCGAGCGTTTTCTTCGCTACCGCCAATGGTGTTGTTGAATACAATTCTACGTCGGCGCCGGCAAGCGAAAATCTCGACAATGTATACGCTTATCCCAACCCGGTGCGTCCCGACTATTCCGGTTGGATTACCGTGACCGGATTAATGGATAACACCTTGGTAAAAATCGCCGACTCGGCGGGAAATGTCTTCTTCCAAGGTCGTAGCGAGGGGGGAATGATTACTTGGGACGGCTGTAACGCTAACGGCGACCGCGTAAAAACCGGAGTCTACTACGTTTTCGCTTCTCACGGCACAAGTAACGACTCCGGCAGCGACGGCTGTGTAACTAAGATTATGGTAATTAACTAACAAAATGGCTTCCGCTTCTCTAAAATATACAGACCGTACAGACAGAGCTTTCGGGCTCTGCGGGATGGCGTTGTCTCTTTTTATTTTCGACGCAGAAAAATATATCGACTCTTTAGAGCTTGACGCTCCGGCTGATTTCGGACTAAAACTCACCCCCGATTTCTTTCAACCATCTAATCCGGCGCTATCTGTGAAAAATGTCTGGACTTCATCGTTCCGCAATTTCCAACTGACTTCAGCGATGGTTATCGGCAATCTTTTAGCGCGCTCGCTAAACCGCCGACGCTCCGACCTCTCGAATGAAGTAAAATCGCTGATGATTGAGCAACTTATCAAAGAGGGTGAAAATGCCTGCGGTCTTGAAACTGCTGAAGTTGAACAGATTTGCGACAATTCGTTCAACTATCTGCGACGACTCCTTATCCATCCGGTTGTTAACTCAACAATTTGCGCAATGGCTAAAACATTAGCCGACAACAAAGTGATGGCTAGAGACGAAATCTTGGCTCACCTCACTCCAATTGAACGCCTTTGATTAGCAACGGGCAATAAAAGAACCGCTTTTAAGTTATATATTCAGAGTCAATAATTATCAATGGCTCTCTAATTAACAGACAATGATGACTTTGCACCGCAATATTTCAATCTCTCCCGTAGCAATCAAAATTGCTACGGCTATTATTTTCGCCGTTATTCTCGGCGCCGACTGCGCAAAAGCCGATGACCAAATCAAAAACGAATTCAACCCGGTGCAAACCGGTGTAACATCGCTTGGCATTGCGCCGGATGCTCGCGGCGCTTCTATGGGCGACCTCGGCGCGGCTACCGATCCCGACGCTAACTCTCAATATTGGAACCCCTCGAAATATGCCTTCGCATATTCTCAAGGCGCTGTTGCTTTAAGCTATACCCCGTGGTTGCGTAAACTTGTTAACGACATTTTCCTCGCAAACCTTGCCGGATATTGGAAATTAGGCAGCAACGACAACCAAGCTATCAGCGCATCTCTGCGCTACTTCTCATTAGGCGAGGTCAACTCTGAAAGTTTAGGCGGAGTTACTGAAAGCATCAACCCCTACGAGCTCGCCGTCGACCTCGGTTACTCTCGTAAACTATCCGAGAAATTCTCTATGGGCGTTGTGTTCCGCTACATCTATTCCGACCTCGGTTTCAGTTCGTCGAGCACATCAACTCAGCCCAGCGGTGCTTCTGCTTTCGCCGCTGACATCTCGGGCTACTTTGTTACATATCCTATCGTCGGACAGAGCGAATGTCAGTTCGCCTGGGGTTGGAATATCTCGAACATCGGTACGAAAATTTCTCCGGAAGGACAATCTCCGTCGTTCCTTCCGACCAACTTGCGTCTCGGAGCTTCTTTCATGTTCCCGCTCGCCGACTACCACAACCTCGCTCTCAGTCTCGACCTTAACAAGCTGCTGGTTCCGACTCGTCCGCGACGCGACGACTATCGCGACGCCGAGGGGCAAGTTGACGAAAGCGCTTATGCCGAAGCTTTGAATGATTGGGAAACTATGTCGCCGATTACCGGTATCTTCAAATCTTTCAGCGATGCTCCCGGCGGTTTGAAAGAAGAATTGCGCGAAATATCCTATTCGCTCGGTGCGGAATATAACTACAACCAACAATTCTTCCTCCGCGCCGGTTATTACCACGAGAGCCAATATAAAGGTAATCGCCAATACTTCGGATTCGGTGCGGGCTTCTCGCTCAACGTTGTTCGTCTTGATGCCGCTTACATGTTGGCGACATCTCAGACTTCTCCGCTCGACCAGACCCTCCGCTTCTCACTAACATTCGACATGGACGGCTTGCGTGACCTTATGGGTGGACGCCGCTAATTCTCGTAAGAGTCTATCCCTATTTATCAGTTTCCCCCCCTCCTATCTAATAGCATTTCAATGTTTAGAATTGGTAACGGTTTCGACGTACATCGTCTTGTTGAAGAGCGCAAATTGATTCTCTGTGGTGTAGAAATACCCTACGAACGAGGCTTGCTCGGCCATAGCGACGCCGACGTAGCTCTCCATGCTCTATCAGACGCCTTACTTGGCGCCGCCGCTCTACGCGACATCGGTTACCATTTTCCAGACTCTGACCCAAAATATAAAGGGGCTGATTCGCGAATGCTACTACGCGAAACATTACGAATAATTCGCGAACAGCGCAACCTTAAACCGGTAAATGTCGATGTGACAATCATGGCTCAGGCGCCGAAACTTCTCCCCTACATTCCGCAGATGATTGAAAACATTGCCGAAGACCTCCAACTCCCCTTAGATTGCGTTTCGGTAAAAGCTACTACAACCGAGCATCTGGGCTTTACAGGGCGTGGTGAAGGCATTGCAGCCCAAGCCTCTGCGTTGCTCTCTTAATTGCTCATCTATGTATTATGCAATAGATGACTACTTCTTCTATGCCAAATAAAATCGCGTTAACCAATCGTCAAAGATTAAATTGGATTGACGCTGTTAAAGGTTTTGCTATCTTCTGTGTTATTCTCGGACATTGTCTGCAAGAATATCCGACAATTATACATATCCATAATCAGTATATTCAGGCATTTATAATGCCTTTATTCATGATGATTAGCGGCTATTTGAGCGCTAAAATTACCGGAATTGCCCCCATAAAGAAGCGTGCGATACAATTACTCATACCCTTTACGACATGGGCGATAATTGCTCCGCTGTTAAACTCTTCTAACCACTACGGCTTTTCAAACTTCCTTCTATCGGTTGGGAAAACTTTTTTATACCCCGACCAAGGATTATGGTTTTTATGGACGCTATTCTTTATCTGTTGCATATACTCGTTTGCCAACTATTTCGATACAAAACTGGGTGGATACAAATTTCTTATCGTAACTAATCTTATCTGCATACTCTGTTTTCCCCTCTTTGAAGCTGACTACTTCGCCTCTCATCAGATTGTTAGATATTACATAATTTTCTCGCTAGGAGCTGTTTTCAAAAAGAATGAAGATTACCTAACTAAATTGCCTCTCCTACCGGTGTCATGGGTAATATTTTTATTATTTCTTCAAATATTTTCGCTAAAAAACGAAGAATCTATTTTCTCATCTCTCCCTATGGCAGGAATGCTACTCCCGACTCTTGTCAGATTTATCTGCAACATTAGCGGCGCCCTCGGGCTGTTTTTACTCTTCAAAAAAAATAGTCGGAAAGAGAACAACGGCTTTATTTATTCCGGACTAATAAATCTCGGCAAAATCTCATTAGGGATTTATTTCTTCCACTTCTTTTTTGTTTCAATATTCACATCTATTTGGTCTACATACCTACAACAACCGACAGCCGAACTTAATCTCTATCTATCTTTCTTTATAAAGGCGGCTTACTTTATATTCCAAATATTTGCAACATTGGCAATCACTGTTACCATTGTAAAAATCGCCCAACGAAACCGCCTACTTGCCCTTCTCTGTCTCGGCACTCCGTTTAATCGCTAATAATGAAAATTAGCGTTCAGCCTACCGGCAAAATTTCGCCATACTAATTCTTCAGAATGACCAACGGAATATCTCCTAACATGGCAGCAGCTTCTGAAAAGGAGCTATAAAATGACCCATATATCTTAGTCGTATTGGCTAACACAAACATCTCGACGGCGGCATCTTCAATTCCATCAAGAGTGTCGCGACGAGCTACGGATTGACTAACTAAAACATGTTCGCCAAACTGCGCTTTGAATCTAGCTTTTACGTCTTCGCTATCCGTTGCTAAATAGAATTTCGTCAATGGAGCTTTTTCAAGCTCTCTAAGCATCGCTTTTTCAAAGATTGTTTCAGGACTATTTTCTATAGACATTCGATTGTCTGTGCGCCTTATATGCACTCCTACGGCATTACCTCCCAATCCGGCAACAATATTTTCTACTCTTTCTTGCAAGTTTGCTTTCAAGCGAAACAAACGGCGATATAACTCCGGCGAATAATGATAGATATTCGTGCCTCCTTGAATCAATATATCTCGCGATGACGTTACGGCCGCAAGCAGTTCGCGTAGTCGGTCATCCGAACTATCCCCATGCAAGATATCTAACATCGGCGACGAAGCGTCATCAACAGCTAACGCAAATCGACGACGAGTTAGGGCGGTAAGGTAAAAGTTTTTCTTGCGCGGAATTGAATATAGCAAGCTATAACGAAGAGACGACGGATACTCTATTAATTGCTCCAATTCCGAGGGCATATCAAAAATCTGTTCAAACGACGCACCAATCTCCCAATTTCGCAACCAAACAATGCGATACTCCGAACGGAGCTCTTTAGCTAACGTCAAAGAGGACGCGATAAACCGCATACGGTTCGCCAAACCTCCAATCGGATTAATGATAAGTCTATTCATTTCAGTGTAATTTCTGAGTTTTAAATGACTGCCCAAGCAAAAATGTAATAGTTTTAAGGCAAGGAATTATCTAATGGTTCAACAAATACCTATATATCAATAATGACATATAAACCCCGGTAGTAATCGTATAACCTCCGGTAGTAATCGATATCAAAGTATAAACATACCATGGCAACAAAACATAATAAGATAAAACCTGCTGACTGAGCACAATGAAATACCAAGATAACAAAAAATCATGTAATTCGCTCTGACCAAATGGTCAAAAATCTTAATTCCGCAAAAATCGTTCGTTACCGGTTATCGAGAGCTATAAATATGAGTAATGGTGTCCCCGGAATGGGAACACCATTACTTATCATGTTGAATAAAATTATTCAGCTGCTGCTTCCTCTGCGGCGGGTGCTTCTGCTACGGGAGCTTCTGCAGGTGCTGCTTGGGCGTCAGAAGATTTGCGTGAACGACGGGTGCGACCCTTCTTCTCGCTCTTCTTATCCTTGAGCATATTTTCGTTGTAGTCAACGAGCTCGATAAAGCAAGTCTTAGCGTTGTCACCAAGACGGTTACCGGTCTTGAGGATGCGGGTGTAACCACCGGGACGGTCAGCGATCTTCTGTGAAATTTCGCGGAAGAGTTCGGTGACTGCCTCTTTGTTTTGGAGGTAAGAGAACACCAAACGGCGGTTTGCCATTGAGTCTTCCTTAGCACGGTTGATCAGGGGCTCAGCGTAAACGCGGAGGGCCTTAGCCTTTGCCAAGGTAGTGAAGATTCTCTTATGCTTGATAAGAGAAATTGTCATGTTGGCAAGAAGGGCATCGCGATGGGCCTTCTTGCGCGACAGATGATTGAAGCTTTTATTGTGTCTCATCGTTGTTTTTCAATTATTACTCTTTGTCGAGTTTATATTTGGAAATATCCATGCCGAACGACAGGCCGAGGTTGGCGAGAAGTTCGTCGAGTTCCGTTAGGGACTTTTTGCCGAAGTTGCGGAATTTCAGCAGGTCGGTCTTGTTGAAGACTACCAATTCGCCGAGAGTTTCGACTTCGGCGCTCTTGAGGCAGTTGAGAGCGCGAACCGACAGGTCCATGTCGACCAATTTCGTCTTGAGAAGCTGACGCATATGCAATGCATCTTCATCAAATTCTTCTGCGCCATCGGTCTCTGTTGTCTCAATTGTGATCTTGTCGTCTGAGAATAACATCAGATGGTAGATCAAAATCTTGGCTGCTTCCTTAAGAGCATCTTTAGGAAGGATTGAGCCGTTGGTGGTGATTTCGATGATCAGTTTCTCGTAGTCGGTCTTCTGGTCAACGCGGAAGTTTTCAACAGCGTATTTAACGTTTTTGATCGGGGTATAAATCGAGTCGATAGCGAGGGTCTGGATATCATTGATATCTTGCTGATTCTCATCGGCAGGCACCCAGCCGCGACCTTTATTGATAGTTACCTCGAGGTTGAAACTTGCGTCGGGATCCAAGTGACAGATAACTTCCTCGGGATTGAGGACTTCAAAGCCTGAAAGGGCTTTGCCGATGTCACCGGCTTTGAACACCTCCTGACCCGACACGTGGATGGAAGCTTTTTCAGTCTCTGCGTCTTCGGTCACCTGCTTGAGGTCTACCTTCTTAAGGTTGAGGATGATATTAGTTACATCCTCTTTGACTCCGGGGATGGTATCGAACTCGTGTTTCACGCCGTCAATCTTGATAGCGGAAATGGCATAGCCCTCGAGAGATGACAAAAGTACTCGACGGAGGGCATTGCCCACAGTGATACCATAGCCGGGTTCCAAAGGCTTGAACTCAAACTTGCCGTAGAAGCTGTTGGCTTCCAACATAACGACTTTGTCAGGTTTTTGGAATGCTAAAATAGCCATGGATCTTGGTGTTTAACGGATTACTTAGAATAGAGTTCGACGATGAGCTGCTCCTTGATGTTTTCGGGGATATCCTCACGGGTGGGGACATGAAGCAGTTTGCCGCTCTTTGTTGACTCGTCCCATTCGAGCCAGGGGTATTTGCTGTGGTTGAAGCCTGCGAGGCAATCAGCAATTACTTCGAGAGATTTTGATTTCTCACGAACGCCTACTACCATACCGGGCTGTACAGCGAATGAGGGAATATTTACAACTTCACCGTTTACGGTAACATGTTTGTGGAGAACGAGCTGACGAGCTGCTGCGCGAGTCTTAGCGATACCAAGACGATAAACAATGTTGTCGAGACGGCCTTCGAGAAGCTGGAGAAGGATTTCACCGGTGATACCCTTCATTCCTGATGCTTTTTCGAAGAGGTTGCGGAACTGACGCTCGAGCACGCCGTAGGTATATTTAGCTTTCTGCTTTTCACGAAGCTGTGTTCCGTATTCTGATGTTTTACGGCGACGGTTCTGTCCGTGCTGGCCCGGGGGGAAGTTGCGACGGCTCAGGATCTTATCCTCGCCGAAGATGGGTTCGCCAAATTTGCGTGCGATTTTGGTCTTAGGACCTATGTATCTAGCCATTTGTGTATTTAACTTTAATAGGTTAATGGGTTGCCGACTACGACTACTCCGTTGACGACTGCGAGTGTCGTCGGTTGAACCATCGTTTTGGAGATGGTCGAAAGCCGGCGCTACGCCCTAGTGTTAATTTCTGCCGTGAATTACGGGGATTATACGCGACGGCGCTTGGGAGGACGACATCCGTTATGAGGCAGCGGAGTAACGTCGATAATTTCGGTTACTTCGATTCCCATACCGTGAACGGTACGGATAGCTGATTCACGACCGTTACCGGGTCCTTTTACATAAGCTTTCACCTTGCGCAGACCAAGATCGTAAGCGATCTTGCCGCAATCCTGAGCAGCCATCTGGGCGGCGTAGGGGGTGTTTTTCTTGGATCCGCGGAAGCCCATCTTACCTGCAGATGACCATGAAATTACCTGTCCTTCGCTGTTGGCTAAGCACACGATGATATTGTTGAATGATGAATGAACGTGAAGCTGGCCGGCGGCGTCAACCTTGACGTTGCGCTTCTTGGCTGCGACTGTTTTCTTTGCCATGATAATACTTTCTTGGGGTATTCGTTATTTAGTGGCTTTCTTCTTATTAGCGACGGTTTTCTTACGTCCCTTACGGGTACGTGCATTGTTCTTGGTCGACTGACCGCGTACGGGAAGACCGTTACGGTGGCGGATGCCGCGATAGCAGCCGATATCCATGAGTCGCTTGATGTTAAGCTGGATTTCGCTACGGAGGTCACCCTCTACCTTGTAGTTAGCCTGGATGACTTCGCGAACGAGCGCAGCCTGGGCATCAGTCCAGTCCTTCACTTTGATGTTCACGTCTACACCGGCTTTCTCCAGGATGTTCTTAGCGGCCGAACGGCCGATGCCGAAGATGTAGGTCAGGGCGATTTCGCCCCTTTTGTTTTGGGGGAGGTCAACTCCCACGATTCTTACTGCCATAAATGCTTTGGTTGAGTCTTGAAATTTTAACGCGAAAATAACAAAAATCAGCGGGATTCGGAAACCTTTCACGCGGTTTCATTGCTGTGAACAGGGAAAAAGAGGTTTTCCCAGCAATATCCTGACAAACCGCCGCCGGTTTTCCCGGATTAACGCATGTTATCCCTGGCGCTGTTTGTTTTTGGGATTTTTCTTGTTGATCACATAGAGACGTCCTTTGCGACGAACAATCTTATCGTCGGCTGAACGCTTCTTGATGGAAGCTCTGACTTTCATTTGTGAATTTTTTGGGGATTATTGATGGTTCGTTTTTTCTTACTTATAACGGAACGCGATTCGGCCCTTTGAGAGGTCATAAGGCGACATCTCAACCCTTACTTTGTCGCCGGGAAGAATCTTGATATAGTGCATGCGCATCTTGCCCGAAATATGGGCGGTGATTTCATGTCCGTTTTCAAGTTCTACGCGGAACATTGCGTTTGAGAGGGCTTCGAGGATTACGCCGTCTTGTTCGATTGCAGATTGCTTTGACATATATTTCTGTCTTGTTTTCTGTCGTTGTTCTCTAATTTGAACCGGATAATTTCCGGAAAAAGGGGGTAAAGTTGCCTTGAAGGCGTGAAGATATCAAATGTGATTTGCTCAAATAAACTTTTCACCGAGCGCCTCACGGATTGGCTCGAATGAGGTCAGAATCTCAGTCTGGCCGCCATGAACGGCTACGGTATGTTCGTAATGAGCTGATGGCTTGCGGTCACGCGTGCGGCATGTCCAGCCGTCATCCTCAATCACAATATTGCGGCTTCCGAGGTTAATCATGGGCTCAATTGCAATGCAAATGCCATTCTTAATCAGAGGACCGGTCCCGCGACGCCCGTAATTGGGCACTTCGGGGTCTTCATGCATTTTCTTGCCGATTCCGTGGCCACACATTTCGCGAACTACCGAGTAGCCTCGTGATTCGCAGTAAAGCTGAATGGCGTTGGAAATATCGCCAATTCGACGTCCTTCGCGGCAAGCTTCGATTCCTTTATAGAGTGATTCTTTAGTTGTTTTGAGCAACTCCATTACTTCGGGAGCGACTTCGCCAACGGGGAAAGTGTAACACATATCTCCATTATATCCGTCAAGCTCAACAACGAGATCTACTCCGACGATATCTCCTTCGCGCAGTGTATAGCTTGAAGGGAATCCGTGAACTACCGTTTCGTTGACTTCGATGCAGACTGTGCCGGGGAATCCACCATAGCCTAAACATGCGGGGCGTCCACCGTTTTTGACGATAAACTCGCGAGCAATGGTGTCGAGTTGATGTGTGGTTATTCCCGGACGTACGTTTTTGGCAACTTCTCCCATTGTGAGAGAGGTAAGCTGGCAAGCGCAACGCATCTTTTCAATTTCTGCGGGAGTCTTGAGGTAAATCATCTGGTTCTAAAGGGTCGAGATTTCAGAGTTCAACCCCCTGTCGGAGTGAGCCCGTATGGGCTACTCCGGCAGTGGGGGTAGAGTGGTTGACTTGATTAATAGCCTGAGCCGGTTGTACGACCCTTGATCTTGCCATCTTTCATCAAGCCGTCATAGTGGTGCATCATCAGGTGTGACTCGATCTGTTGGAGGGTGTCAAGTACAACACCTACCATAATCAGCAATGATGTTCCTCCGAAGAACTGAGCAAAGTTCTGGCTGATGCCAAACATGCGAGCAAATGCGGGAAGGATAGCAACAATGCCGAGGAAGATTGAGCCGGGCAATGTGATGCGTGACATAATCGAATCGATGTATTCAGCGGTTTTCTTACCGGGTTTAACTCCGGGGATAAATCCGTTGTTGCGCTTCATATCTTCTGCCATCTGAGTGGGACGCACTGTGATAGCTGTGTAGAAGTATGTGAAGGCTACAATGAGGATAAAGTAAACGAAGTTATACCAGAATCCGTTGACATCTGCGAAGGTTGAGAAGAAACCAGTACCGCTTTCTGATGCGGCGAAGCCTGAAAGCATCAAGGGGATGAACATAATTGCCTGAGCAAAGATGATAGGCATCACACCTGCAGCGTTAACCTTCAGAGGGATGTACTGGCGTACACCGCCTACTTGACGGTTACCTACGATACGTTTTGCATATTGTACGGGAATTTTACGGGTTCCCTGTACGAGCAATACAGCACCGACGGTTACGGCAAAAAGCAATACGATTTCTACGATGAACATGATCAGACCACCTTCTGAACCGGTTGAACCGGGAAGACGGCTTGTGAACTCGTATACGAGCGACATCGGCAGGCGGGCAATGATACCCACGAGGATGATGAACGAGATACCGTTACCGATACCACGGTCTGTAATACGCTCGCCAAGCCACATGATGAACATCGAACCTGCTGCGAGAATTACTGTTAGGAACAGCACCATCCAGAATCCCATATCGGCAGAACCTCCGGCGTTTACAATCTGTGTACGCAGATTGAAAAGGTAGGCGGGTCCTTGCACGAAGAGGATCAATACGGTCAAGTAGCGAGTGTATTGATTGAGTTTCTGACGTCCGCTTTCGCCTTCGCGTTGCATCTTCTGGAAGGAGGGCAACACCATGCCTGCCAACTGAATCACGATTGATGCAGTAATGTAGGGCATGATACCAAGGGCGAAGATGGAGGCTTGAGAGAAAGCTCCACCCGTGAACATGTCGAGAAGCTGCATGATACCGGCCTTATTGGTAAAGCTAGTGAGAGCTTCAAGGTCAGCGGGGTTGATGCCCGGCAGGACAACATAACACCCCAGACGGTAAACCAACACCAGCAGCACCGTGATGGTCAGTCGCTGACGCAGTTCCTGGATTGTCCAGATGTTTTTAAGGGTTTGAATAAATTTCATTATCGGGGTGCTTTAGAGCGGTTGGGTGAAGATAAATGAATTTACTTCACTTTTGATACGGTGCCTCCGGCTTCGGTGATGGCTTTCTCCGCTGATGCTGAGAAGGCGTTAGCCTCGATGTGGAGAGCGCGTGTGATAGCGCCGTTACCGAGAACTTTCACGAGCTGCTTGCGGTTGATGAAACCTGCCGCACGGAATTCTTCAATACCGATCTTCTCGAGGTTGTTCGCAGCTGCGAGTGTCTCGATTGTATCGAGGTTGATGGGTTTATATTCCACACGGTTGATGTTCTTGAAACCGAATTTGGGAAGACGACGCTGAAGGGGCATCTGACCACCTTCAAAACCGATCTTGCGTTTGTAACCAGAGCGTGATTTTGCGCCCTTGTGTCCGCGGGTAGAAGTTCCACCCTTGCCAGAACCGGGTCCGCGACCGATGCGGGTGCTGCGAGTCGTTGAACCTACGGCGGGTTTTAAGTTACTTAAATCCATAATTGCTAAATGCTGAAAATATTGATTAAGCGTTGGTCACTTCTACCAAATGACGAACACGGTTTACCATTCCCATCACTGAGGGGGTATCTTCTTTTACCACCACGTGATTCATTTTCTTGAGGCCGAGGGCATCGAGGGTACGCTTCTGCACCGCGGGAGCACCGATACGGCTCTTTATCTGCTTGATTTTAATCTGTGCCATTTCTGTTGCTTTCCTGGGTTTAGCCGTTGAATACCTGGTTAACGGAGATGCCGCGGTTCTGAGCAACCTGTGCGGGCGAACGGAGCTCACCGAGAGCGGCGATAGTTGCCTTTACAAGGTTGTGGGGGTTAGAAGAGCCCTTAGACTTTGCAAGCACGTCTGTGATGCCGACGCTTTCGAGTACGGCACGCATAGCACCACCGGCTTTTACTCCGGTACCGTGGCTTGCGGGTTTGATAAGAACTTCTGAACCGCCGAACTTAGCTGCCTGTTCGTGAGGAATTGTTCCTTTGTGAACGGGAACGCGGATAAGATTCTTTTTAGCTGCCTCTACGCCTTTAGCGATAGCTGCCTGAACTTCATTGGCCTTACCGAGGCCCCAACCGATGATGCCGTCTTCATTGCCGACAACTACGATTGCGGCGAAGGTGAAGGTACGTCCACCCTTGGTTACTTTTGTAACGCGGTTGATGGCTACCAGACGGTCCTTGAGTTCTATGTCGTTGGTTGTTTTAACTCGATTGTTCTTGTTTACCATTGTCGTTTAGAATTTAAGTCCGCCTTCGCGAGCTGCGTCAGCCAATGATTTAACTCTGCCGTGGAAGAGGTAACCGTTACGGTCGAATACTACCTCGGGATAACCAGCGGCGATAGCCTTCTCTGCGATGACCTTTCCGACTTTAGCGGCGATTTCGGTCTTAGTGCCTTCTGCGATTCCTTTTGAGGAAGCGCTTACGAGTGTCTGACCTTTGAGGTCGTCTACAAGCTGAACGTAGATCTGCTTGTTAGAACGGAAAACGGTCATGCGGGGACGCGCGGCGGTGCCGGAGATGCGGCCACGGATGCGCGCCTTGATTTTATTTCTTCTTTGTTGCTTGGAGATCATGTTTTCTTACAGTCGATGTAGGTTCAACTTATGTTTACTTGGCACCGGCGGTCTTTCCGCTCTTACGACGGATAACCTCGCCAACAAACTTGATACCTTTACCCTTGTAGGGTTCGGGCTTGCGGAGAGAACGGATTTTTGCGCAAACCTGACCGAGAAGCTGCTTGTCGTCGCTTTCAAGGATAACGAGGGGGTTTTTGTTACGCTCAGACTTGGCTTCTACTTTTACTTCGGGGGGAAGCTTGAGGTAGATAGCGTGAGAGTAACCGAGTGAAAGCTCAAGCACTTGGCCTGTTGCTGCTGCGCGGTAACCTACGCCGACGAGCTCCATTTCTTTACGATAGCCGGTTGATACGCCTACTACCATGTTGTGGAGCAACGCGCGATAAAGACCGTGCTGCGCACGATGATCGCGCTCGTCTGAGGGACGGCTGATATGGAGGTGACCGTCTTCGAGTTTGATTTCGAACTCGGGATTTACGGCCTGAACGAGGGTTCCTTTGGGACCTTTAACGGTAACTACGTTGTCTTTAGCGATTTCAACGGTTACGCCTGCGGGGATTTCGATGGGGGCTTTACCTATACGTGACATATTGTTTCCTCCTTTCGATTAATAAACGTAACAGAGAACTTCGCCGCCAATCTTCTCTTGGGCAGCCTGTTTGTTGGTCATTACACCCTTTGATGTTGAGAGGATGGCGATACCGAGACCATTGAGGACACGGGGCATCGACTTATAGCCGCAATATTGGCGAAGACCGGGACGGCTTACGCGCTTGAGACCCTTGATTGCGTTAACGCGATCTACGGGATCATACTTGAGAGCGACTTTAATAGTGCCCGAAGGGGTTTCACCTTCAATGAACTTGTAGTTGAGGATGTAGCCCTGCTCGAAAAGGATCTTTGTGATCTCCTTCTTGAGGTTAGAAGCGGGGATCTCGACCACACGGTGCTGGGCCTTGATGGCATTCCTCAATCTTGTCAGATAATCTGCTATTGGATCTGTCATTGTTGTTTGATTGTTTTAAACTCGACGAGCTTTGCCCGTCAGTATTTAAAATTAATTTGATTGCGCCGGGATATCATTTCGATACCGCCGGACTGGTTTTAAAGCGCGGAAACTATTCCTTTCTCCTACAGAGAGGAGTCGGGAGACTCCCTTTCGGGATCATTTTCGCGGCCCTGAAACGGGCGGCCGGGATTGCTTTCCGGGGGGTCCCGCAGAAATTGGGCTTACCCGGAGGATCTCCTGCACGTTGTCCGAACTGGGCTTTTCTGACGGAGGCGGGCGCCTTGCGCTCCCCTCACGCGGTGTCAGGGTTGTCCGCGGATTACCAGCTTGCTTTCTTCACACCGGGGATAAGGCCTGCAGATGCCATTTCGCGGAATTGGATACGCGAGATGCCGAACTGACGGATGTAGCCTTTGGGACGGCCGGTGATGGAGCAACGGTTGTGGAGGCGCACGCTTGATGCGTTCTTGGGGAGAAGCTGAAGAGCTTCGTAGTCGCCGGCAGCCTTGAGAGCAGCCTTTTTAGCGGCATACTTAGCAACGAGCTTCGCGCGCTTCACTTCGCGGGCTTTCATTGATTCTTTTGCCATGTCCTGAAGTTAACGGTTAATATTATAGTTTACTTAAAAGTTCTCTTTGTCTTGTTTGAGCCTAATCTAATAACATGACTTATAAAGCCGGAGTTGATTGAGACTCAACGAAAAAACTTCCGATTCCTCACTGCTTTCCGCAAAAAGCTCCCTAAAACGAGGGAGGCGGGAAGCACCTCAGAACCGCAAGTGACATCAAAGTCGTTAATTTTCAAGCCTTTATCGCAAGGCATCTAACTTTATTCAGCCCTAATAAAAGAAGCTAAAAAGCAGTCAGCGGGAGATAGAGGCTTATAAATCAGGTGCAAAGTTCGGAATTTTTTCTGAAATAGCATAGAAAAACAGCCATATTTCCGCTCCAAATAGCGGCAATAAACTGTTAAACTTTCTTAATTTTTAATTTAGAGCCTTTAGCGACGGATTTCAACTAAGGAGAAAGCGTTTTAAAAGAGCTCGGGTAAAGAGATCAGAAGAGCCGGGGTAAAAGCTAGAAACGCAGAGGAGCGACTCGCAAAACGAGTCGCTCCTCTGATATGGATACCTTCAATAGGTTCGGGATTATACCGAAGTCTTATTATTTTTTGAAGGGGAGTCCGAAGTGCTTGAGCAGAGCGTAGCCTTCTTCGTCGGTGTTAGCCGATGTAACGAAGGTGATGTTCATACCCATAAGCTTCGAGATGTTATCGATGTTGATTTCGGGGAAGATGATCTGCTCAGTGATACCGAGGGTATAGTTACCACGGCCATCGAGCTTGCCTTCAATACCCTTGAAGTCGCGGATACGGGGAAGGGCAACGCGAACGAGTCTTTCAAGGAATTCATACATCTTGTCACGACGGAGAGTCACGCGAGCGCCGATAGGCATTTTTTTGCGGACCTTGAAGTTAGAGATGTCTTTCTTTGAGAGGGTCTGTACGGCCTTCTGACCTGTAATAGCGGTCAACTCGTTGATTGAAGTCTCGATGATCTTCTTATCCTGGGTGGCTTCGCCAAGACCCTGGTTGATGACGATCTTCATCAGACGGGGCACCTGCATCGGAGTCGTATAGTTGAACTCCTTAATCATAGCGGGCGCGATGGTCTCTTCGTATTTTTTCTGGAGTGTAGTGCTCATTATTTGATTTCCTCTCCGGATTTTTTAGCGTAACGAACTTTCTCGCCCTTCTCGTTAACACGGATACCGATACGAGTCGGTTTACCGGTCTTAGGATCGATGAGGTTGAGGTTAGAAATATTGATGGGGGCTTCCATCTTTACGATGCCGCCCTGGGGATACTTAGCGCTGGGCTTAGTGCTCTTTGAGACGATGTTAACGCCTTCAACGATGGCGCGATTCTTAGCAGCGTCTACAGAAAGTACGCGACCCTGCTTGCCGCGGTCCTCGCCTGAGAGAACGTAAACGGTATCGCCCTTTTTAATATGCATTTTGCTCATAATGGGGATGACGTGTCGTCGTTTTTTGTTTACGATTGATTTAACAGTGATTAGAGGACCTCAGGAGCGAGGGAAACAATCTTCATGTTAGTGGCACGGAGCTCACGAGCAACGGGGCCGAAGATACGGGTTCCGCGGAGCTCGCCGGCGTTGTTAAGCAGCACGCAGGCGTTGTCGTCGAAGCGGATGTAGGAGCCGTCTGCGCGACGGATTTCCTTCTTTGTGCGAACTACAACGGCCTTGGAGACTGTACCCTTCTTTACGTCTGAAGAGGGGATGACGCTTTTTACGGAGACAACGATGATGTCGCCTACGGACGCGTAACGACGGCCGGTGCCACCGAGCACGTGGATACACAGTGCTTCTTTGGCGCCGCTGTTGTCGGCAACGGTCAATCGGGATTCGGTCTGTATCATTGCTTACTTCACTTTTTCGATGATTTCAACTAATCTCCAACGCTTGGTCTTAGAGAGGGGACGAGTTTCCATGAGACGAACTTTGTCGCCTACGCTGCACTCGTTGTTCTCGTCATGAGCGTGGTACTTTTTGGTTTTGTTGACGAACTTGCCGTAGATGGGGTGTTTCTCCTTCCATTTCACCGTAACGGTGATCGACTTGTCGCCCTTGTTGCTCGACACGATGCCGATGCGCTCTTTGCGCAGATTTCTTTTTTCTTCCATAACAGGTTGAATAAAAGGTAAGGGTAATTACGGTTAAATATGGGGATTACTTTTCAGCCAGCTCACGTGAGCGAAGCTCGGTCTTAACTCTTGCAATCATCTTGCGGTCAGCTGTGATTTTTGCGGGGTTGTCAAGGGGAGAAACTGCGTGGTTAGCCTTCTGCTGAAGGTATTCCTTCTCCATCTGTGCAAGACGCTCGCAAAGATCGGCCGTAGAGAGCTCTTTGATTTCTTCTTTCTTCATAGCTTTCTTTTTCGGGCTTAATTGTTTGACTTAGGATGATTAAATTGAGAGGTTGGGATCGTAGTCGCGGCTAACAACAAATTTTGTTGTTACGGGGAGCTTCTGAGCGCCCAGGCGAAGAGCCTCCTTTGCTACATCGAAGGGTACACCGTCGATCTCGATGATCATACGGCCGGGGGTGACAGAAGCCACGTAGCCTTCGGGATTACCTTTACCTTTACCCATACGTACGTCAAGAGGCTTCTTGGTGATGGGCTTGTCAGGGAAGATGCGGATCCAGAGTTGTCCCTGGCGCTGCATATAACGTGTCACAGCGATACGAGCTGCCTCGATTTGACGTCCGGTGATCCATTTAGCCTCGAGGGTCTTGATGCCGAACGAACCGAAAGCGAGCTGGTTGCCGCGCTGAGCGTTTCCTTTAGCGCGACCTTTCTGTACTCTGCGAAATTTTGTTTTTTTCGGTTGTAACATTTTTGGTAGATGTTAGATGGGGTGGTTTCTCTCTTTAGGCGCCGGCGGCGAAGGCTTGTCGATCTTTCGCCGCCCTGCGCTTTATGGGTTAGTCTGGCTATCGGCCTTTGAGGAAGGGGGCGGCCGGGTCAGAGGGCTTCCTTAAGAGAGTCGCCGGGTTGTTAGGTGAGAGATTAACGACCGTTGTTAGAAGAGGCGTTACGGGGTTTGCGGAAGCCGCCGCGACGTTGGTTGCCGCGTTCGCCACCTTGGGGGCGGCCGCCTTCCTTACCTGCAGCTGCGAAGTTGGGAGCGAGATCACGCTTGCCGTAAACTTCACCGCGGCAGATCCATACTTTTACGCCAACAACACCAACTTTTGTGTGAGCTTCAACCAATGCATAGTCGATGTCAGCACGGAGGGTGTGTAACGGAGTACGTCCTTCTTTAAACATTTCAGAGCGTGCCATTTCAGCGCCGTTCAAACGACCTGAAACCTGCACCTTGATACCTTCAGCGCCAGAACGCATGGTAGCAGCAACTGCCATCTTAACTGCGCGACGGTATGCGATTTTGCCTTCGATCTGACGAGCGATTGTAGAAGCTACAATCTGAGCGTCGAGTTCGGGGCGTTTTACCTCGAAGATGTTGATCTGAACATCCTTGTCGGTTATCTTCTTGAGCTCTTCTTTGAGTTTATCAACTTCTGCGCCACCTTTACCGATGATCAAACCGGGGCGAGAGGTGCATACGGTGATAGTGATGAGCTTGAGGGTACGCTCGATAACGATGCGTGAAACGCTCGACTTGGCCAGACGGACGTTGAGATACTTACGGAGCTTAGCGTCTTCCAGAAGGGTATCGCCGTACTTTTTGCCGCCGAACCAGTTGGAGTCCCAGCCGCGGATTACGCCGAGGCGGTTGCTGATAGGATTTACTTTCTGTCCCATAGGTTAGTCTTAGTCCTTGATGGTTACGTCTTTTTCAATGGTGTCAACCACGAGAGTTACGTGGTTAGCACGTTTGCGGATACGGTAGCCGCGGCCCTGAGGTGCTGTGCGGAGACGCTTGAGCATGGGAGCCGGGTTAACGAAGATTGTGGAAATATAGAGTTCGCCGTTTTCAGCCTTGCGATCGTTTTTGGCCTCCCAGTTAGCGATGGCCGAGCGCAGGAGCTTCTCAAGGCGTGCGGCAGCCTCCTTGTTGGAGAACTTGAGGATACCAAGAGCGCGGAAGACTTCCTTGCCGCGAACCAAGTCAGCCACCAGGCGCATTTTGCGGGGCGACGAGGGAACATTGGTCAGCTTGGCGAAGGCAACTTCCTTCTGGGCATCTTTTCTTGCCTGAGCGGAGTTTCTTTTTCTTACACCCATTTTATTTGATGTTCGTTTTTTTAGGGGAATTTTTACTTAAGCCTCTTTGTTTTGATGACAGGTCAGCTTGTTTTGATTGAAGGTTAGAGAAGGGCTAATTGCTTACTTCTTCTTGTTGCCGCCGTGACCGCGGAAGTTGCGAGTGGGGGCGAACTCACCGAGCTTATGGCCGACCATGTTCTCAGTCACATAGACCGGGATAAACTTGTTGCCGTTGTGAACGGCGAAAGTGTGGCCAACGAACTCGGGGGCAATCATCGAAGCGCGGCTCCAAGTCTTGATAACAGACTTCTTGCCGGAAACTTCCATTGCGTTAACCTTCTTTTCGAGCTTGACGCTGATGAAGGGGCCTTTTTTAAGTGAACGACTCATTCTTTTGAGATCTTGTTAGAAGTTAGCTACGAGATTACTTTTTCCTTCTTTCGATGATATACTTCGAAGATTGCTTCTTCGGAGCGCGTGTCTTGAGACCCTTAGCGTAGAGGCCTTTGCGCGAACGAGGATGACCTCCGGAAGCGCGGCCTTCACCACCACCCATGGGGTGATCAACAGGGTTCATAACAACACCACGGTTGCGGGGGCGGCGACCGAGCCAGCGGCTGCGACCTGCCTTACCTGAACGCTCAAGTGAGTGCTCCGAGTTGCCAACAACGCCGATGGTTGCTTTGCATGCGGAAAGAATCTTGCGTGTTTCTCCTGAGGGGAGTTTCACGATTACGTAATCGCCTTCACGAGATACGAGCTGAGCGAAAGTACCGGCAGAACGGGCCATGAAGGCTCCCTGACCGGGGCGAAGCTCGATGTTGTGGATTACGGTACCAACGGGGATTTTGCTCAAGGGGAGAGCGTTACCCACTTCGGGAGCAGCTTCAGCTCCTGAAACTACCGTCTGGCCAACTTCAAGACCGTTGGGTGCGATAATGTAGGCTTTAGCTCCGTCAACGTAATAGAGCAATGCAATGCGAGCCGAACGGTTAGGATCGTACTCGATGCTCTTCACGACTGCGGGCACACCGTCTTTGTTTCTCTTAAAGTCAATGATACGGTATTTGCGTTTGTGTCCACCGCCCAGGTAGCGATTGGTCAGGTGGCCTTCGGCGTTACGGCCGCCGGTGCTTGATTTACCGACTGTAAGAGATTTTTCTGGCGTGGTAGCAGTGATCGCTCCTTTGAACACGCCAATAACTTTGTGTCTCTGCCCAGGTGTGGTGGGCTTGAATTTTCTTACTGCCATTTCTTGTTAGTAGATGAATGTCGAATCGGGGAGCCGATGTGACCGAAGTATGACTGAGGCGACCGGGGGTCGTTCACCACTTGTCGGCCTTCATCGGCCGGAGTCAACCTAGCGGTTAACTCCGACCCGAAGGGACGTTTTAGATATTGCTGTAGAAATCGATGGTCTGGCCTTCTTCGAGGGTGATGTAGGCCTTTTTCCATTCATCGGTCTTACCGCGCAAGAGTCCGCTCTTAGTGTAGCGAGACTTGTTCTTGCCACGAACGACCTGAGTGTTAACTGCTGCAACCTTCACGCCGTAGAGTTTCTCAACGAGATCTTTGATCTGGAACTTGTTAGCGTCGGGGGATACACGGAAGGTGTAACGGTTGAGCTTGTCGGTCAGTCTGGTTGCTGATTCAGTGACGATAGGCTTGATTGAAATTTCCATTCTTATGTTCCTCCTGAAGGTTAGAGTTTATTGATGATCTCAAGACCGCCTTCGGTGATCACGATAGCCTTATTATTCATAACGGCGTATGTGTTGAGGTCAGCGGCACGCATTACGCGAGTTTCGGGGAGGTTACGAGCTGAAAGAGCGATGTTAGCGTCAGCAGCTGCTGTAACGAAAAGCACTCTCTTGTCGTCAACTTTGAGGCCCTTCTCGATAGCGAGGAAGCCCTTAGTTTTGGGAGCTTCGAAAGTGAAATCCTCCACGATTGTGATCTGTCCGTCGAGAGCTTTCTGTGAAAGAGCTGAGCGACGAGCGAGATTCTTGAGTTTTTTGTTGAGTTTGAAGCGGTAGTCGCGGGGACGAGGACCGAATACGCGGCCTCCGCCTACGAGCACGGGCGAGTTGATGTCACCGATACGGCTTCCGCCGCCACCCTTCTGCTTGTGGAGCTTACGGGTTGAACCGGAAACTTCGCTGCGCTCTTTGGACTTATGGGTACCCTGGCGCTGGTTTGCCAGGAACTGCTTCACGTCGAGGTAGATAGCGTGTTCGTTAACGTCGATGGCGAACACCTCGTCGTTGAGGAGGGCCTTGCGGCCGGTGTCCTCACCTTTTATGTTGTAGATTGCGAGTTCCATTGACTATTTCTCTATCATTACGATTGAACCTTTACTTCCGGGGATCGAGCCCTTGATGATCATCACGTTGTGTTCGGGGATGATCTTAACGACCTTGAGGTTTTGAACAGTTACGCGTTCGTTACCTGTCTGGCCAGCCATGCGCATTCCTTTGAACACTTTAGCGGGGTATGAGCAGGCGCCCACAGAACCGGGGGCACGCAGACGGTTGTGCTGACCGTGGGTAGCTTGGCCGACACCGCCGAAACCGTGGCGTTTAACAACGCCCTGGAAACCCTTACCCTTAGATGTGCCGACGATGTCGACGAAGTCATCTTCAGTGAAGAAGTCAACAGTAATGGTATCGCCGAGTTTGTACTCGCCTTCGAAACCCTTGAACTCGGCCAAGTGACGCTTGGGTGTTACGCCGGCTTTTTTGAAGTGACCGAGCTCGGGGTTGGTGCAGTGTTTTTCTTTCTGCTCCTCGAAGCCGAGCTGAATAGCTTCGTAGCCATCGGTCTCAACGGTTTTCACCTGGCAAACCACACAAGGACCTACTTCGATAACAGTGCACGGAATATTTTTTCCGTCGGCACTGAAAACGGATGTCATTCCGATTTTCTTTCCTAATAATCCTGGCATTTCAGTTTTCTGTTTGTTGAGATAGTTTCTTTCTTGGGATTCAAATCTACGTCAATCAGACCTTGATTTCTACTTCTACGCCTGAGGGAAGTTCGAGCTTCATGAGGGCGTCAACTGTCTTAGCAGTTGAGTTGTAGATGTCGATAAGACGCTTGAAAGAAGAGAGCTGGAATTGTTCGCGGCTCTTTTTGTTAACGAATGTAGAGCGGTTAACGGTGAAGATACGTTTGTGAGTAGGCAGGGGAATAGGACCTGAGATTACGGCGCCTGTAGCCTTAACTGTCTTTACGATCTTCTCGGCAGACTTATCAACGAGGTTGTGGTCGTAAGATTTGAGTTTGATTCTGATTTTCTGGCTCATTACTGAGTTAGTTTGAAATTGATTTGTTATTTATCTCCCTTCGCGAGGGAGGTTTAAAACCGGGGGAGTCAAGAATCATTTGCTGCCTCCCCCGATGATTGTTTTGTTGGGAGTTAACCTTCAGTCAGATTATTTAACGAGGTCTACACGGCCTTGGCACTCTGTGAGTACTTGCTTGGCGATCGATGCAGAAACTTCAGAATAGTGGCTGAAAGTCATGGTTGAAGTAGCGCGACCTGAAGTGATAGTGCGGAGAGCGGTTACGTATCCGAACATTTCAGCAAGAGGTGCTTTAGCCTTTACAACGCGAGCGCCTGAACGAGATGTTTCCATACCTTCAACTTGGCCACGACGTTTGTTAAGGTCAGAGATAACGTCACCCATAGATTCCTCTGGGGTAACAACTTCAACCTTCATGATGGGCTCCATCAAGACGGGACCAGCCTGCTCAGAAGCCTTCTTGAAGGCTTGGATTGCGCAGAGCTCGAAAGACAACTGGTCAGAGTCAACGGGGTGGAAAGAACCATCAACTACGGTTACCTTGAGCTTTTCAACGGGGTATCCTGCGAGTACACCATTCTTCATAGCTGTGGTGAAACCTTTCTGGATAGCGGGGATGAATTCCTTAGGAATGTTACCACCCTTAACCTCGTCTACGAACTGGAGGTTGCCTTCGAAGCCTTCGTCAACGGGTTCAACGCGAACGATAATGTCGGCGAACTTACCGCGACCACCGGTTTGCTTCTTGAATACTTCGCGAAGCTGAACAGACTTGGTGATAGCTTCTTTGTAGGTAACCTGAGGACGACCTTGGTTACATTCTACCTTGAACTCGCGGCGGAGACGGTCGATAATGATATCGAGGTGAAGCTCACCCATACCAGAGATGACAGTCTGACCGGTTTCTTCGTTGGTAACAACGGTGAAAGTGGGGTCTTCTTCAGCGAGTTTCTGAAGACCAACGCCAAGTTTGTCGAGGTCTTTCTGAGTTTTGGGCTCAACTGCGATACCGATAACGGGATCGGGGAATTCCATTGCTTCGAGAACGATAGGATGGTTTTCGTCGCAGAGAGTATCACCGGTGCGGATATCCTTGAAGCCTACGCCTGCGCCGATATCGCCGCAACCGATTTTCTCCATAGGATTCTGCTTGTTAGAGTGCATCTGGAACAGACGAGATACGCGTTCTTTCTTACCAGAGCGAGTGTTGAGGATGTAAGATCCGGCAACAACATCACCAGAATAAACGCGGAAGAAAGTCAGACGACCAACATAGGGGTCAGTAGCGATCTTGAACGCGAGAGCACACATGGGATCTTCGGGAGAGGGTTCGCGTTTTTCGATGCTATCAGGATCACCTACAGTGTGACCTTCGATAGTGCCGGCGTCAACGGGAGAGGGGAGGTAAGCGCAGACAGCGTTCAAGAGGGGCTGAACACCCTTGTTCTTGAATGAAGAACCGCAAATCATGGGGATGATTTCCATCTTCAATGTAGCTGCACGGAGAGCGCGACGGATTTCCTCCTCTGTGATAGTAGAGGGATCGTCGAAGTATTTCTCCATGAGAGCGTCGTCGAATTCGGCGATTTTCTCAAGCATTTTGTCGCGCCATTCTTCAGCCTCTTCGAGCATATTTGCGGGGATTTCCTCTTCGGTGAATCCAGCGCCCATAGCTTCGTCGTGCCAGTAGTTGGCTTTCATTGTTACGAGGTCAACGAGACCCTTGAAGGTTTCTTCTGCACCGATAGGAATTTGGATGGGGCAGGGATTTGCACCGAGCACATCCTTAATCTGGCGCACAACCTCGAAGAAGTTTGCACCTGAACGGTCCATCTTATTGACGTAACCGATACGGGGTACATTATATTTATCAGCTTGACGCCATACGGTCTCTGACTGGGGCTCAACACCACCAACAGCACAGAAAGTAGCAACAGCACCGTCGAGCACGCGGAGAGAACGTTCAACCTCAACAGTGAAGTCAACGTGTCCCGGAGTGTCAATCAAGTTGATTTTGTATTTATTACCAGCATACTGCCAAAAAGCAGTTGTTGCAGCAGAGGTAATAGTAATACCGCGCTCTTGCTCCTGTTCCATCCAGTCCATCGTTGCAGCACCATCGTGAACCTCACCGATCTTGTGGGTAAGGCCGGTGTAGAAGAGGATGCGCTCCGAAGTAGTGGTTTTACCGGCATCGATGTGAGCCATGATACCGATATTGCGCGTAAGTTTGAGATGTTCGTCTATTTTAGCCATTTTGGTTTTAATGGAATCTTAAAATCAAAGAAAAATTGGGAGAATGAGAGAAATTCGCAGGGAATTAGAAGCGGAAGTGAGCGAATGCACGGTTAGCCTCAGCCATTTTGTGCATATCTTCTTTGCGCTTGAATGCGCCACCCTGATCATTGAACGCGTCCATAATCTCGGCAGCGAGCTTGTCGCTCATAGTCTTACCGCCGCGTTTACGAGCGTAATTAATAAGGTTTTTCATTGAGATAGATTCCTTGCGGTCGGGGCGAATTTCGGTAGGAACTTGGAAAGTCGCGCCACCAACACGGCGGCTCTTAACCTCGACCTGGGGAGTTACGTTCTCGAGGGCTTTCTTCCAAATTTCGAGAGCGGTTTTCTCCTCATTCTGCATCTTCGCTTTTACAGTCTCAAGAGCTGAGTAGAAGATGGTGTAAGCGGTGTTCTTCTTTCCGTCGTACATCAAGTGGTTAACGAATTTCGATACCTTAACGTCATGGAAGACGGGATCGGGCAGTACGACGCGTTTCTTAGGCTTTGCTTTTCTCATTTGTTTAAGTAAGCGATGTTTTTGCTTTTTCGTGGCTGGTGTCTCTTCAGCTCCTCGGCCTCCGCCTAGGGGCTTACTCAACCGTTGTCAGCTCGAGGAATCAAAAACAGGTTTTAAAAACTACGGGTTGATTTCTCGCGGTGCTTTTAGTAACTTCACCGGTTTCGTTTTGAGTGCGAGGGACTAAGCTCGCTGAACATCAATCGAATACCGATTACTTCTTGGCAGCACCTGCCTTAGGACGCTTAGCACCGTATTTTGAGCGGCGCTGGGTACGATCCTTAACACCGGAGGTATCAAGGGTACCGCGGACGATGTGGTAGCGTACACCGGGGAGGTCCTTAACACGACCGCCGCGAACAAGCACGATTGAGTGCTCTTGCAAGTTGTGACCTTCACCGGGGATGTAAGAGTTAACCTCTTTACCGTTAGTGAGGCGTACACGAGCAACTTTACGCATAGCCGAGTTAGGTTTTTTAGGGGTGGTGGTGTAAACACGTACACAGACACCGCGACGCTGAGGACAAGAGTCCAGCGCGGGTGACTTGCTCTTATCAACAAGAGCCTCGCGTCCTTTTCTTACTAATTGCTGAATAGTAGGCATCTTAGTTTTTTAGTCGGTTTTTAACTTTATTTTATTCTTCGTTGTGAAATTTCTATTCCAATTTGCTTTTAGAGCAGTCGCCGAGGCGCAGTCTTTGCACACTCCACTCCCCTGAATAACAATCAGTTACAGAGAGCGACAGCGCGCAACACTCCTAAAAGCGTTGCAAAATTACAACTTTTTCCACTGATAACCAAACATTTCCACAATTATTTTTCATCAAAATCAAAATTTTCTTCCAAAGCCGGATTTCAGTCCCTATAAACCACCTATCTCACCGCCTATCAATTCAATAAAGCCAAGTTACCCCACCCTAACCACACAAACCAAATGAGAGTAGCTCAACAAATCAAACCATCAGCCAATAAAAGAGAAAAATCAACGATAAATCACAGCGATTCCACACATTTTTACTAACTTTGGGGCATGGAAGAAAACTATATAGTATCGGCACGAAAGTATCGCCCGTCGACATTCTCGTCAGTGGTAGGGCAAAAAGCCCTCACCGCAACGTTACGCAATGCGATACAAACAAACCGACTCGCCCACGCCTACCTATTCTGCGGATCTCGCGGCGTCGGCAAGACCACATGTGCCCGAATTTTCGCTAAGACTATCAACTGCGCCCACCCCACCCCGAAAGGCGACCCCTGCAACGAATGTCCCTCATGCAGAGCGTTCAACGAAAACCGATCATTAAATATCATTGAACTAGACGCCGCCTCAAACAACTCAGTCGATGACATCAGAAACCTCACCGACCAAGTGCAGATTCCACCGGTAGATGGCCAATACAGAGTCTTCATCGTCGACGAGGTGCACATGCTTTCTCAACAAGCCTTCAATGCCTTCCTAAAGACACTCGAAGAGCCACCAGCCCACGCGATTTTCATCCTCGCAACAACCGAAAAACACAAGATTATACCAACAATCTTGTCGCGCTGTCAAATATATGACTTCAAGCGAATTACAATCGCCGATATCATCGACCACCTCGAATATGTCGCCAAAAGTGAAGGAATGTCGACAGAACGACAAGCCCTAAGCGTTATCGCCCGCAAGGCAGACGGCGCAATGCGCGACGCCCTCTCAATTTTCGACCAAGTCGCCGCCTCTTCAAGAGGCATCATCACCTATCAATCAGCAATCGAGAATCTCAACATTCTCGACGAGCGATATTATTCACGTCTTACCGAATCTTTCCGAGAAGGGAACGTGCCTCAAGCACTACTTATATATAAGGAAATTCGCGACCGCGGCTTCGACTCATATTTCTTCCTCGGTGGGTTGGCAGGATTTCTACGCAATTTAATGGTAGCCCGCGACCCGCAAACGCTATCTCTTCTCGACACCGATGACGAGACCCGCCAAGCACTATCCACACTCGCCACAACTCTTCCGCCGCAATTCTACTATGCGGCCATGAGTCTATGCAATGACGCGGACATGGAGTATCGCACAGCCTCATCAAAAACATTCTTAATTGAGCTATTGCTCATCAAACTGTGCCAACTACAAAGCCCCTCCCCCGTCTCTGACGCACTTCCGGGAGAGGGGCAAAAGCTAAAGCCACTAACACCGGCCACAGCGACAGAAGCTGCGACACCAACCACACAGCAAGCAACACCTAAACCCACCGCTTCTCAGCAAGCACCCCCGACTGCGAGCATCCAAACCCAACAAGCGCCGCCACGTATAGCGACGCCTACACCATCACCCTCGATGCAGCACGTCGCCACTCCCACCCCACGGGTTCACTCCACAACCGCGACTTCGCCTAAAACAAAAGCCCACGTTTCGCTACGCGACGCGTTTTCCGATACCCCCAAAGAAACAGAAGCTCAAAAAACCGCCCCAATACAGAAAAAGCGAAACCCATTCACCGATAAATCTCTCGCCAACGCATGGGAAGACTACATGGAGCTTAACCGCAAAGCCCACGTACTCTGCAACACAATGAGAGCATCACACCCCCGACGCAACAACGACGACAGTACAGAACTCAAAATGCTCGTCGCCAATCAACCCCAAGTCGACGTCATGCTCCAGGAACTCCCAAATCTGCTTGCATATCTTCGCAACAAACTCGCAAACGACTTCATCGAACTTACCGTCGAAGTCAACAACGACCCCGACTCGCCAGCCGCATGGAACGACCGCGACCTTTTGCGCCACATCGTAGAAGTCAACCCCCACGCCGCAGAGTTTATAGCCGACTTCCACCTCACAATTACCTAAGGGTGAAAGCATTTTTTGCATCGAAACTAAAAAATCGTTTGGTTTAACCAACGATTATTCGTATATTTGCAAGCTGAAAATTAGGCGTTTATGCCCATTTGGGCATCCACGCCCTTTTCCGTATTAACTCAACAAGTTAATATCCAACCACTTAGGAGAAAATTAAAACAATAACTTCATAACAATTTTATCTAACACATGCAAAGCAAAGGAACCCTCGGAAGCATCATTGCCGGTGTTATCGCGATTTTCTTGGTGCTCGTGTGCCTGTTCTACATCTCTTTCTCACTTGTAAGCAGCAAGCAGGAAGCCAAGGCCGAGCAGTATGCACTTATCCAAGCAGGTCTGGAAGGCAAGAATTCCGAGCAGTACAACAAGGCTTACAAGGCCTACATCGACTCAATCAGCAAAACCCCTATTTGGTTGGGTTACAACTACAGCGAAGTACAGAAATGGGGCGTAGGTCTCGGTCTTGACCTTAAGGGAGGTATGAACGTCATCCTCCAGGTTTCAATGCCCGATATGCTCCGTTCGATGAAAAACTCAGATGCCGATGCCGCCTTCGACAGCGCATTAGCAGCTACCGACTCAATCATCAAAGGCAACCACGCCTCTGATTATGTCGGAACATTCGTTCAGCAATATCGCAAACTCAACTCAGGAGCCGATTTCTCAGTAGTCTTCAACTCAATCATCAAACCGGGCCAGAGCGACGGTTCAGTAGCTCAAACCCTCAAGTCTGAAGTTAAAGACCGAGTAAACAACTCAGCAACCAACGTGCTCCGCAACCGTATCGACGCATACGGCGTTGTTTCACCGAACATCCAAGTTCTCCAAGACAACGACGGTCAGATTCTTCTCGAACTTCCCGGTGTTAAAGAACACCAGCGCGTTCGCGAACTTCTCCAGCGCTCAGCCAACCTCGAATTCTACGAATGCTACAACGCAAGCCAAGTAACCGGAGCCGTAGCTCAGCTCGATAACGCACTTACCGCGCAGGGCAAGCCCTCACTCCGTCAGCACTTCCTCACCCTTGGAAGC
This sequence comes from uncultured Alistipes sp., assembly GCA_964638475.1. Classification (GTDB taxonomy): domain Bacteria; phylum Bacteroidota; class Bacteroidia; order Bacteroidales; family Muribaculaceae; genus UBA7173. The sequence goes on along the minus strand of CAZXAZ010000009.1, from coordinate 4,971 downwards.
GGCGACACCCCCATCTTGGCAATCGTTTCAGCTAAGCAGAAAGACGCCGTAGATTCAATCTTGAATTCTTCACTCGCTCACCAGTATCTCCCCTCAAACTTGAAACTCCGTTGGAGCGTCAAGCCCCAACCCGTGCAGTATCAAGACACCGTTACCGGTAAGCAGCGCGAACTCGACACATACCATCTTATCGCCCTCAAGACAAACAACGGCAAAGCAGCCCTCGACGGTTCATGCGTAATCAACGCATCAAGCGACTACGACCAACTCCAAGGTAACGTAGTTTCAATGACAATGAACTCAGAAGGAGCTCGCGAATGGGCTCGCCTCACTCAAGCAAACATCGGCCACCCCATCGCCATCGTACTTGACGAGCAAGTTTACTCATACCCCAACATCCGCACAGCCATTGAAGGCGGTCGCTCACAAATCACCGGAGACTTCACCGTTGAAGAAGCACAAGACCTTGCGAACGTACTTAAGTCAGGTAAGATGACAGCCAAAGTAGACATCGTATCAGACATGGTAATCGGTCCGTCACTCGGTCAGCAAGCTATCGAAAGCGGTCTTTGGTCATTCGTTTTGGCGATTGTATTGTTGATGATCTTCATGTGCGTCGTTTACGGCTTGATCCCCGGCTTGGTAGCCAACTTCGGTCTTATCTGCAACCTCTTCTTCACCTTCGGTATCCTCTCATCATTCCAGGCAGTATTGACCCTTTCAGGTATCGCCGGTATCGTGCTCGCCCTCGGTATGGCCGTTGACGCTAACGTGCTTATCTTCGAGCGTGCAAAAGAAGAGCTCCGCGCAGGCAAGAATGTACGCACCGCAATTGCAGACGGCTATTCAAACGCCTTCTCAGCAATCTTCGACTCTAACTTGACATCAATCATCACAGGCGTAATCCTCCTCTTCTTCGGAACCGGACCTATCAAGGGCTTCGCCACCACATTGATTATCGGTATTATCTGCTCATTCTTCACCGCAGTATACCTTACTCGTATCATCTTCATCGTTGGAGCAAAACGCAAAGCGTTCAACAGCCTCACTTTTGACACCGCAATTTCTCGCAACCTGTTCCATAACTCGAACTACGACTTCCTTGGCGCTCGCAAGATTGCGATGATCATCATTGGCGTATTCACAATCGGAGTTATCGGTTCACTCTTCACTAAGGGTCTCAACCAAGGTATCGACTTCTCAGGCGGACGTAACTACGTTGTGAAATTCGAGAAACCTGTTCAAACCGACAAGTTGCAACAACTTATCTCTCCGATCTTCAACGAGAACGGAGAAACAGCAGCAGTTTCTGTAATCACCATTGAGAACTCTAACCAGGTACGTATCTCTACCAACTACAAAATCAAGTCATCAGAAGACGCTTCAGCAATCGAAGAAGAAATCACACAGAAACTCTTCACCACATTCCAAGCTGAAGGCCTCCTGCCCAACGGCATGACCCTCGAAGAATTCTCTACCACTGACGAAACTCAAGGTATCCTTTCTTCACAGACAGTAGGTCCGACTGTCGCAAACGACATGCGCAACAAGGCTTACATCGCCGTTATTCTCTCGTTGGTTGCAATGTTCCTCTACATCTTGCTCCGCTTCCGCAACATCGCCTTCTCACTTGGCGCACTTGCAGCAGTAGCATTCACAGCATTTGCAATCATCGGTTTCTATTCAATCTTCTGGGGACTCCTTCCCTTCGCAATGGAAATCGACCAAAGCTTCATCGCTGCGATCTTGACAATGATCGGTTATCAGATCAATGACACTGTGGTAGTATTCGACCGTATGCGTGAAAACATCGGCCTCTATCCCAAACAAAACTTCGCGACCTTAATCAATAAGTCACTCAACTCTACATTGGGACGTACGATCATGACATCAGGATCTACCTTCCTCGTGCTCCTCTGCATCTTCATCCTCGGTGGTGACTCAATTCGCTCATTCATCTTCGCAATGCTCTTCGGTGTAATTGTTGGTACATTGTCAACAATGTTCATCGCAACACCGGTAGCATACCTCACAAACAAAAACCGCGAAACTAAAGCAGCGAAATAATCCCAACGTCTAAATAGCCACTCCCCTAATAAGGAAAGCTTATAGATATATAGTTAGGGCATCCGATTACGGATGCCCTAACTTTTATTATATACATTATATAAAAAGCGAGGCATGCCATCACGGTAAGCCTCGCCTAACAATAAACCAATCATTATCACATTTCTTGCAATGGAAAAAGTAAAATTTGCTATGTATTAAGTAAACATTACTAACAACAAAAGGTTCGGAGGAGAAATGAAATAATTAAGGAAAAGTAGCTTGCAGTTACCATCCATTTTAATTAACTTTGTCAACACCATATGGTAGGATTACTACCTTTGTTAAAGATTTAACATAGAGGGGCAATTCTATTGCCCATAACAACTATAACTTTGCAATAACGAAAAAACTCTCCCATATAAAATCAGAAAACAAAACAACAACATAAATGGAAAAGACCCCCAAAACCAAAGCCACAACAGCTAAAAAAGGTGCAAAAGAGATTGACCCCAAGCAGGCCAAACTTAACGCCTTGACGGCAGCCTTGAGTCACATAGAGAAAGACTACGGCAAGGGTGCAGTAATGAAATTAGGTGATGAAGCGGTAGAAAAAGTGGAAGTAATTCCGTCAGGCTCTATCGGATTGAATTACGCCCTTGGCGTCGGTGGCTACCCCCGTGGCAGAATTATCGAAATATATGGTCCGGAATCTTCCGGTAAAACCACACTTGCCTTACACGCCATTGCCGAAGCACAGAAAGCCGGCGGTATCGCAGCTATGATTGACGCCGAACACGCCTTCGACCGCTTCTATGCAGAAAAATTAGGCGTCGACACAAGCAATATGCTAATTTCTCAGCCGGATAACGGAGAGCAGGCACTTGAGATTGCCGAACAATTGATTCGTTCATCAGCCATCGATATCCTCGTTATCGACTCTGTTGCCGCCCTCACGCCAAAGAGCGAAATCGAAGGCGATATGGGCGACCGCAATGTCGGACTTCAAGCTCGCTTGATGTCTCAAGCTATGCGCAAACTAACAGGAACGATTGCGCGCACAAACACTGTCTGCATTTTCATCAACCAGCTACGCGAGAAAATCGGAGGCACAATGTTCGGTCCATCTGAAACCACAACCGGCGGTAATGCGCTTAAATTCTACGCCTCTGTACGTATCGACATCCGTCCCGGCACATCAATCAAAGATGGCGAAAACATCCTCGGCAAACACGCCCGCGTAAAGATCGTTAAAAACAAAGTAGCGCCCCCCTTCAAGCGTTGCGAATTCGATATCATGTTTGGCGAAGGTATCTCACGCGCAAGCGAAATCATCGACCTCGGTGTTGAATATAATATCATCAACAAGAGTGGCTCATGGTTCAGCTATAATGGCGCGAAACTTGCCCAGGGTCGCGACTCAGCGAAAGCAGTTATCGACGACAACCCCGAGCTCGCCGACGAAATCGAAGCAAAGATTATGGACGCTCTAACCGAAGGATCGAAAGCGACCGAGAAAGCGCCCAAAATCAAGCCAAAAGATGTAGCAATCTCAACAGATAGCGATAAATTCGCCGACGACACTGAAGAGCTCGACGATGTAGAACTCGATGACGACTTCAACGAAGATTTCACTCTCGAAGAGGAATAATCGTCAAATGTTCTAACCCATCAGCGCATTACAAAAAAAGAAATAGCGCCGTTTCGATTGATGCGAAACGGCGCTTATTATATTAACTCAAAAGTATCGGTTTTAATCCTCAACTTGTTTGAAATAGCGATATGTGCCGACACGGAGTTCGTAGCAAGCAGCTTCGTCGCAGAAGAAAATAGTTGCGGGATGGAGCTGAAGAGCACTTACCGTCCATGACTGAGAAACAGCACCCTCGATAGCCGCCTGAAGGGCTCGAGCCTTAGAGTGACCATTACAAATAATCATCACTTCACGAGCTGACATAACCGTACCAATTCCAACAGTCAAAGCGCGGAGAGGAACGTTTTCAGGATTACCACCGAAAAAGCGCGCATTAGCTACGCGAGTATCGTGGGTTAACATTTTAACACGCGTACGCGATTGCAATGAGGAGAAAGGTTCATTAAACGCCAAATGGCCGTCAGGTCCGATACCCCCTATAAAGAGGTCGATGCCGCCGGCATCAACAATCGCTTGCTCATAAGCTTGACATTCAGCTTCAAGGTCGTGGGCATTGCCGTTGAGAATATGGACATTTTCTGCAGGGATATCTACATGATCAAACAGATTTTCGCGCATAAAAGTATGATAGCTTTGAGGATCATCCTCCGGTAAACCAACATACTCATCCATATTAAACGTAATTACGTTCTTAAATGAAATCCGCTTTTCATTGTATGCCTTAACCAATTCTCTATATAAACCAATTGGCGAACTCCCCGTCGGTAATCCCAAGACAAAAGGGTGTTCAGCGGTGGGATTAGCTTTAAGAATGCGACTTATAACATATTCTGCTGCAGCATGTGATAGATTGTCGTAATCTTCTTTAATGATAACTCTCATCGTTGTAAAAAATTTCAGAGCATCAAGATATAAAACCGTAAGCGTACGAGTATCTTGAATCACGTTTGACAATTTCGCTGAGTCAAAACGCAAGTGCAAAATTAGCGAATGACGATGAAGAATTCAACATAATACACAAAAAATCGCAATATTTTTTTGAAAAGGCAACACCAATAAGTGAATATTGAGCCGATTTTAAGGAATCCGACAAAAAATAATTGCAAAAAAAGTTGCAAGATTGAAAAATATAGCGTAATTTTGCAACGCAAAAGCCCAAAGGGGTATTAATTGCAATCGCAAACTTGAGGTAACAAACCTCATCTATAGCGAAATAAGCTTCAGTAGCTCAGTTGGTTAGAGCACCTGACTGTTAATCAGGGGGTCGTTGG
>CAZXAZ010000008.1:0-95315 GCA_964638475.1 uncultured Alistipes sp. | reverse complement strand
GTAGGGGATAGTTATGCTGGTTTAAGCCCTTGCTTTCGTCGTAATCGTAGTTATGGTCGTAGATATAGATTTTAGTGGTTAAACCGGCTTGTTTCAATGCCGGAGCGAGACCTTGGCTTACAAAATCTGCCATATCAGTGTAAGGCATATACATCGAAGCTGAGTTGCTCCAATTTAACGGCTCATTTTGGGGAGAAACGGCGTAAATTGTCACACCATTATTTGACATAGCCTGAATAAATTTGACGAAATATTCGCCATAAACTTTATAATAGTTTTGGCGCAAACGTCCTCCGGTCCAATCGCCAACCCCCTCGCCGATTGCGCTTTCGCCTCTTTCTTCATGATATTTCATCCAACGCGGAGGTGTCCAAGGCGCGGCAATGATTTTCAACGCCGGATTCAGCTCGAGAATTTCTTTTAGAATAGGTATAATATATTGGGTTTCATCTGTTTGTAGAGAGAACTTACCCAACGGATTGTCAGTATTGAAGTCGTCACAAAGCGTATATTCTCGACTAGAAAAGTCATTACATCCGATAGAAATTCTGACATAAGAAACACCGTAACCATCGGTTAGAGAGAATGTCTGACGAAGAAGTTGTTTACGCGCTTCCTCCGTCATTTTCATTAGATTATAACACGAGGCATAGGTGATTGCATATCCGAATCCATCGATTTCTTGATTAATCGAATTTGGTTGCAGAATAATAGCATCGTCAGTTGAATCGCCATAAGGAGCCATTGTTAACTCTTCGAGAGATTGCAAGCGGTCGCCCGATGTTGTTAATACGCGAGCATATTGGGCAGATGCAATCATACCGCTTCCACATATCGATAAGAGGAGCGTAGTTGATAATCGAAAGAATATATTTGGAATATTCATGGTTAGTTTTTAGAAATAAACAAAATGAAGTCTGAAACCGACTAGAAGGTAAGAAAATAGGGTGGGTAGAAAAAAGTGCAACCTGTTATTTGTTAACATATTGCACTTTTTTGTCTTTTATAAGCGGTAAAAATTACTCAGGCTTGTCGAGCGGACGCCAGAAATAAAGTTTGTCTGACGGACGTATTTTTGAGGGCACTGACATAGAGAATGATTCTCCCTTCTTGACGACATCAACCGGCTTCAAATCAACGCGGATTTCGTCAAGAGTCAAGATGAGAGTGCCGGTAGTCGGACCGGTGATTACGACCTCGTCGCCGCGATGTAATTCGCCGGCTTCGACGTAGAATTCCGCAACGCCGAGTTTCGAGAAATATCTTACTCCTTTGGCGCGATATTCCTTCACACGGGTTGCCGATGAGCCATATTTGCTCGACCATTCGCCCAAACGCTGTCCGAGATAATATCCATTCCAGAAACCGCGGTTGAAAATCTTCGCTAATTGCTGATTCCAACCCTCGATTTTCTCTTCAGAGTAACTGCCGTCGCAAAGCGATTCTAACGCCTCGCTATAGCAGCGAACAGCGATATCGACATACTCCGGACCGCGAGCACGCCCTTCAATCTTAAAGACTCTCACACCGGCGTCTGCCATCTTATTCAAGAAATGGATAGTCTTCAAGTCTTTAGGCGACATGATATATTTATTTTCGATATCAAGCTGATCGCCTGTTTCGCGGTCGGTAACGGTGTAGCCACGACGGCAAATTTGGGTGCAAGCGCCACGATTGGCTGAAGAGTTCATCTCATGCAGACTCAGATAACACTTGCCCGAAACCGCCATGCATAGCGCTCCGTGACAGAACATTTCGATGCGGATAAGTTCACCATGAGGGCCACGGATGTCGTCGCGCACGATAGTGTCATGGATAGCCTTCACTTGGTCGAGATTCAACTCGCGAGCCAAAACAACAACGTCGGCAAATTGCGCGTAGTAGCGCAACGTCTCGGTGTTAGAAACGCTGAGCTGAGTTGAGATATGAACTTCAACACCCTTTGAACGGGCATACAGGATAGCTGCCATATCAGAAGCGATAATGGCTGAGATTCCGGAGACAGCCACCGCGTCGATAATCGACCGCATTTTGGGCATATCTTCGTCATAAATGATAGTATTGACCGTCAGATAAGACTTTACACCATTTTCGTCGCAAATATCGGCAATCCGTCGCAAATCGTCGAGGGTGAAGTTTACGCTTGAGCGCGAACGCATATTGAGCCCTTCAACCCCGAAATAGACAGCATCTGCTCCGGCATTTATCGCCGACCGGAGGCTCTCATAGCTCCCGACCGGAGCCATTATTTCGAAATCTTTCCTGTTCATCTAAATCGTTATATTATTTCACGAGCACACGGCGTGAGAAGTCGCAAACATTTACGACATACAAGCCCGCCGGCAGGGTGATTGTTTCAGAAGGAGTGGCAACTTTTCCGGAGAATACTTCGCGACCATCCATTGAGTAAACATAGAAGATGTTGTTTGCGTCGGTATTCTCAATAACAAGTTCTCCGGCAACGCTGTAAGCATCCCAAGAATGGTAGTTATGTCCGTCAGGAGTCAGCTGTAGAGATGACTTAAAGTCGCTGATTGAGATATCGTCAATCATGCAACGCGCTCCGGAGGTCTGTTTAATTTGGAGGCGAGTCGCGTCTGAGCGGTTCACTGAGATGGTATATTCAGCATAGGTATTTGGTTTGCCGTTAGCTTCGACAGTGACGTTGCCGACATTCTCCCAAGTTGCTCCGTTATCGGCAGACACCAATATTGAGAAAACACAATCGTTAGTGTCGTTGTTCCAAACCTTGCCCCACAAGCGAATAGTTCCTATGCCGTTTGCTTTATCTTCGAGCATCATGATATATCGGTCGCCCGATTTGTTATAGCGCGCAGCCTGATTGCCGGTATGAGGATTAGAGTTTGAACCGGCATACTCAAAATATACGCCGTTAGTCTTCCATGTAGAAGCCGAACCGTTATAGGTCAACTCTCCGTAGCCATTGCTTTGACCTGTAGGAATTTGCTTTTCAAAGTCTTCGACAAAAGCAACACCAGCCGGGGTTACTTTTCCTTCAACATCAACGTCGTCGTTGAAGAATCCGCCTTCGGCAGTAGCTGTGAGCGATGTTGAGAAGAGGCCTTCAGAAGAAGAGTTGAGTCGCATATAGAAGCGGTCAGCTCCCGGAGCCAGTACTATGCTCTGACCCCATTCCTGTTTGTTTAAAGAGAGTTCGAAAGGAGTAGCAACCTTAATGGTTACATCGCCCGGTATATTTTCGATTTCGACAAGAATTTCAGCAATATCAGAGGGCTCGTTGATAGTTGTCAAGAAAGACAGCTCATCATCATAAAAGAATGTTACCGAGGGAGTTGGAGCGGCTGTTGTTACAGAGATAGCGTCAGAAGTGTATTTCTGATTTGAAACGGTATATGTGTAAGCGGTTTCAGGTTCGAGGTCGGTCACTCGGTAGCTTCCGGCAGAAGCGTCAACCTTTCGGGGATAACCATCGATAGAAACATTTTCGCGGCGTACATCGAGTGTATATTCTGTGCCGGCGGGGTCGATAGATACCCAGTTGGCAGTAAACGCTTCCGAAGAAATGTTGCTTGCGGCGAGCACGGGCAGACCATCGACAGACTCAGCTTTGAGGTTTAAAGTAACTTTCGCATCGCCCGAAGAGATAACAACCTTTCCGGTTGACTTGCCGGCAACAGAGTTGAGATAGCTGATGGTTAGCGATGCACCCTTAGCGTTGAGGTCGGTTTTTGCAAGATTGAGAGGCGTAGCCGAGAAGCCTGTGCCTGAGATTGAAACGGTTGCATCGCTGCCGAGATTAATACCGGCAACGGTTACAACAGAGTTAAGAGTAACACCAATTCCGGCTAAGCCCATATCTAGCGTAGAATTATCTACAGGAAGAATAAACTTCGGTTCGCTACCGATTGATAGGCTCCATTCTTGGTCTTGTTTGTCACCCCAGATATAATCAACCAATTCGGGATGGTCGATAAAGGGGTTACGGTTATGCTGATGACTATAAACGGCGTCATTACGCACGGTCTCTTTTTCGCTAACAGGGTCTTGCTCATGCCATTTAAGCAACAAGTTCAATGCCCAAGAAGAGAAGCAAGGATAGTTGTTATTGGCAAGCATGGGGCTATTCCATGTCGAAATTTGAGAGTTATAGCGTGCAGCCATGTAGAAATAAGTACGCGCAAAATCGCCCTTATATTTGTCATCCGGTTCGAAGACAGTGCCGGTATATCCGGGGAATGTACTTTTTCCCAATTTACCGAGCGGTTCGACCTTGCCATTCGAAGATAGAGAAGAACCGTTTGCGCATTCGCCATAGGGATAATTGCTTCGCTGACCATTAACCTTACCGTCAGTCGGATAAATATGGAATGCATCAGACATCATCGGCGAACGGTCGTCAAACCAGCTCTTCGGGAAAGAGTGTTCTTTGTTGATACAATCACCGACAACACTATAGTTGCCACATTTTACATTATCGAAATTCTTACCCCAATTTTTCGTAGAATACATATCCCAGATAGTGCCATCAGGATGGCGGTCAGAATCATCGTAGACCGTGTAGAGGTTTTTGTATGCAACCACCGTATGGTCATCAATAACCGATTGTAATTGTTGAAGCAAAGCTTTGCCACTCTTACCTTCGCAGGTAGAATAGTATCCGGCAGGTTCGGAAGCCGACATAGATGCAACCGACATGAAAGTCGCTGTTGCTAAAATAGCGAATTTATGGAAAGTCATGGTTAAAAAATTAGTCGCCATCACTTGATACTCAAGCGGGCGCAGATTTGATATAGTCCGTAAAATTACATCTTTTTTTCCGCATGACAAAATAAAGCGCCCCCAAAGCGCCTCAAAGCGTCGATATGCAAAGGAATGTAAAGGAAAATATAAAAGAGAAGAGCTGAAAATAGATAAAAAGCCGACTTCGCAGCGGTTGGTTTCTTTGTTGGCAAAGCGCTTTGCAATGACCTCGTAGTTGTCGAGCGAGTTTATAGTTCGGAGAAGAGTGTCGGCTTAATAACGATACCCAAGCGGATTTGCGAAACATACTGCTTATACGCTAGCAACCCCTCGCCGTAACCGTTGTAATATTGCAAGAAAAAATATTGGTTAGACTGCGTTGACCAACGCCATGCAGCCTCTACACAGGTGTTGTAGTTAAAAAATCCATTTGCACGACGAGTTAGCGTTACCCCCATCGTAAACTTGCGACTGGTCGACAGCGCTTGCCAACCAACTTGATATATACCGGTATACTTTAGAATATCATGGTTATTCTCTCCGTCGACAATTGGTATCCAGAATTTCGCTGACACAACGAAATGGGGGTCAACCATAATGCTACCCGCGAAACTAATCTTATTCCAAGAGCGACTTTCAAGACCGTCGCGTCCGTTACTCTCATGTTCGAGAATAAGGCTCAACTTACCGATAAAACGATTCTTGACAAACAATGGTTTGGTCAAACCGATACCCGGATTGAAATTCAAGTCGGTCATCGGCATCGAATTTTCGAGGATATTCCAAAAAACCTTCTGAGTATAAAACAGATAAAGATATGTTCCCCATGGCAGAGTCGACTTAGTCAACTTCTGGGCGATAGATATCTGAAACTTGATGTTAGTGTTATGTTTGTCGGGCGTCTTATTAATCGGCGGACCGAAAATGAAATAATTGTCTTTATAAAGCCCGAAATAGTAATGTTGGTCGGCAAACGCGCGACGCAGCGAATCGGTGTTAATCTGCGGTTCAGAGGGGATATTTACAATCTGCGCATCCGCTCGCCAACCACAGATAAATGTGGTTATCACGATAAGAAGAATCATAACTATTCCGCGCGTTTTGATTGTAAACTCTCTCATAAATTAGAATCAAATAATAAACAAACCTATAAAATACAACGCCTCAACGAATTTAGCGGTTTTTGCGACTGCAAAATTACACAAAATACAGCGCTATCACAACAATCTAATTCGCCTCAAATACCAAAATATTGGTCACTTTTCCTGTAAAGACTCCAAAACAAGGTGAGAAGTCTACGAAGGAGTGTTGGAGCTGTCGAAGAGTTAGCTGATATGGAGGAGGGTGAAATATCTAATTCCTCAAAAAAACTGTTGATGTAATCTTTTCTTTGAGACTTGATTGTTATGAAATTATTGTAAAATATGTTGTTAAACAGAGAGAAAAGTGATGCTATTTGAAAAATAAGTAGTAACTTTACCGTGGATTTGAGGGCTTAAGATTGATTCGGTGTTAAAAATACCCGAGTTAATTCTTTAAATAGTTGGAAATCAATACTTAAAACCAAAATTAATATTACACCAAATTATAATTCAAAAACCTATGAAGAAATTTTTACTCTCTGCACTTTGCTTTGCAGGTGTTGCTTCTGTGGCTTTCGCTGAGAATGTAACCCTCAACACGAATGATGCTATCAATTTTGTTGGTACACTGGAAGACGAACGTCCCGCCGGAACTAATGGTGAAAGCGATAACGGTGCTGCTATGCATTATCAGCCCATCGAATCACTTGAAATCGGTGGTTATAAATTTACCTTCGAACAGGGCGAGTCAACAAATGCTCCTGCCTACTATTGGGCTATGTCTACAAACAAAGATCAGCAGACAACACTTCGCATTTATGGTGGCGCAAATTCAACTCCAGGTAACTCAATGACCATTACCGCTCCTGAAGGTGTTACTTTCGGTCAAATCAACTGCACTTTATCAAAAGGAACAAACAATGCTACTGTTACAGCAACTGTTGGTGAAGTAACATCTGCTACAACTTCAGCGCTGGTTTGGAAAAGTGAGACTCCTGTAAACGCTGTTACTCTTACTTTTACAACACAAACTCGTTTCACAGAATTTGTGATTATGACAGATGCTGAGAGCGGTGAAGTAACCCCCGATCCCGTTTCAGGCTCAACTTTCGCTAAAGCAACTTCTCTCGAAAACGGTAAGTATATCTTTGTTGTAAACAACAAAGTTGCTGCACCCGTAACCTCAGAAGCTGCTTATGGCTATATGTATTTTGACGCAGAAGCAAGTTTCGTAGGTGAAAATATCATAACAAGCGAAGATAACGCTCTTGCTATTACTGTAAAAGACGGAACTATCACTCTTCTTGATTATATCGGTCGCTACTATGGTATGAATGACACTTATGCATCAATTCAATGTAGCGAAACCCTTAGCGAAGGCTACTACTGGACATACGAATTCAGTGGTGACAATGTTATCATTACCAACGCTATGCGTACAAACTATGTCCTTGGTAAGGGTACAAAATATGATAGCTTCTCACCGCAAAACACAGATTATGAATACACTCTCCCCACTATCTACAAGTTGGTAGAGGGTTCTGCAGTTGAAGCTATTGAAGCTGATGTAGACGCAAATGCTCCCGTTGTTTACTACAACCTCCAGGGCCAGCGCGTTGCTAACCCCGAAAATGGTCTTTACATCCGCGTTCAGGGCAACAAGGTTGCTAAAGTTATCCTCTAATTATCGCTTCTAAAGCTCTCGTTAAATAATACGACAACTTTATATGCTCGCAGTGGTGCCGATTTCGGTGCCACTGCTTTTTTATACTTATTTAATTGCATTTATAATACGCATATAAAGCGCAGAATCACCTGCGGAAAACGGCAGTATGGCACAGCACCACCCGCTCCGCAGGCTCATTCCTTATCTGATATAACAATCTGTCTGGCATATCAATTCGCTATACTTGTTGAATCAGCGTGTTGAATCCGGAAACCGCAGACTCGTTTTTTCTACATCTTCACTTTTCTGATTGCTCTTTTTCGATTTACCGCGGGATTTATTAACTTTGTAAGTTAATAGACTTTGCTTGATTAATTAGACAAGCCCATAGTTATGAATAGAATAGATAAATCAGGTCTCGCGGATAGACTTAAATTAATACCGTCAACAATTGTTACATACCTCAAGAAGCCACAAGTTTGGGGATTTTTTGCCTCGCTTGCGGTGATTGCATTGCTTTCGCTTGCTTTTTTCCACCCCGACGCGTCGGAGGGGAATCAGCTTCGTCAGCATGATATGCAACAGGGGGCTGCTATCGGACAGGAAGTGCAAGCTTACCTCGCCGAGAATCCCGATGCCGACCAACCGCGTTGGACCAACTCTCTATTCTCCGGAATGCCGACATTCCAAATTAATCCTTCATACCCATCAGATGCGCTATTCAATTGGGTAACACCTCTCTTCGGGGCAGGGCTTCCATCCCCATCAAACTTGCTGTTTATGATGATGGCGGGTATGCTGATTATGCTGTTAGCAATGAAAGTTAGATGGTATTATGCTCTTATCGGTGCGATTGCTTGGGGCTTCTCATCTTACTTCGTTATCATTATCGGTGCGGGGCATATATGGAAGTTTGTCACATTGGCATATATTCCCCCGACAATCGGAGGTATCATAATGGCATATCGCGGACGATGGCTTGCCGGCAGTGCGTTAGCCGCCTTATTTGCGATGATGCAGATTCATAATAACCACGTGCAGATGACCTACTATTTCCTCTTTGTGGTTATCTCAATTGTTATCTGCTATGCTATTGACGCAATTCGTCGCAAAAAATATAGCCGTTTTGCGAAAGCAACCGGGGCGTTGACGGTTGCGGCTGTATTAGCCGTTTGTGCCAACTTGCCGACTCTTTATAACACATGGAAATATTCGAAAGAGTCGATGCGCGGTAGTCATACCGAATTGACCGTGCCCGGAAAAGAAGAGCAAAAAACCGACGGACTTGACCGCAATTATATCACACAATATAGCTACGGAAAGGCAGAATCGCTTTCACTCTTAATCCCAAATATTAAGGGTGGGGCATCGGCTCGTCCGGTTGCCGGACGTATGCTTCCCACCTCGGTAATGGAGGTCGAAGGCGCTGCCGAAAAAGCCGCCAATCTCAATGAAGCCGAGCGTCAATATGTCAACGACTATGCCGGTCAATATTTCGGGGAACCGGAAGGCACTAACGGTCCGGTTTATGTTGGTGCGATTATATTCGTTTTGTTTGTTTTGGGTTGTTTTATCGTTCGCGGACCGCTAAAATGGGCATTGTTGGCAATGACATTGCTGTCGATACTGCTCGCCCTCGGTCGTAACTTCCAATGGCTGACCGACCTGTTTATCGACTATATACCGATGTATAGTCGTTTCCGCACGGTTGAAAGTATTCTCGTTATTGCTGAGTTTACGATGCCGGTGTTGGCAATTCTCGCCTTACAGAAACTGCTGACTGCATCTAAAGGTTTTGCTCGCTATAAGAAACAGATATTTGTTTCATTCGGCGTTGTCGCCTTGCTTTGCATTGTCGGATGGCTCGCTCCGTCGCTTTTCGGTCCGGCAATTTCTGATAACGATATTTATATCTCAAATATGATTGCGATGCAGTTGCGCCAAGGCGGCTACCCCGCTGAGGCTGTCAGCTTCTATTCAATCAACAATCCGGCAATCGCCAATTGCATCTCTGAAATTCGCTACGGAATGGTGTCTGCCGACTCACTCCGCTCGCTGATTTTTATATTGCTGACATTTGTTGCGATTTGGCTAACACTTAACGGAAAATGTAAGAGTTGGCATGGCGCTGTTGCTATCGGATTACTTATCGTAATAGACCTCTATACCGTCGATAAGCGTTACCTCAATCACGATAGCTTCTGCTCTGCCGAGCTATCAGCTGCCGACCCATTCCCTCTAAATAATAACGATCGACAGATACTCGCTGATACAGCGATGAATTATCGTGTGATGGATATTCCGCGCTTCCAGGCTGCCGAGCCCTCTTATCATCATAAGATGATTGGCGGGTATCATGCCGCAAAACTGACCCGTTATCAAGACCTTATCGACCGCCATTTGAGTAAATTTATCTCAGGCGCTGAGGTTAGTCAGGCTGATTTTAATGTGTTGAATATGCTCAACGCGAAATATCTTATTGCGGCAGATAATTCTCTGATGGTTAACCCCGACGCTCTCGGTAATGCATGGTTTGTCGATAGGGTTGTTTTCGTCGACGGAGCGGATGAAGAGATGGCGGCTCTCGACACAATTACTCCTGCCGTAACGGCTGTTGCCGACCGTAAGTTTGCCGGTCTTCTCGAAAATGTTTCAACTCCGATAGCCTATGGCGATACAATCTTTGAAACCTCTTATGCTCCTAATCGATTGACCTATTCTGCGACCTCTCAGAATGGCGGCATTGCTGTCTTCTCTGAAGTTTATTTCCCATGGGGTTGGGAGGCTGAAATCGACGGAAAACCGGTTGAAATCGCGCGTGTCAATTATCTGTTGCGCGCTATTGCCGTTCCCGCCGGTCATCATAAGATTGAAATGAGGTTCGAACCTCAATCTGTGTCGTCAACCGTTGGTGTTGCCCGTTGGGCGATAATACTCATTTATATCGGCTTGGGTTGTGGCTTGCTGTGGGTTTTATTATCTCCTAAAAACGAAGCCGACAAATCAGAAAATAAAGAGGAGATTAAGAGATGAAATCATTAGCTGATCGGATTTATAATTTTCTGAAATGGCCCGGCCGTTACCGCACAAGCCGAGGCTTTGGTGTTCATTCTCCATTCGCTTTCGATTTTATAACGAAAGTGTTGCGCGACCGCAAGGCTTTCTATTATGCCTATCCCGAAATAGATGCTTTTTGTGGCAAAAGGCGTCGCGATTCGGTTATCGACAATAATCTGTTTTCCGCTTCGAGCTACGCTTCTCAAGAGGCGAGAATGTTGTTCAGGATTCTCTGTCGTTTTAATCCTGAGCAGGTGATAGAAATCGGTGGCGGCCATGAGGTTAGTCGTACGATTATCGAGCGCGCTGTGCCGACGGCAAATCTCTATCGTTGGTCGCGCGAGAATCCGGTCGCGATTGATACGGAGCGCCCCTGCGTGATTATCATAAACTATACTATCGACATCAATTTTAATATAGTCAGAAGTTATCTGCTAGAGGCGTTGAACCATCCTGCCGGAGTTGTGTTCTTCTTCCGTAATATGCATATCGATATTATCCGTCGCCTTTGGAATCAGATTTCGATGGTAGCGCCGTTTGGCATGACCTTCCACGATGATGTTACGGGTATCTACACGGCATTTCGCAAGCTTCCCAGAAAGGATTTCGACATACTTCTCTAATATATTGGATAGATGAGAAGTATTGATGACGTCGGGCGCCTTAAGCGTTCGTTTCTCGGTTATTTGACGTTGCAACGGGGCTTGTCGGAAAATACTCGTATTGCCTACGAGATGGATATCGATAAGTTGCTTGATTGGCTATACCCGAGTATTTGTGACGGAGAGGAGGGGCGTCAGACTCCTCTGAAGCTCAGCAATGTCAGCTATGAAGATTTACAGCAGTTTTTGGCTGAAATCCATGATGTTGGTATTGCCGTTCGTTCTCAAGCGCGATTGGTGAGCAGTCTCAAGCAATTTTTCCACTTCTTAAGAATTGAGGGTTATATCGAAAATGACCCGACAGAATTGCTCGAAACGCCTCGTTTGGGGCAACATTTGCCTGAGGTTTTGTCGATAGAGGAAATTGATATGATGATAGATGTGATTGACCTCGCAAAGCCTGAAGGTATTCGCAATCGCGCTATTATTGAGACTCTTTACGGATGTGGGCTGCGTGTATCCGAGCTTGTTAATCTTGAAATTTCGAAGGTGTATCTTCAAGAACAATATCTTATTGTTGAGGGGAAGGGAAACAAGCAAAGAGTTGTGCCGATGTCTGAGGTCTCGATTGAGCGTATTTTGGAGTATATGAGGGAAGTTAGGTCGAAAACAGAGGTTAAACCGGGTGAGGAGAATATATTATTTTTGAATCGACATGGCTCGCGACTTACCCGCCAAATGATATTTACTATTATTCGACGTTTGGCTGCTGCTGCGGATATTCGTAAGAAGATTTCTCCACACACTTTGCGTCATAGCTTTGCTACTCATCTGCTTGAGGGGGGCGCTAATTTGCGAGCTATCCAGCAAATGCTAGGCCATGAATCAATCGCTACGACTGAAATTTATCTTCACCTTAATCCTCAGTTGCTTCGTTCTCAAATCCTCCTTCATCACCCGAGAAATGGAGAGAGGGCTCTGTGAGGGGGGGAGAGAGAGAGGAGAGAGGAGAGTGGAGAGAGAGGAGAGGTCTGAGAAAGGGGATGGGTATGAAAAAAAGGTCGTTAAAGCGCTGGGCTTTAACGACCGGATATATTAGAAGAAGTATTCAGATTTCACGTTGATGTTACGCTTCGGCGTCGCTATCCTCTTCCTTCATGTTGTGGAAGACTTGGGTAACGTCGTCATCTTCTTCGAGTTTCTCGAGGAGTTTTTCGATGCTTTCGCGCTGTTCGGCGGTGAGCTCTTTGAGGTCGTTGGGGATGCGAACAAACTCGGTAGAGAGAATTTCGTAGCCGTTTTCTTCGAGGTAGGTTTGAATGTTGGCGTAGTCTTCGAATGCGCCGGTCAATACGATTGCGCCTTCTTCGTCGGCTTCAAGTTCTTCAACACCGCAGTCGATGAGTTCTAATTCGAGGTCTTCGAGAGAAACTTCGGGTTTAGCCTGGATTTTCAATACGGCTTTGTGGTCGAAGAGGAATGTCAGTGAGCCCTGTGTACCGAGGCTACCGCCATGTTTTGTGAAGTAAGAACGTACGTTTGCTACTGTACGGGTGTTGTTATCGGTAGCAGCTTCAACGAAGATTGCAATACCGAAGGGTCCGTATCCTTCATAAGTCAGCTCCTTGTAGTCTTTAGCGTCTTTGTCGGTCGCTTTTTTGATAGCGCGTTCGACGGTGTCTTTAGGCATGTTTTCGGAGCGGGCGTTCTGGAGGAGTGCGCGCAAACGGGGGTTGTTGGCGGGATCTGGTCCGGAAGCCTTCACGGCGATGGTGATTTCCTTACCTATGCGAGTGAAAGTTTTTGACATGTTGCCCCAGCGTTTGAGCTTGCGGGCTTTGCGGTATTCAAATGCTCTTCCCATTGTTATGTTGTTAAGCCTTTCGGCTGTCTATGTTTATAATTCTATTGTTATTAAAGAGTGAAAAATCAGCGGAGTTCGGCGCCGAGGTTCTTTTTGAGGGCCTCGATAACGCGATTCATTGTGTTATCGATTTGCTTATCTTGCAGGGTCTTTTCGAAATCTTGCAGTGTAAGCGAAATCGCGTAGCTCTTCTTGCCGGCGGGTAGGTTTTTGCCTTCGTAGACGTCAAACAGGTCGATATCGCGCAGAAGTTTGCGCTCGGTTTGGCGCACGATTTCTTCGATTTTCGCCATAGTGACAGATGTGTCGACCAATAGCGCGAGGTCGCGTTTAACCGGCTGAGTTTTGGGTAGGGGGGTGAATTCTACCTTAGTTTTGGCGGTCATTTTAACCAATTCGCCCCATTCGAGTTCGGCGTAAACAACTTGTTGTTTGATGTCGCAGATGTTTAGCACCTTACGCGAGAGTATGCCAAGCTGGCCGAGGAGCTTGCCCGAACGGGTCTTGATAGCCTGAGTGGCAGAGAAAATGTCGCCGGTAGCTGAAGCATCGAGAGTTTCGAGGCGGATATTGTCGTTAGCGAGTCCGAGACGAAGGAGGATGTTTGCTACGCAAGCCTTCAAGTCGAAGTAGGTAGTTTCTTCAGCCTGACGAGCCCAGTTAGCGCGACGGAGGTTACCTGTCATCCAGATTCCGAGTCGGCTCTTTTCAGAGAATGGAGCCAAGGGGGCTTCGGCGGTAGATTCGGCATCGGGGTTGTTGAAATAGACCTGACCGAATTCATACATTGCCAAGTCGTCAGCACGGCGGTTAACGTTGTGGGCAATCGACTCAAGGCCTCCGAAGAGTAGGGTTTGACGCATAACGTCGAGGTCGGCGCTCAGCGGGTTGAGCAACTTAACGCAATGGTTAAGGGGGAGGCTTTCGAGCTCGGCATAATAGCTTTCGGCGGTCAGCGAGTTGTTCATAATCTCGTTGAAGCCGAGGGCTGTCAATTGTTCAGAGATGAGACGACGGAGGTCGTCGGCTTCGTCGGGGAGGCTCTTAAATTGGAGTGAAGAGTGGACTGTTGTTGAGTATTCTACATTATTATAGCCGTAGACGCGCAACACTTCTTCGACAACGTCGCAGGGGCGACGCACGTCGAAACGATAGGTCGGCACTTTCAAGTTTGCTATCGCAGCATCAGCTTCGTTTGTTACAGCCTGACCATTAGCGTCGGTCAGAGAGGAAACTTCAATTTCGAGAGAATTAAGGATAGCGTTGATTTCTGCGTTGGTAATTTCTTTGCCAACGAGGCTACGAAGATATGCGTAAGAAAGTTCTACGGGGAAGCAATCAATCGGTTCGGGGTAGATATCGACAACCGGACCGGTGATTTCGCCTCCGGCGAGTTCCTTCACCATAAGAGCGGCGAGCTTGAGGCAATAGATAGTTGCATTAATGTCGCAACCGCGCTCGTAGCGGAATGACGCATCGGTTGAGAGACCGTGGCGACGCGCTGTTTTGCGGACGCGGGTCGGGTTAAAGCAAGCGCTTTCGAGGAAGATATCTGTTGTTTCTTCAGTAACGCCAGAGTCGAGACCGCCGAATACGCCGGCGATACACATCGGTTTTTCAGCGTCGCAAATCATCAAGTCGGCCTCATTGAGTTCGCGCTCAACGCCGTCGAGAGTTGTAAAGCGAGTGCCGGTCGGGCAAGTTCTGACAACGATGCGGTCGCCTTTGATTTTGGCGAGGTCGAAGCAGTGGAGAGGCTGCCCCATACCGTGAAGTATGAAGTTTGTTATATCGACAACATTGTTGATGGGGTGCATACCGATAGCGGTCAGCTTGTCGCGGAGCCATTGGGGCGACTCGGCAACTTTTACCCCCTTAATTGTTACGCCAGAATAGCGAGGAGCGCCCTGTTGGTCTTCGACCTCAACGGTAATGCCTCCTTGAGGGTTCTCAACGTTGAAACTGTCAACCGATGGGCGGCGAAGATTGCCGTTTTCGTGATGGCGAGTCAAGTATGCGTTCAAATCGCGAGCAACGCCATAGTGGCTTGCGCCGTCGATACGGTTGGGAGTGAGGTCAACTTCGAGAACATAGTCGCTTGTCAGACCGAAGAATTCGGCAGCGGGGGTGCCGGGGGCAACCTCGCGGTCGATAACGATGATGCCGTCATGGGCTTCACCGACACCGATTTCATCTTCAGCGCAAATCATACCGAGCGATTCAACGCCGCGAATTTTCGATTTCTTGATTTGGAAACCATTCTCTTCGCCGGTCGGATATAGGGTAGCGCCGACAGTTGCAACTACGACGGTCTGTCCGGCAGCCACATTCGGGGCTCCGCAGACAATCTGTACGGGCGACTCGCCGCCGAGGTCGACGGTCGTGATGTGTAGATGGTCGCTGTTGGGGTGCTCTTCGCAAGTCAAAACCTTACCGATTACGATACCGCGGAGTCCGCCACGAATCGACTCTACTTCTTCAAAAGTGTCGCATTCCAACCCGAGCGAAGTGAGCGCTTGGGTCAGTTCGGCCGGAGTGAGGTCGAAATCGACATATTCTTTTAACCAATTATATGAAATGTTCATGGTCTGAATCGACAATATTTGGTTGCAAAGTTACGCAAATCCCCCCAAAACTCCAAAAAAAGAGATGGTTGGCAACCTGTTGTTTTTCAAAATGTTTTTCAAAAGTGTCGCCAATCAGCGTATCTCGGTTTGTAATTAAGGATAGGAGAAGGTCGGATAAATGTCGATTTGCGAGGGCGTGTTGTCAGAATTTTTACAAAGTTTGTAGAAAAAAGTTGGGATATTAAGAGAAAAAAAGTAAATTTGCCATGCTTTTTTGTTAAAAGTGTTTTTACTGATAATGGCTAATTGTGAAAAATATTAAACTTTTTGTCTACTATTAGTTTGATCTCTCGTACTCCAAGTTGTGAACCGTTGTAAATCGGCGGTCGTTAGGTGTGAAATAATGATAATTTTAACCAACGAGTTGTGAAGTTGCAATTCGTAAATAAAACGCAGCTTATGAAAAAGAACAGCTACTTAAGTGTGGCTTTGAGTGTCTGCTTGACACTTCCGGCCATGGCGGCAACGGCAACAGGACATGCCGACGCCACACGTTTGAGCTCATCACCATTCCAGTTCGCACCAAAAGCGAAGGCAGAGTTGGTAAAAGAAGGGCTAGGTAATCCGACCGTCGGAAAACAGAATGCTCCCTCAAAACAAGATGGCTCATTTAAGGTAAGCGCATTAAAGAGCATCGATCTCAATGTTGGTCAGACAGGTGCAATTATTAGCTATCTCGATGGCCCCAATAACGAAACTTGGTATTACGTTGGCGACTACCTTCGCAAAGACGGCAGAAATATCTCAGGATTTAGCATTGACATCTATGATGCAACTTGGACCAAGGTTGGTTCGATCCGCGATGATATCGAGTTGGCTGAAAATGAGACTCGTATTTCCGAAGTTTCAATCGGACCTGCTGTAACCCAGAAGTTCTTTAACACTGACCCGAATTATGAAGTCATGGTTAGTGTTGCGGTAAACACAGTTGAATATGTAAACCACAATTATACTCGAGTTTACTCTATCACACAACTTGACGATGACGCCCAATCAACGTGTCTTAAAACATTCGACGGTTACTACATTTCAGCCATTAATGCAGCTAAAGATGCATGGAGCGAGAATTATTATATCACCTTCTTGACTGAAGAAGATACCCAAACACCCGAAATTAATGGTTTAGTCAAT
Source organism: uncultured Alistipes sp. (assembly GCA_964638475.1). Lineage (GTDB taxonomy): Bacteria > Bacteroidota > Bacteroidia > Bacteroidales > Muribaculaceae > UBA7173. The sequence continues at coordinate 78,564 of CAZXAZ010000008.1, read as the reverse complement.
GTTGCAGATTACCGCTTCGTTACTTATAAAAAGGCTGACTATTATGGAGACCACGCTGTAGTGCTCGATTGCCGCATTCCGATGCTCACACAGCCCGGAGCTGATGCCGTGCCTTTCCTTGCAACTGCTGTTGATGGGACTCCCTATTTCACAACTAATGAGTTGAAATATAGCTGGTTTGTCGACCCCTATGACTACTCTAACGATAGACCTACCCCGGATAACGAATTGATTGTTAAGATTTATGCTCCCGAGAGCTCTTGGACAACAGAAGCTACGCTTTACAGCACAACTCGTTTCCCCCTCGGCGCTACTGACAACAACTATCAGTTCCTCTATGTCGGTACATTCCAATACAACGGCGACATAGATATGAGCCGCAACGAAGATGGCACTCCATCTATCATCCTTACTCGCGCTCACTCTCATCAGGGCGGTGACACATATACTTATGACTACGAAGTATATGACGGAGCCAAGAAGGGCGAAGATGGCGCCGGTACGTTCAAATACACTATCGCTACAGATGTTGATGGCGGTTTCTTCATGAGCGATGTTGCCGGATTCGATCCGCAGGTAATGTTTCTTATCGAAGAAGATGGTCTCTATTCCTTCCAGTTTGTCAACATTCTGACCGGCGAAGTTGAACAAACAATTCCTCAGAACTTCAACGACGGCAACCCCAAATACAGCATGAATATTCAGGTTGACCGTATCGCTCATAAGGATAGCTACCTTTATGTAGTTCCTCAAACAACCGGTTTCACCGGAGAGGATGGTAAAGACCATGTTTATGTTGTCTTCGCTTCACCCGAAGGTGATGTCGTTTCAGTTGATGACATTAACATGGGCACCGGTGTTGATTATGCGACTATTTTCTCAGATGCTACAGCCTTCAACCCCTACCTCTTCAACCTCGACTCTGATCGCGAATACATGTTGTTGATTAAGCGTCGTAGCGCAGTCGGCGCCGGTATCAACGAAGAATTCTCAGTAATTAGTGCTAACCCTGAAAAGGGTATCTTGACAACCGCCGGACCCAGCGAAACTTTAGGTAATATTCAGACCGTAGAGCTTTCAAATGCGACCACTGATAATCCGAAATTGTTGGTTGTATATAATTTACAGACTTACGGCAATTGGCAGTATACCGTAACCTACTATGATCTCCCCTTGGTACGCTTCGAAGCCGGTGACGGTACAGCCGAAAATCCCTACGAAATTACAACTGTCGGTGGTCTTATGCAGATTAAATCTGCGCCCAACGCTTGCTTCGCAGTCGTAAACGATATCGACGCAGACGGTGTAGTAATCAATCAAAACAGCTTTAACTTCACCGGTGTGCTCGACGGACGCAACCACCTTATCAGTAATCTCAGCATTAACGGTCGCGCTCTTCTTCCCCGAGTGTCAGGCGCTGCTCCTACAGTCGATGCTGAAGGCAACGCTTCTGCAACCGAATCAAACAGCGGTATCGTTAAGAACTTGAAGTTCTACAACGCAAAACTTTCAGCTACAGCTGAAGCTCAAGGTTTGATTGTTGGTCAGCTTTCATCTGGTAAAGTAAACAACGTACATATCTACAATTCAACCGTAACCTCAACCGGTAACGTCGGTGGTATCGTTGGTGGCGCCGATTCATTCAGCTTAATCAGCGAATCTTCATTCAGAGGTCATGTTGAAACAACAGATGGCAACAGTGTCGGTGGTATTGTTTGCAGTACAGCAACTAATTCAGCCGTATCCGCATGCTACTTTGGCGGAACAATCATCGGCGGTTCTGAAGTTGGTGGTATTCTTGGATCAGTTGGTAGCAACGGTCTTGGCGTTAAAAACTGTCATGTTGACGCTGATATCACAGCTAAAAACATTATCGGAGGTATCGTAGGTAGAGCTGCTAATGTGCCCTTCTGCAATAACCACGTACAAGGCACATTGACCGCAACCGAATGTGCTATGTGGGGCGGCGGAGCTCAAGTTGGCGGTATCGCCGGAGATTTGCCCATGACCTATGGTGAAGAAGATTCTGAAACCGAACCTACTCCGGTTATTTACAACAACTATGTAAACTTGACCTCAATTACTGCTCCTGACGCAGGCGAAGGTAATTATGCAACACAGAATACAACCGTTCACCGTGTTGTGGGTTCTTCTCGCGCAAATCAAGCAGATATGGTAGGTTATGACCAAAATACATGGCAACCTATCTATGGCGATCCTTATCCCGCAGAAGTAACCATCAAGAATAACTACGTAAACTCAGCCCTCGCAATCATCGACAGCACCATCGCTGACGACCTTGATTCAACCGAAGGTAAGTCTATCGCAACTTCAGAGCTTAGCCAGTCATTCTTCCAAGAAAATCTTTCGTTAGTTTATGGTAGCGAAGAAGCTGCTCCTTGGTCATTGGCTTCAACAACTTCTCCCAGCCTCTATTTCGAGGAAATACTTCTCTTTACAGACCCGACAGAAGTAACCATAACCGAAGGTGACGAAGTTGCAATCAACGTAATCATCTCTGGTGCGGAAATCGACATGGATTTGGTTTCAGGCTTCCTCTGCGATTATGACGAGTCATTGCTCGAAATGACAAATATGGACTTTGCCGATAATGGTCTTCTTCTTGTCTTCTCCGGTCTTAAGGCTGGCGAAACTAACATCTCACTGAGCCTCTACGGCAAGTCAGCATTAGTTCATGTTACAGTGCTTGAAAAGAGCGGTGTTGAAGGAGTCCTCGCACAGAATGATGCTCAGTTGAGCTACAACGGTTCAACCCTCGTAGCCGAAGGTTCGGCAATCGAAGTTTATAACCTTTCAGGTGTTAAACTGCTTGCCGGTTACGAAACCGTATCAACCGACGCGCTTGCTGCCGGCGTTTATGTAGCAGTTGCTAAGAGCGCTAACGGTGCTTCTACTCTCAAGATTTGCGTTAAGTAATATCTAACCATATCAAACACTAACAAAGGCTGCGCAGTCGAGGCTGCGCAGCCTTTGTTGTGTTTAAACGTTAACGCCTAATATCTTGCGCTTTCGGCATACTCAGAGTTGAGCGAACGGTTGCTCAGCGCAGAGTCTTTAATGCCGAGATTCACTTATAGAAGTTGAATAGACAATTGCGAGGGGGGGGTGGAGATAGGTGTGGGGTTAGAGTTTTAGCCCCCAAGAGGCGCGGTCGAGGTTGCGATAAGAGACGGCTTCGCGCATATGAATAGCGGTTATGATGGGAGAGGCTTCGAGGTCGGCAATAGTGCGGGCTACTTTTAGAATACGGTCGTAGGCGCGAGCCGACATGTCGAATCGTGTCATTGTTTGTTCGAGAATTTTCATCGCTTCGGGGTCTGGAGAGGCCCAACGGGCGATCATTCGAGAGTTCATCTGGGCGTTACAATATATGCCCGGGAATTCTTTGTATCGTTCGAGTTGAATGTTTCGGGCGGCAACGACTCGTTTGCGGATTTCAGCGGAGGTTTCTCCGGCGGGGGCTTCGCGCAGTTCGTTGAAGGGGACGGGTTGGATTTCGACTTGTAGGTCGATGCGGTCGAGTAGCGGACCGGAAATGCGTCCGAGATAACGCTGAACTTGTGATGGGGAGCAAGTACACTCTTTTGTCGGATGGGTGTAGTAGCCACAGGGGCATGGGTTCATCGAAGCGACGAGCATGAAGCTTGCGGGATATTCGAGTGTGTATTTTGCGCGTGCTACGGTGATGTTTCTGTCTTCGAGGGGTTGGCGCATTACTTCGAGGGCTGTCCGACTAAATTCGGGGAATTCGTCGAGGAATAATACGCCATTATGGGCTAAGGAGATTTCACCCGGCATCGGGTTTGTTCCGCCGCCTACAAGAGCTACGTTAGAGATAGTGTGGTGTGGCGCACGGAAGGGGCGGTGACTCATTAAGCAAGAGCCCCCTTTCAGGTTTCCGGCTACGGAGTGAATTTTTGTCGTCTCTAATGCTTCGTGAAGGGTTAGAGGGGGCAAAATTGATGGTAGTCGTTTTGCCATCATCGACTTGCCTGAGCCGGGAGGGCCGACTAAGAGAATATTGTGTCCACCGGCGCAAGCAACTTCAAAGGCGCGTTTTACGTTTTCTTGTCCTTTTACGTCAGAGAAGTCGAAGGGGAAGTTTTCAAAAGCTTTGCCGAACTCGGCACGGGTGTCGACAATAGTTTGCTCGATAGGTATTACGCCAGAAAGGTGGTCGATGACTTCGCGTAGCGAGTGGGCGCCGTAGATTTCGAGGTTGTTGACGACGGCAGCTTCTGTTGCGTTTTCAGCGGGGAGTATAAAGCCTCGTAGCCCCATTTGTCGGGCGAGAATAGCCATCGGCAGTACGCCTTTTATCGGCAGTAAGGAGCCGTCGAGCGATAGTTCTCCCATTATCATGTATCGGTCGAGCCCATCGGTGGTGATTTTTCGGTCAGCGGCGAGAATACCGACAGCTAAGGGGAGGTCGTAAGCGGCGCCCTCTTTTCTTACTTCAGCGGGCGCCATGTTAACTAAAATTTTGCGGCGCGGGAATTCAAGTCCGCTGTGGCTGACAGCAGATTCGACGCGCTGTATACTCTCCTTCACCGCTTTGTCGGGCATCCCGACAAGAGTAATAGAGAACCCCGGCTCGACAAGAGCTTCGATGGATATTTTAATGGCGTCGATGCCCTGGAGGGCTGCTCCGCAAACTTTTACTAACATTGTAAAGGGAGATGTAGGGTGGGGGGAATGCGAGAGAATGTTGAGCGTAGGTTGTGGTCAATGTTTCTTCGCGATTTGACCGTATGCCGCGCGGGTTGCGATTGTCGACTGACCGCGATAGAGCAATCTGCCGGTAGAGTCGGTCAGAATGAAGAAGGGGATTGTTGTCGGGGCAGTCAAAGCGACTTCTTCAGTTGCCATACCGGCGTTTAGCCATAGGCGGGTGATGTTGTCGGGGTAGTCTTCGGGGAGGCTGCGCAACGATGAGTGCCAGAGCATGGTGTCGCGGTCACAGCCGAGGTCGACAATTCTGAGCGAATCAACCTTCGGATCGCCGGCGCGCAACACAGAGAGCATCTCTTTGATAGAGTCGGCTGAACGAGTGTCGTTGTCGGTCAGCATTAACAGGTTAATTTTCGTTCCGGTGGGAGAGAATGATGTGACGGTATCTTTATGAGAGAATGCGCGGAATTGGTTGATTGTGATAGAGTCAGACTCAATAGAGCGGTTTAGTAACTGCTCAAACCCCAAAGAGAATTGATCTTTGCGATATTTGTTGGGGATAAGCTGAATAAGTTCGAGAGCTGTTTGCTCATATCCTTGAACGGTGAAGTATCTGCTGAGCAAGACCGTTGCTACGAAGCGTTTAGGGTCTTTTTTTATAAAAGATTCGATAGCTTGATTTAGGCCGGCAGTATCGATGCTGTCGATTAGTTGATGGTTCTCTTTCAAGAATTCGGCGAGTTGTTCGGCGTCTTTGTTACCCTCAATTTTGATATTTTCGGGGTTTAGCTTAGAGAAACGAGCTTTAATGACGTCGCCACCGTCGATTATGCATTCGCCCAAGAGCGCTCCGCTATTGGTGTAAACTTCAACAAATGTGGGGGCTGATAGAGAGCCGGAGAGCGAGAATTGTCCGTCGATGGCCGGGATAGATTTGATATGATAAGAGCCACCGGAATAGTAGATGAGGCTGACATTCTGGGTGCCGATATCGTCGGTAACGGCGTCAAGCCTAAATTCTCTTGAGCCTGAGCAGCTCGAAATGAAAAAAGCCGAGATGAGGAAAAATATCTTACAGAGGGTTTTCATTGTTTTCGATGGTTCGTCGCTTGTGGGCAAGTCTGATGAGTTCCGACGACAAATGTAAGGAAAAAAACGGATATAGATAAAAAAAGAAGGAGCAAAGTAATCCGAAGATTAACTCTACTCCTTCTCCTCTCTCTCCAGCGGTGCGGACGAGACTCGAACTCGCGACCCCCTGCGTGACAGGCAGGTATTCTAACCAGCTGAACTACCGCACCAATTTTTGTTCGTCTAAAAGACTGAGAGAATTTCAGGGAACTATTTTCTTGCAATCTTTAAGGTTGTTGTTCCTTGTCGTTTGCGAGTGCAAAGTTACGGCAAGTTTTTCGATTTACCAAATTTTTTTGCAAGAAATTTCAAAAAAATCTTCAAAAAAATTCGCAACCCCCTCTGTGGGCTTTCTGGGCGGGGTTGGGGCTTAATTTTTTTTGTTGCATAATTCGGTTGTTTGTTCAAGAATATTGATAATATTTTTGAGAGAACCGGTGAAAGTTGCGACGCGGCGATTAAGCATAGCTAAGAAACGTTGCGACGAAAGAGTGCCTCTTACACGCTCAAAGTCGTCGAGAATTTCTTGTTGGTTGTCGGCTGCGTCGATGCCGAAACCGAGAGAAGCGCGAGTCGGGTCGAATTCTTTAGCGGCATCTTTCATAAAACAATCTTGCAACTCTTCGGCAGCGTTGTTGCAATCTCGCAGTAGGGTTGATAACTCTTCGACGGTTAGTCTCGAAAAGTCGATGCCAACATAGGATTGCAGGTTATGCCAAGCCCAGCACCAAGAATATGCGTTGTAATGCTCGTGAATATCTCTAAAACGCGCGCAAACCGTTTCAATAGAGATTTCTTCATTCTCGATGATTTCTTGGCAGAGAGCGTCGATAGATTCGCGCGGAGCGAGCATGCCGCAAATGTCGACCCACTGACCGCAACCGGCAATGTTCGGTTTTTGGCGGAGTTTTTCGATAAGTTGCTCGGCGGTCATCTCGGGGGCTGTCGCAATCATTGATAAAATTTTGCGACGGAAGATTCCTCCGGCATATAGCTTTACAAGACGTTGGTAGCGAGTAATGCCCCTCGATACGGAACGTCGGGGGATAACGCAGCCTTGTATTTTTATCAACGGGTCGGAATCGTCAGATGTCTCTTCTTCCCATTGCTTGAGCAATTCCAATGCTTTCAGAATATTGCCAATAGTGAGGGGAGAGAGCCAATTGAAGTTAATCAAATCATCTTGAGCCGCCCCTTCTATTCTGGCGGGCCACTTCTCGACGTCGCGGGCGAGACCAACAGAGCCGGCTGTCGCTCCCGGAATCAGCAGCGATTGAGATTCAGATTTGCCCGTCGGGTCATTGACGAGATATGAGAAGGGGAAAAGACGAGTATCGGGGTTGAAATAATGGCGACCGATGATAGTTGTGAATGCGCCAATTGTGGCGGGCCAAATCAGATAGCTGTCGCTACCGGTGCGGCAACCTCTGGCGAGCGAACCTTGGTGCATCGGACCGAGCTTATACATATGGTTGCTCTGATTCGTTCCCGAACCGGCGTTGAAGAAAGAGAATAAGCCACCGATAAGCAGCGACGACTTATGCATCGATGTTGTGAACGGGCCGCAGAACGCAGATGCAGATTCTCCATTTTCGAGTCGACTCTTGGAGAAGATTAGAGTATCATGGGCGGTAAAGCCGGAGCTGACCTCTGCGCAATGGCCAACCAAACAGCCGTGGATTTTCGCGCCGGAATCTACCTTCGCTTCATCTTGAATAATGAAATCCTCGGCGATAACGCCGGCGCCGACGTAGGCTTTGCAAATTGAGCCGTTTCGAAGGCGTGTTGCTCCGTTAATGACGGCTCCGGGATAGATATTGACGTCGCAGATTTCGCGGCAATCGATAATTTGAGCGCCGCGCCCGATGAGGGCTCGCGAGTTGAGATGCTTAGAGGCGAAACGCTCAACCATTGCCTCAAGGGCTTTAGATAGTAGGGCGTTATGGCGATAAAAGGCGATGAGGTAGGCGAGTTGGGCGGTCATTGCGACATTGGCTGTCACTTCGCGTCCGCCGGTCTCACACATTACTTCTATTTTGACATCATTGCCGAAACAGCTATTGCCGGTTGCTGAAATCGAATAAGCGGAATCGATGATGACATCATCGTCGATGTTGAGGTTTAGCAGGCTACCTCTAATGTTGGCGATATAGCAATTGCGACCGATGTGGCAATTCGCGACAGTTGCGTCGTAAATGCCGCATTGACGCGCAATGCCGGCGACTAATGTTTCTTTATCAGTGCTTCCCAATGAAACTTCGCCCGAGAAAACGACGTTACGATAACGGTCAGGAGAAAAAGGCTCCTCGGCAGTAATTAAACTCCAATCGCGACATCGACAGCCTTGTTTTTCAAGAATATTGATTTCAGAAGCTGTTAATTGACGAAACAGACTGATTGGCGCTTTAGCCGACACGTCTGTAGATTGATATGCGGATTTCATTGGGGAGGAGGTGTTTAAAGATTGGCGCGGATTTCAGCCAGAGAGATACCTTGAAGATCTTTGGGCGAAAGGTTAAGCTCAGATGCGGGCAAGGGCCATTCGATTGCAACTTCGGGGTCGTCGAAACGGAGAGTCGCTTCAGACTGTGGAGCATAGATGTTGTCGACCATATATTGGAATTGGGCTGTTTCGGAAATCACGATAAATCCGTGGGCGAAATGGCGAGGGATGAAGAGCATTCGTGAATTCTCTGCAGACAACTCAACGGCGACATATTTGCCGAATGTCGGTGAGCCTTTGCGGATATCAACGGCGACATCAATAACGGTGCCTTGCGAAACTCTGACGAGTTTTGCCTGAGAAAACTCCCCCTTTTGGAAATGCAACCCGCGAAGCACCCCACGAGTAGACATAGATTCATTACACTGCACGAATTCTACCGCCGGATCTACATTTTCATGAAATTCGGCGAGCTTAAACGTTTCCATAAAGTAGCCGCGAGCGTCGCCAAAGCGTTTCGGCTCAATAATATATACTCCTTCGATTGCTGTAGGCAGGTAATTCATTGGTCTAAAATTTGTTTTTCTTTTGCAAAAGTAATACTTTTGCTCTAAATATAAAACAGAACTTTTCCTCTATAAAAGAGGAACTGTAGATTTCAACATACCTTAATCAGTCATGGCTATGCGTAAGATAATTCTCCGGGATTCTCCCGAAACCCATGTCAACCTGCTCCCGCTGACCTATACTAGGCCGGTGGCTGACATTCTTGTCGGAATTAACACAATCCGTCAGAAATGGGAGATGTATCTTAAAGGTGACTACCGATATGATGCGGAGGAATATTTGAGGGAAAAATTTCCCACGGCAGACCCCTCGGAGGGGGATATTATCGTGGCGTCGCATGTTGTTCCGCAAGAAGAACTCGCCAAGGCTGTTGGCGAATTGAAGCCCGGCGAAGCTCTTGTTGCAGTTTCGAGCCGTGGTAAGGAATTGACCGTTGCCAGTTGCTATGGCGGGGGCGCTGAGATTGTTAAGAGATATGACTCGAAGGTCGATACGATTGACTTCCTCTATGATATTTTCCAACTCAACGCCAAAAAGATTGAGGAGGATTTTGAATTCTTGACTCGCGGACGCGAAGGTCAGTCTATTCCTCGAAGCAACACGGTTATCGGAGACCCCGATTTGGTTTATATTGAAAGTGGGGCAATCGTTGAAGGGGTTGTGTTAAATGTCTCTCACGGTCCGATTTATGTTGGCAGAAATGTTGAGATTATGGAGGGCTCATGTTTGCGAGGTCCGATTGCTCTTGGCGAACATTCAACGGTTAATATGGGCTCGAAGATATATCCCGGCACGACGCTCGGTCCGTGGTGTAAAGTTGGTGGTGAGCTCAATAATGTTGTTATGTTGGGCTACTCAAACAAGGCTCATGACGGATTCTTGGGCAATGCGGTAATCGGTGAGTGGTGTAACCTCGGAGCCGGCTGCGTTGCGTCGAATTTGAAGAACGACTATACAGAAATCAAGTTGTGGAATTACAGCAGTCACCGTTTCCTCAAGACCGGGCTGCAATTCTGCGGATTGATAATGGGTGACCATTCAAAAGCGGGTATCAACACGATGTTTAACACTGCAACTGTTGTTGGTGTCGGAGTTAATATTTATGGCTCCGGCTTCCCTCGCAATTTTGTGGCATCATTTAGCGAAGGTGGGGCGCAAGGTTTTACCGACCTGCCTATGGAAAAATTCCTCGATATCGCATCGCGCATGATGGCACGTCGTCATCGCGCGTTGACCGATGTCGATATTCGCCTCTATGAAGCTATCCGCCATCAAGCTGAGAATTATAAGTAAAAAATAGGTTTACAGATGGTTAGCGTCTGTAAATAGATAAATTATAGTGGTCGTTAAACAAATAAGGTCGTCAAAGTCTTTATTGGCTTTAACGACCTTATTTGTTTAATATCATTGCGGCGTTAGAAGCCGAGCATATCTTTCATTGAGAGGAGTCCCTTGGGATGGTTGGCAAACATCCATTCGGCGGCTTTGACGGCGCCGAAAGCAAAACCCTCGCGCGAGAAAGCACGGTGTTCGATAGTGATAGCATCGACAGGCGAGGTCCAACTAACAATGTGGGTTCCGGGCACTTCTCCTTCGCGTTCGTGGTTGATAAGTAAGGTTGAAGGATTTCCGGCGGCGACATCAGCGTCTTCCGTCCACTCGGTCAAGTTTCGGCTTGCCGCAATCATTGTTTCGGCAGTTGATACGGCTGTGCCGGATGGGTGGTCGAGCTTATGGATATGATGAATTTCTTTCATCTCGGCACGATACTCAGGGTAGTCGTCGAGCAGCGCTGTAGCCTCAGAAATAACTTTCTTAAAGAGGGCAACTCCGATAGAGAAATTAGAAGTCCAGAAAAGTCCTTGCGGAGCATCGGCAACCATTGCTTTTACTTCGCCGAGGCGGTCAAGCCAAGCGGTTGTGCCTGATACCAAAGGGATTCCGGCGGCGAGCACACGTCGGAAGTTGTCGACAGCTGTTGACGGGGTTGTGAATTCGATAGCAACATCAGCCGACAAGAAGTCGTTAGAGGCGAATTTATCATCTTCTCCGGCGTCGATTTTGCAGACGATTTCGTGACCGCGCGAGAGGGCAATTTTCTCAACGGCATGCCCCATTTTGCCGTATCCGATGAGGGCTATTTTCATTGTGTCAGGCTTTGCGGTTGAGCTCTTTTTTGATGGTTCGCGGAATAGCGATAGTAGTGAAAATCAACAGCGCACCGCCGGCGAGGGTGAACGCCCAAACGTCGCGCATTGATTCGTAGTCGCCCCAAAAGAGGAAGAAGGCGGCAACGCAGAAAAATACGGCGCTCCAAGATTCGATTCTATAGAGGCGTTTGATGCGGGGATGACTGCCTGTGTAGGGAGAGAAAATTTTACCGACGAGGAAACAGATTGCTCCGGCAGCATAGGCATATTTCCACCAACCGAAGGCTTGCTGACCATATTTTATAGCGAAAATCGGCAACAATGCGCCGACCGCAATTGTCAACAAACCGATAGTCGAGAGAATCACGATTGCTGTAGCCGGGGCTTTCCCTTGAAGTTCGTCAAGAGAGTATATTGGCTGTTCGTTTTTATTCTTTGCCATAGCGATATTATTTATTATTAGAGGCGGCGCTCGGGGCGCAACGATAGTGAGATTTATTCAACGACATACACATCCTCGTTCGGACGTTGCATGTGATATTCTTCGCGGACAATTCGTTCGAGCTCTTCTCGGCTCGACGACAGAGATGAGTTGAGCTGATGGTAATAGCGCATCGTGTCGTTATTCTCTTTTATTTCCGCTTCCAGACGGTCGATTTCCGCCTGATATTCCATGCTCTTGAAATAGGAGTTTTCGTTGAAGAATAAGACAAAAACGATATATGCCACGGCGATTAACAGTGGTATCGTAATATATCGTTTAGTCCATCTCCACGCTCCGGAGAGAAAATTTGTCATTTCACACAGTTTTAGCAACACCACAAAGTTAGCATTTTTTCGCTGAATATCCACTATCACTCTTGGCTCTTATTCTTGGCTAAACAGACACAAATATCTGAAATAAGAATTATTATCGTAGTTGAGAATTCAGAGGCGTGCATTGCCAACCATATACCGGCTGTGTAGAGCAATTTCGGGAGGAAAACCGCTGTATCTTAAATCGCCCGTAAATTTGCGAAAAAATGCAGAATCTCTTTGCCGGAGAGAAGAAAGCGAGCGGAAAAGTAGGGCGGTTATTGGGCGGTGACGGCGAGGCGACGCGAAGCGGTCGCTGTTTTTTCTCCGGAGTTTTCGTCAGAGATTGTGGCGCGGTAGAGATAGATACCACGGCCTACGCGGTGACCGCCGAAATCGGTGAGATCCCACGTAATCGGTTGGCTTTGGAACATATCGCTACGCCCTTCTTGCGTAGCTTGCCATAGACGATGACCCATCATATCGAACACTTCGATTGTGACGGTTAGATCGCGATCGGGGCGGTCGTGACTGACGTAGAAGTTGGCTTCGACAGACGCGGGGTTGCAGTCGGTATATACGTCGTAGATAGTCGGGAGTATCTCTTTCGCGACAATGAAGTCGATAGATGCATCGGCAGAGTTGGGGGCTGTGTCCCAAACACGCAGACGTAGCGAGTGGGCTCCGACAGCGAGGCCTTCGAGGGGATATGCAATGGTTCCGCCGGGTGTGCCGTCAGAGTTGGGGGTGAAATAGTCTGCGACATCGGTGTAGGTCTTGTTGCCATTGTCGAGATATAAGCCCATTTGGTGTCCGATACCGGCGGTTGACAGGTTGATAGCTCGGTCATCCGAGATTTGGGCAATAACCATTGGTGAGTTGTTGACCTTGTCGCCCGAAATAAATGACGGATGGTTGAGGTAGAGCGCGTTGATAGATGGCGCGACAGTGTCGGGTGTCGCGTTGTAGTCTGTGCCGTAGACGAAGAAGTCGCGGTTTACACCAACAGCTTCTCGCCCATTATTATCTTCATAAGCGTAGAGGTTGATAGCCGCGTTGCGGTAGTTGTTTGTTACCTCAGACGGCATATTTACGGGGATTGTAAATTTACCATCTTTAACGATAGCATTTCCGACAACGAGACGTCCGCCTTGTTGCTCGAAAATAAAAGGATCGTCGAGGTTATATCCTTGAGTTGTAATTGTTTGCTCGGCGTCGTAGATTGTTGCGACAATCTGACCGTTGAAGTCGGCGATAATCGCTCCATTATTGTTGGCGATGTGTCCGTCGATAGATGTTTGTTGGCGCGCCATCAAGCAGGGCGGCTCTTGATCGGGAGCAATAGGGAGGTTTGTTTTATCAATACGGTCGAGAATGATTTCCGAAGAGGGGATAGTCAGCCTTAGCGCCGGATCGCCCATAAGTGCATAGCGGAGCTTATTTGAGTCGGAACGGGGGAGCGGGGCCGGGTTGCCGGAGGTGTCTTTATGAGTTTCATCCATATAGTCGTTCTTGGCTCGCATATAGCTTTCGCCGAGCGTACGGAAATTGCCCTTTTCGTCGCGCGCCAACAGGCAGCGTCCCATCGCTGCGGAGAGGTTGCCATTGTTTGGAATGTAAACCGCACGGGTTGCTGAAATGCCGGCAATTACTCCGCCGTTAGGATTCTTGTAAAGGATTTCAGCTCCGGAAATAGAGGGAGAGTCCCAACGCATGAAATTACATGTTGCGGCGTAGACAACAGGCCAATGACGTAGGTAGAGGTTGTTGAGGTCTGAATAGGTCACGAGCGACTCTGCGGTCATAGATGTCGAGTTAGCATGACCGGTGTAAAACCAAAACATAGCGCCTTCGTCGAGATATCTGTAGAAGACCTGACGCGCCTCTTCGCAGATATTTGAAGAGCGCTCATATTGGTCGATGTAGAGTTTTTTAATGAAGCTATTATTACCGCCGTTGCTTGTCGAAACGTAGTTGCTAAACCATTCAGCGTGGGTCATATGTATTCCGGCATCTTCGTCGTCGGCGGTCACGATAATATTATTCTTCCAATTAGATTTCGGCATCTTTGAGTAGTATCGCTCAATCTTGTCGATAGCCGTCTTGGCATCGGATTGAGAGGTTGCCGGGATACGTCCGACGGCGATACGCAGTCTGTCGGAAGAGGTCGATGTGCCCGATTGGTCGTCGAGGAAACCGAAGATATCGTCGGTAGAGTAAGAGTCGTTATCGTAGAGCCCTCGGTCGGTGAACCATGCGGGGAGAAATGTAGCGCCTAGCCCCTTGCCATATTCGGTTAGTTGGCGAATATCGCATACCGGACGGCTCATAAAGAGGGCGAATCGCAAAGGCTTGTCGGTTGACGCTTGACGATCGTAGAGCATTTTCAGCAATTTGCGGAAAGACTGCACATCCGGCGCGCCCGACGAGAATTCGTTGTAGATTTGTTGGGGAGTTAAGACCGTGACATTTAGCGGGTCAATTGGGTCGTTGCGATGGAATTCGGCGAGCCGTTCGGCTTGATCTTTCCATGCAGCAACGGTAAAGATAACCATATCAGTCGCCGGCAAGGCGTGGAGATTCTGATTTTTAACTTCCTCGACATATACGGCTTGCAGGAAGTTGCTTGAAGGTTTCCAAGCGGCATAGCGGCGAGTGCCGGTGCGTTGTAGGCTCCAAGTTGCCACGCCGTTAGTGGGCGTAGAAAGATTCATTGCCGAAGCGTCTAACGGCGTCGTAATATCCCAAACGCGAGTGTCTGCGTCAGCCCCAGCTAAAGAAAAGCCGTTTTTCCCGTTAGATGAATAGAATATCTTATTGCCATCTTCGAGAGTTAATTTTCGGCTGTAAGTAAGCGATATGTAGTTTAGGTTGGCTGAAGTAACCGTGCCGGAGTTCTGAAATGAAACGCCAACTTTAACACGCGAACTGCCGACAGAAAATTCTTTTCTTGAGAGCCCCTCTTCGCCATGTTTTTCACTGTCGTTTGAGTAAGCGATTCGGTCGCCCGATCCGCTCGGCAAGGAAGTATCGTCGATAGAGTAATGAATAGTCGACGATGTCGACAAAGTCTTGGCAACGAAAGAAGCTTCCATAAAGACCGACGCAGAAGTGTCGATTCCGGGTAGGTCTATTGTGAAATATTGAGTAGTTGTATATTTGAAGTCTTCACCAACTAAAAGATATCCGGCGTTACCTAAAGAGTAAAGCTCTTGTTCGTGGAAAGCCATCTCTTGGAAGAAAGAAGTCGGATTCTCTGCCGTCGGGGTTGAGGTAGAATTGGGTTGCGGAGTCAAGCGATTTTCTTCATTCTCGGTTAAGAAATAGTATCCGAGAAGAGTGAACGGGTTTTGAACCGGGCGGAAATATTTGGTGTCAACATTAGTAGCCGTGACCGGACCTTCGCCGAAAAAGACGATACCGCGTCCGGCGATATATTCCGATGGAGTTTGCGGCAGGTCGTCGATATAGCTATTGTCGAGACGTTCCGGAAGACGCATTGCGCCGTAGCCATAGACTTTGACTTTTGTCGGGTCGTTAAAGCCCCACTGGCGCAACTGCTGTTCGGTCAACAAGTAAATGCCTGATTGATTGACAGAGATTTTAACCCATTTACCCGACGCGAGTCGTGATGACTCGGCGTAAGTGTCGGTCGACAACGCGGTTGCCTGTTGTGTTCCCCCGATAGTGAGGATGAAAATCATCAACAGAAAACCATATATATTTTTGTAAAGAGAACTCATAGCAAAGGCTAAACCGATATTTTATTAACGTTTACGGCAGGGCTTTATTGCGTTGACAGACGCGATGTTAACCGCCTGCTCAATAAAGACAGATTCTGTGGTCTGTTAAGGACGAGGCTCTTGGTAAGCCCCGAGAGTAGGCGAGGGGAGTCGCGACGCACCGAAGATGTCGGTTTGCGACTCCTCGGAGGTTAAGAGTAGCGGGTCGCCGGCGTTAATAGCCGGGGATTCCGCGCCGACGCGATAATCGAAGATATACGACTCGCGTTCTACGCCATACTGCGGGTCTGTAGCCCAAAGAGATTTGATGAAATTTTCATCATCTTCTCCTGCCGATTTAAATAGGCAATTTGTGAATTTTATAGGGAATCCTTGAAAATCACCGTGAGAGAGGTCGCTTCCGAGGCCGTAAATGACTGTGTTTTCGATATCAGCCGACAGATATGGTAGCTCTTTGTCTGATACATCGTCATTGATGTCATTGTCTAACGCAACATCTTCTTCAGGGTCGAAATGCTCGAATTGGATAGCCGGACCGACGGCAGTAAACAGATAGTAGTTAGCAATTGTAGATTGCAGAATATGGTGTTCAGAGCCGACAAGTCGGAGGATGCCGAGTGAAGCGTCGCTCAATTCGCAGCCAATAGCTGTCAGAGAGGAGTGAATAGCTTCGATTATATATCCTTTTGTGTTGCGTACGACAGAATTGTAGATTGTTAGAGCGGGATCAAGGCGCGAGCCTCCGCAATGGTCGAGGATAATGCCTGTCTCTGAATTTCTGATTGAGGCGTGGAAAATTTTGTTGTTATGTGATGACGGGGCGAAATAAATGCCTGACCATTGACCTGACATTACTTCGTAGGGAATTGTGGAGGCGACAAATCCGGAGCGATCGCCTCTGATTTCAACCATCTTGTCGGGAGTGCCGAGAATCTCCAAAGAGCCATAAACGATTATTCTGGCGGCATCGTGCATTAAAAGACGAGAGCCTGCCGGAATGGTTAGTTTTGCCCCCTCTTCGACGATAATTGAGTCGTTGATGAGGTAGGGCTTCCCGGATGATAGGGTTGTATTTTCTGCGAAACGAATATCACCTGATAGTCGAGTAACATCTTGACCTTCGGCTGTTACGGGCATTGTAGATGTTACGCCATTGACTTTAAAGTCGATATGCGCTAATATAGTGACAGGCAAGTCTTGTCCGTTTTCAGCCAAGGTAGCTTCAACAAACACGAAAATCGAGTCGTTCGGACGGATTTCAATGTTGGAGAATCGGCGAGCGCTGACGCCGTCGACATTTAGACGAAATTGTTCGGCATTATCGTCGCGAAACGATATGTCGCTAATATTTAAGATTTTATCGTGGTTGTTGTAGACGATGAAACGGCTTGTCGGGGATGGACCGAGCGTTAGTAGAGAGCCTAATCTGACGGTATCGGTCGAGAATTTCGGTTGGTCAGCCGGCGAGGTAGAAACGCCATCCTCGATACATGAGGTGAGCGAAATCGAAAGTATTAAGAAGAGTAAAAGGGCGACAACTGAGCCACTTCGAGAGAGAAATATCTTGAGTTTGTTCATTGAGAACTTCATTGACAGATGTAATCGTTAGATTATGCTTGGAGAGGGCATTATAGAGTCGGATAAAAGGGAGAGAAATATCCCCTTCTCGTTAATAATTAACGTGATAGTCTTCGGCTTATTGCACATTCTTTCGATAAAACCGTCTGATAGTTTTATTCGAAGGCTGATTTGGCGAAATGAGTATGGATAAGTCGGGCTTTTGCCGGACCGATTACTTCGGATAGGTCTTCAAAAGAAGCGTTGGCGATGCGGCGTACACTTTTGAAATGCTGTAGCAATAGCGCCTCTGTAGCTTGACCGATGCCGGATATTGTTGATAGTTCGCTGACAATCTGAGTCTTTGACCTACGATTGCGATGGTGAGTGATGCCGAAACGATGGGCCTCGTCGCGCAGATGCTGAACGACTTTTAACGACTCTGAATTTTTGTCGATATATAGGGGCACCGAGTCGCCCGGGAAGTATATCTCTTCGAGTCGTTTGGCGATGCCGACAAGGGCGATTTTGCCGCGTAACCCGATCTCATCGAGCGCCTCAACAGCAGAAGAAAGTTGCCCCTTACCGCCGTCAACAACAATCAGTTGAGGAAGGTCGTCAGGGGATTCCTCCATTAATCGAGTATAGCGGCGCGTTAAAACCTCTTTCATCGAGGCGAAGTCATCGGGTCCTTCAACGGTTTTGATGTTGAAATGACGGTAATCTTTTTTTGAAGGTTTGGCGTCGCGGAAGACAACGCAAGAAGCTACGGGGTTAGTGCCCTGTATGTTAGAGTTGTCGAAACATTCTATGTGGCGAGGGAGCTCGGTTAGTCGGAAGTCTGCTTTAATTCGTTCGAGAGTTTTTAGCGAGCGCTTCTCGGGATCAACCTTTTCGAGATGTTTCAGTGCGTCAAGGCGTTGTTGTCGGGCATTTTTTGCGGAAACATCGAGCAGTTTCACTTTGTCGCCGCGTTGAGGAATCGTAATTGTCATCCCGGGGAATTCCATATCGGGGGCTTCGGCAACGATAACTTCATCATATTTGATGTCAAAGCGTTCGCTGATTTCTTGCATCGCGTATGATAGCAGTTGTGGGCGAGTCTCTTCGAGTCGACGTTTATATTGAAGAGTCAAAGAACGCGAGACTGTGCCGTTATGCACGTGCATATAGTTGATGTATACGTCGTTAGAGCCGTCGTCGTCGACCGCAAAGACATCGACGTTTTTCATCGATTGGTTGACGATAACGCTCTTTGCTTGGTAGCGCTCCACCTTGAGATATTGCTCTTTGAGCTCTTGGGCGGCTTCAAAGCGGAGTTCCATCGATAGGCGCTCCATTTCGCTACGGAGATGGTCGAGTAGTTCGCCGGTATCGCCTAGTAAAATTTGCTTAACGTTGTTGATATATTCTGCGTAATCAGCTTCTGCGATTTTTCCGACACAACAACCGGGGCAACGGTTGAGATGATATTCCAAACAAAGGCGACCTTTATCTTTGGCAAGCGTTGTTGGGGTAATCACAACTCGACATCCGCGAATCGGGTATAACTCATGGATTAGCGCAAGGACGGTGCGGGCAGAGCCGGTGTTGGTGTATGGTCCGAAATATTTTGAGCCGTCTCGTAGGCGTTGGTGAGTCATAAACACCCTCGGAAACATCTCCTTTGTTACGCAAATCCAAGGATATGACTTATCATCTTTCAGCAAGACATTATATCGAGGCTTATACTGCTTAATCATCGAGTTCTCGAGATTAAGAGCGTCGGCCTCAGTTGGCACAACGATATAGCTCATGTCGGCTATCGCTCTGACCAATAGATTCGTGCGCAACACCTCATGGGTGCGGTTAAAATAGCTCGAGACGCGACGTTTGAGGTTTTTCGCCTTTCCGACATATATGACGGTTCCCTCCGAGTCGTAATACATATAGACGCCGGGGGTGTCGGGGAGTAGCGAGATTTTCTCGCGTAGTTCGGGCGATTTGTCTTTGCTATGCTTTGCCAAAGTTTTTCAGTGAACCGTTAACAAGATTTTTAGCGGTCGCAATCAGAGTTGTTGATAGTCAAGAGAAAATGGGGCTGATGATATTCAAACCCAATGATTCCGAGTGAGGCGAGTCTGACGATAATATCTTCAGCCGCTTGGCGAGACAGATGGGTGTCAACCATAAGCTCCTCGACCGATGCTGTGCCGCGCTCTTCAAGGGCAGAGAGCAACTCTTCTTGAGGTCCGTAACACGCGAGCATATTTGATTCCGGTGAATCTTCAAGTCGGCGCCACGCCCTAACCATCAGGGGATGGGCAACGATATTCTCGTCGGCGACACGATAGTAAGCGCGCCAATTGCCATCTGCTTCTTTACATTCAACTGGGCGCCGCGTAGCTTTCGGAATTGTTGCGCGGAGCACAACCGCCCCATCTTCGCAACGAAAAGTTTGCATCTCGATTTTAACCGCCGGTCGACAAAAAATCGTGGCGGCAGCTTCGATGACATGGATATCTTCTTCAGAACGGATGCCGGCGATAACACCATTGTCTTTTACGCCGACAAGCAGTCTGCCGCCGTCGTTATTCGAGAAAGCGGATATCGAATGGGCGATTTTTCGCGCGTCGGAAATCTTAAATTTGAAATCCTGATGCTCGTGTTCTCCCTCTTCAATCAGGCGATGGATATAGAAGTTGCCACGAATGGCTCTGAGGTCTTTATACATTTCCTTTTCGGTCTATAGCGAGGCTCAAGAGAGTAACGCCTTGACGGTCTCAAAGGTTGAATGGGGCGCGATAGAGAAGAATTCGCCGTATTGCTCATGATGATTCTCAACACCGGGGGTGTCTGAAACGACGCGAATGGCAAGGAAGGGGGTGTTTTTGAGGTAGCAAACTTGGGCGAGGGCGCCAGACTCCATGTCGACAGCTATTGCTTCAGGACGAACAGCCAAGACGGCCTGCAACTCTTCGGGAGTAGAAACAAAGAGGTCGCCCGAGGCAATTAATCCGCGTTTAACTGCCGGGTTATCTTTAACGGCGTCGAGGTTGACAAGCGCGGCACCGCGACAATCGAAAATTTCGGGGAGCCCTTGCACTTGTCCGCGAGCGTTGCCCGGACCGCAATAAACATCATAATAGCCAATGCGGTCAGCAATTACAACGTCAAGTATGCCGGCTCCTTGGCCGGTGCCACCGGCAATTCCGGTGTTGACAATCAAATCCGGGTTGAAACAGTCAATAAGAGAAATTGCGCCGACAGCAGCGTTAACTTTGCCAATGCCGGTTTGCATTAATGCTACTTCATTCTTGCCCATGCGGCCATAGCGAATAATATAGCCGTTGACAGAGGTTTCTTTTATATCTTCAACGAGGGGAAGCAACATTTCGAGTTCGCTACCCATCGCAACTATAATTCCGATTTTCATAGAGTCTATATTCAAAAGTCCATAGTAAAGCCAATCGTTTGGCTGTTATGGAGTTGTGTTACACATTGATTCGGGTTGCCTTTTGGATTCCCGGAATCTTTCTAACCTTAGTGCAAAGTTCGTTTACACCGTCGACATCAGACACCAACAACGACAGGTCGCAAGTGAAGACTTCTTTCTCAGCGCGAATGTCGAGGGCTCGGATGTCGAGAGAGAGGTGAGTTGAAATTAAAGAGATAAGCTCATGGAGGATTCCGTGGCGATCGATGCCCTCAATGCGGATATGGGCAAAGAAACGTCCGCCGTTTACCTCCCATTTAGCAGCTACGATGCGTGGGCCGAATGAAGCTTTGAGCATTGAAGCACGAGGGCAGTCGAGGTTGTGGACAACAACTTCACCGTCGTCGTCGATATATCCCAAAACATCGTCACCCGGAATCGGGCTACAACAATCGGCAAATCGGAAGTTTGTAGCGCCATGTTCGTCGTAACGCAGTATGTAAGTCTCTTTGGTGTTGATTTTCTTTTTTGCAGGCTTTTCAGCAACTTTTGGCTCATCTTTGTCGCCCATGCCGATAAGCTTTAGCAACAAGTTTTTCGTCTTAGAGCTTTCTTTGCGCAGAGTCTTTACGACAAAGTCGTTGAGGATGATTTCTTCATTGCCGAGTTGGTAATAGAAATCTTCACGGGTCTGCGCTTTGTAAAGCCCCATAACTTTTGTGATTGCGACGTTGTCATCTTTGATGTTGTTGTCTTGAAGAAACTTCTCGAAGATGAGTCGCCCCTTAGCGACAGCGGGTTGCTGTAGCTTTCTTAGGGCTTGACGCAAGCGAGTCTTTCCTTTGGCGGTCGCGAGGAAGTCTATCCATTCGGGCTTCGGTTGTTGTGACTGAGAGGTTAAAACTTCAACTTGGTCGCCGGAATTGAGTCGCTGGCTGAGGGGCACAAGGCGGTGGTTGACTTTGCCGGCAATGCAGTGGCAACCGATTTGAGAGTGGAGATGGAAGGCAACGTCGAGCACAGTCGCATCTTTTGGCAACGTAATCAGCTCACCTTTCGGGGTGAAGACTACGATTTCCGAGGAGAAAAGGTTTAGTTTTAAGGTGTCGAGGAAGTCGAGAGCATTAGGCTCGGGGTCTGCCAAGATATCTTTGATGGTGTGTAGCCAAACGTTGAGTTCTGATTCTTCGTCGCCTTCGCCGACTTTATATTTCCAATGGGCGGCGAATCCCTTTTCAGCAATTTCATCCATACGGCGCGAACGAATCTGCACTTCTACCCAATTCCCGTCGGGGCCCATGACCGTCAAATGGAGGGCTTGGTAGCCGTTGGCTTTCGGATTTGAAATCCAATCGCGAGTGCGGTCGGGATGTAAGCGGTAGATGTCGGTTATCGCAGAGTATATCTGCCAGCAGATAGCTTTCTCTTGCGAGGGGTCGTCACAATCGAAGATGATTCTCGCAGCATATAGGTCGTAGACTTCTTCAAACGGGATATGTTTGGTTTCCATCTTATTCCAGATGGAGTATGCCGATTTTACTCTCGCTTTGGCCTCATATTTGAGCCCCATTTCATCGAGCTTCTTTCGGATGGGCACGGCGAAATCATTGTAGGTTTCGGTGCGCAACTTTTCGCTTTCGGCTATCTGTCGGGTGATGCGCTCAAACGCTTCAGGGTGTTCATATTTGAAGCTGAGGTTTTCGAGTTCGGTCTTAATGGCGAACAAGCCTAGACGGTGGGCCAGCGGGGCGTAAATATAGAGGGTTTCGCCGGCGATTTTATATTGCTTGTTTGGCGCCATCGAGCCGAGGGTTCGCATGTTGTGGAGGCGGTCAGCCATTTTAATCAAGACAACACGAATATCCTCGCTCATAGTCAGCAATAGTTTGCGGAAATTTTCCGCTTGAGCAGAGGCTTTGTCGCCGAAAATTCCTCCCGAGATTTTCGTTAGTCCGGAAACCAGTTGTGCGATTTTTTTGCCGAAGTTTTGTTCGATATCCTCGACAGTGTAGTCGGTGTCTTCAACTACGTCGTGGAGCAGCGCAGCGCATATCGAAGTTGAGCCCAATCCGATTTCTTGACTTGCGATTTTCGCAACAGCGATAGGATGTAGGATGTAGGGCTCTCCGGAGCGTCGGCGGATGCCGCTATGGGCGTCTTTGGCAAAGCGGTAAGCACGTTCGATTATTTCGACCTTTTTTCGGTGGTTTGACGCGAGATATCCGTTTAACACATCTTGAAAAGCGGCGTCTATCATGCGGTCTTCTTCCTGGGTCGTAAAATTATTTCGGGGGGCTACAGAGGCCGGAACCGATGGTGTGGAATCTTCGTGCGACATGGTTGCTGGTAATTTTTGGAGGAATTTCGACAAAAATAGTAAATTTCCTCGGAAAAATCGCTAACTTTGAGTTCTTAAACCTCAAAAGAATCATGAAAGTTGTAAATTTTGCAGAGACTCCTTCGCTTGTTAGTCAATATATGGCTGAAATGCGAGATGTTGATATTCAGGGCGATATGCTCCGTTTTCGCCGCAATTTAGAAAGGGTTGGAGCTATTATGGCCTACGAAATATCGAAGACAATCGAGTATAAAGAGCGGGAAGTGCAGACCCCACTGGCCAAGACTAGTAGCCTTGAAATAGCTACACCGTTAGTGTTGGCTACAATTTTCCGTGCCGGAGTGCCTTTCCACCAGGGGTTCCTCAATTATTTCGACCATGCAGAAAATGCTTTTGTTTCGGCATATCGCCGTTACAAAGAGAAAACCTACAAAGATCATGACGATTTTGAAGTCTGCATCGAGTATCTTGCATCGCCGTCTATTGAGGGAAAAACACTTATTTTGGCAGACCCGATGTTGGCAACCGGAGCTTCTATGGAGCTGAGTTATCGCGCGTTGTTGACTAAGGGCACCCCGGCTCATATCCATGTTGCCTCTGTCATCGCTTCTCAGCAAGCTGTTGATTATATCAGCAAATGTTTCCCCGAAGAAAAGACGACGATTTGGGTTGGCGCAATCGACCCCGAAATCAATGCCCATTCTTACATCGTTCCCGGTTTGGGCGATGCGGGCGACCTTGCTTACGGAACAAAAGATTGAATTTTAAATACATACCCCCATATAATTGAAAATGGCAAAAGTTGTTATCATTGGCGTCGGAGGTGTCGGCACAGTGGCCGCCCACAAGTGCGCCCAGAATCCGGATGTTTTTTCTGAGATTGTGCTTGCTTCTCGTCGTCGTGAGAAATGTGACGCGGTTAAGGAAGCGATTCTTCGCGAGGCTGACAAGCATGGCCGTAAGGCTCCGGTGATTGAAACCGATCGTGTTGATGCCGACTCTGTAGAGGAGCTGTGTGGCTTGTTGCGCCGTCACAAGCCTGATTTGGTAATGAACTTGGCGCTCCCATATCAAGACTTGACAATTATGGATGCTTGTCTTGAATGTGGCGTTAGCTATCTCGACACGGCTAACTATGAGCCTCGCGATGTTGCTCATTTCGAGTATTCATGGCAGTGGGCTTACCGCGAAAAATTCGAGAAAGCGGGCTTGACCGCTATCCTCGGTTGCGGCTTCGACCCGGGTGTGTCAGGCGTGTTTACCGCTTACGCTGCCAAACATCATTTCTCTGAAATGGAAACTCTCGACATCGTCGACTGTAACGCCGGAAACCATGGCAAGGCTTTCGCCACCAACTTCAACCCCGAAATCAATATCCGCGAGATTACTCAGAACGGACGTTATTGGCAAGATGGCGCGTGGGTAACCACCGGCCCGCTCGAAATCCACGCTCCGTTGACCTATCCCCGTATCGGCGAAAGAGAGAGTTACCTCCTTTATCATGAGGAGCTCGAATCGTTGGTTCAGAACTATCCGACTATCCGTCGTGCGCGTTTCTGGATGACTTTCGGTCAAGAATATCTGACCCATCTTCGTGTAATTCAAGATATCGGCATGGCGCGTATCGACGAAATCGATTACAACGGTCAGAAGATTGTCCCCTTGCAGTTCCTCAAGGCTGTGCTCCCCAATCCCCAAGACCTCGGCGAGAACTATACCGGCGAAACATCAATCGGTTGCCGCATCGCCGGCAAGGGCAAGGATGGTAAGGATTTGACTTACTACATCTATAACAACTGCTCTCACTCTGAGGCTTACAAAGAAACCGGAATGCAAGCTGTAAGCTACACAACCGGTGTGCCCGCGATGATCGGTGCGATGATGTATTTGACCGGCAAATGGACAACTCCGGGCGTTCATAATGTTGAAGAGTTTGATCCCGATCCCTTCATGGAACAACTGATGACTCAGGGCCTTCCGTGGGAAGAAATTGTCAACGAACCGCTTGAGGTTGATAAAATCGGATAAGACCGACTTTGTTGAGGTATTGGTGATATCCGCCTCCCCTCCCCCCACCACCTCTCTCCATCGGTTAGACTGAAAAGAAAGTAGAACTCATAAACCAGAAAATATATGGCAGAAGACAAATATCGCGAAGCTATCGGCCGCTCAAAGGTGACAACAGATGACGCTTTTGTTGCAGCAGAGGTTAAGCGTATTCTCGACGAAAATGTAGAGAAAAACTCTACTCAAGAAATCTACAAATTCCTCTTTAACTGTATCGACTTGACAACACTTCAGTCAACAGATTCTCCGCGTTCGGTTGCTGATTTTGCTGAAAAGGTTAATCTGTTTGAGACGGAGCATCCCGAAATGCCCAACGTAGCCGCAATCTGCGTTTATCCCAATTTCGCCCAAGTTGTTCGCGCCGTTCTCGAAGTTTCAGAGGTTGATATCGCTTGCGTATCAGGTGGTTTCCCCTCTTCTCAAACCTTCCCCGAAGTAAAGGTTGCCGAAACGGCTTTGGCTGTAGAAGGCGGTGCCGACGAAATTGACATTGTTTTGAGTGTTGGCAACTTCCTCGATGGAGATTACCAAGAGGTTTGCGACGAAATCGCAGAATTGAAGGATGCTTGTCGCGAGGCTCGTCTGAAGGTTATTCTCGAAACCGGCGCATTGAAGACCGCAGAGAATATTCGTAATGCGTCAATCTTGGCAATGTATTCAGGCGCAGATTTCATCAAGACCTCTACCGGTAAGGAATATCCAGGCGCAAGCCTTGAGGCTGCTTACGTCATGTTGCAGGCAATCAAGGAGTATTATGAAGAGACCGGTCGTATGGTAGGCTTCAAGCCCGCCGGTGGAGTACGCACTCCCGAAGCTGCTGTCGGCTATTATAGCCTCGTGAAGGAAATCCTCGGCGAAAAATGGTTGACCAACGAATATTTCCGTATCGGAGCATCAGGCTTGGCAAACCACTTGCTGACCGCGATTTTCGGCACAGAAACTAAGTTCTTCTAATTCCCCAAAACCTTTTAACAGAGGCGCAGATTTTTCGGTCTGCGTCTCTGCCCATCCAACCATCATTTACTGACAAATGGAATATTGGACCATAATAGACGATCGTCACGCCGGCCCTTTCGCAGCCGACGAGTTAATCGGGATGGGCATAAAGCCTGATTCTCCCGTATGGTTTTCGGGATTGCCCGATTGGGTCGAAGCATCGAAAATCGAAGAATTGAGAATCGCTTTAGAGCAGCATGATTCGGCAATGGCAACTCAACAGATTGCTCAGCCCGAGGCAACGCAAGATGTTGTTATCCCCGAACAGCAATCAGTCGACTCAACTTCAGAGCTCGACTCGATGGTTGATGAGTCGGCGTTTACTCAGGCCTCCGGCTTTCAACAACAACCGCAGCCGCAAGAGCAGTATTATGCTCAAGATCAATATCCATATCAAGACGCGCAGGCTCCCGCTCCCGAGCCTAAATGGGATTGGCAACGCGAACCGATGGCTGTCAATGAGCCGTGTCCGCCGGCTTACTTGGCGTGGTCGATTATCGTAACTTTGTTATGCTGTCAATTGTTGGGTATTGCCGCCATTATCTGCTCAGCTCAGACAAAACAAGCTTATAATCGAGGAAATATCGAGAAGGCAAAAAAAATGTCTGATTGGGCTCAGTGGTTGATTATTTTGTCTATCGTCTTCGGGCTCTTATCTTTGCCGTTCCAGATTTTAATGATGGGACTTTAAACGACGTGGCTGATAATCTGAGTAATTCGAGGCAGTTTTTGATAATTATAGGCGCGATTACAGCAATCGTAGCTTACGTTGCTTTTTGTCTGTATGGCGAGATGATGCCGAGATGTCCCTTTAAGTGGGCTACCGGTTTTGATTGTCCCGGATGCGGCTCGCAACGCGCCTTCCGCGCATTGCTGTCGGGCGAACTGCTTGAGGCGTGGAGTTATAATCGATTCTTGCCGTTCGCACTAATTTATTTAGGAGCGATATTATCGTTGCCTCTATTTAAGGGGCGGATTACTCGTAAACTATATCGTTATCTAACATCGGCAACTGCCATTTGGGTATTGCTTGGCGCAGTTATAATATGGTGGATTGTCAGAAACCTTATTTGAATAATATCATATGAGAATAGCAGTTTATTGCTCGGCGCGTCCCTCAATCCCCGCGCAATATAATGAGGACGCGAAAGCTTTCGGAAAATGGATAGGGGAAAATGGTCATACTCTCGTTTACGGCGGATTGGCTTATAGTATGATGCGCGACGTCGCTCAAGCTACAGCCGATGCCGGCGGAAAAGTGATGGGGATAGTGCCGGAATCGCGAGCTGATAAACAGCATCCGGCCAATACGGTCAGCTTGCTTGTCTCAACATTGCATGAACGGAAACAAATGATGGAGGAAAATTCCGACATCTTTGTCGCCCTCGAAGGGGGAATTGGCACCCTTGATGAGATTTTCTCAGCCCTCGCTTCTGCAATGTTCTTTAACCAACCTAAAGAGATACATGTTCTCGATCGCGACGGGCTCTATTCATCGCTAAAAGATCTATTGCAAACAATGGAAGAGAAAAAGCTCGTTAACCATTCAGCGACAGAATTGCTATTCTTCCATCCAGATGTTGAATCGCTCATCGCAGCGCTAGAACAACGAGCTAATCTTTTTGAGGAATGAAAATCTATACTCGCGTCGGTGACGCCGGACAGACCTCTCTTGTTGGTGGGAAACGCGTCAGCAAGGCGTCTATGCGCCTTGAAGCATATGGCACAGTAGACGAATTAAACTCTCATCTCGGATTGCTCGCCACAACCAACGGTGTCGATAGTCAATCTATCGAGTTTATACAAACCATACAAAACCGCCTTTTCAACCTCGGAGCGTATCTCGCCACGGATAACTGTGATAATCCCGATTTACAGCCCGCAGGAATTACCGACGAAGAAATCTCCTCTATCGAAGTTGAAATAGATCGCCTCGACGCGATGTTGCCTCCGCTCAACTGTTTCATTCTTCCCGGAGGATGCCCGGCTGCATGCCAAGCAAATATTTGTCGCACGATTTGTCGAAGAGCAGAGCGCCGAGTAATTGCGTTAGCAGAAACAGCTGCAGTTCATAACCTCGCGACAAGCTATTTAAACCGCCTTAGCGATTACCTATTCCAACTAGGGCGCCATCTGAATCATATTACTGCCACCCCTGAACTCCCTTGGCAGAAATAGTCTCACCATCTCTCTTTGCAGATGACAACTTTCTCCGTTTAGTTTTCATCTTGAAAAAGTTTGAGGTTATAATAATAAATATAGAAATATAACGTTAAACGAAAACAACGCCCCTAACACACTCTCTCCTTTCGGCGTTATAAAACTGAATTAACAAACCAAAACTTCATAGATACTAGAAACTATGTATTGGACACTTGAACTCGCATCAAAACTCGAAGATGCACCATGGCCCGCAACTCGTGAAGAGCTCATCGACTACGCTCAACGCAGCGGTGCCCCCCTCGAAGTAATCGAAAACCTTCAAGAAATCGAAGATGAAGGAGAGCCATATGAATCAATCGAAGACATCTGGCCCGACTATCCCTCTAAAGAAGACTTCTTCTTCAACGAGGAGGAATATTGACGGTTTATAAGTAGGCTAAATTATTAAATTACAGCGCGATAAACAATGAAAATTTGTTTGTCGCGCTGGTGTTTTATGGTGTTATATGGTGCGGTTTGTTTGTCTAAATTGCGGTTTTTCTTCTCAAAAACTGGGTTTGTTTGTCTAAAATACATTACCTTTGCTTCTCCTCAGGAATATTGAATTGGGAGGAAAAGCATATGGGAAGACCGAAAAGACTATATCCATTGGGCAAATATCGCCTTCGCACGCCGAAAGTGGTTGATAAGGAAAAAGCCTATCCTGTCGAGTTGGAATACACTTGGAACAGACAGGTAATTCGAAAGACTACGAATGTCTTTGTCAAAGTTGCGGACTGGAACCAGAACGGTAATCAGGGACGAGGTGAAATACGTGCAAGTCATGGCGGTGAATCCAAACGACTTAACCAGTTGTTGCTGGCACGTGTTGAACGTATAGATTCGCTACTTGCCGAATATAACGAAAAACATCCTAATCAGATAACCGTTGATGTCGTATCCGGCATTCTTGCGGACAAACCTCTTGCGCGTCGTGATCAAGGGAAGGACTTCGTAGAGTTTACATTGGAACGTCTTTCTTCAGACTATGCAAGAAACAGAATTGGAAGGAGCCGGTATGAAAACGGAAAGAGCTGCATGAATATATTCCAGACATTTCTGAGGGCTACCCGACAGGGAACCTATCGTTCTGACAGTATTTATGTAGGCGATATGACTCCGGAGCTGTTAGACAGCTATATATCATGGCGCAGGGAAATCAAGCAGAACAGTGATGCCACTATCAACCACTCTTTGACTCCAATTCTAAAAGCGTGTGCATACGCCTGTGAAATGGGGATGATGGAACCTGCCGTCAATGCAAGGATTCAGGATATACACATTGTAACTAAGGTATCGCTTTCTGAAGAAGAAGCAGAGTTTGACGGCAAAAGTCTCAGTAAGGAACAGATGGCGGCATTGCTTGAATATTACAAGACCTGTACTGAACCGCGCAGAAAAGAATTTCTGGAAATGTTCTTCTTTGCGTTCCACGCCTGCGGTCTCCGTGTAGTGGATGTGATGACCCTGCAATGGAAACATATCGACTTCGCAAGGAAAGAGTTGCGAAAGATTATGATAAAGACAAACAAACGACATGTCATACCGCTTACTGAACCTGCATTACATATCTTACAGCAATGGCGGGAAAAACGTGAGGGATACCGGTATGTGTTCAACCTTGTAAAAGAGACTTTGGATTTGGATGATGCGGAGGCACTGTACAAAGCCCGTAACAATGCCACTAAATGCATTAATCAGTCACTGGCCGTTGTCGGTGAGCAGATCGGCCTTCCGTTCAGTCTCTCGATGCACGCTGCCCGTCACTCGTTTGCGGTTTTTGCGCTGAACAAGGGATTATCCATGTCGGTAGTCAGCCGTCTGCTCGGACATAGCAGCACGGATATTACAGAGAAGGTTTATGCCCGTTTCCTGCCGGAGACGCTGTCGGCGGAGGTGGCAAAACTAAGCGGAGAATTAATCAACTTGACTATATAATCACTGTGAAAAGATAAAGAAACATGATATCATTGCCATTTCGAGTTGCATGTATCCTGATAGCAGGATTCCTTATTGTACTGGCTGTAACCTATATATACAAGTTAAACAGCCGTAAGGTATTCTGGGGTGTAGGGCTCACTACCATTATCGGTATCCTCATCCTTCTTGGATTAGGGGTGCTTCGTCCATCTTGGGGAACAGAAACCGGCACGGCTGTCATTGTGGGAATCAGTACCGCTATCGGATGTGCAATAACGCTGATATATGCAGCAGAGGACTTGCATCAAAAGAAGCGAATTAAGGGAAAGAAAATCACAGAAACTGAATCTGTGCAAGAAGATATGGTTACAGATCACCATAAAGTGACTTTACCGTCTCGGCTTGATACTGAATTGGCAAGAAAGATCTTTGATAAAGCCATTGAAGAAGAATATATCATTATCAACGATGACCATTATGAGTGGACTTTGAACAAAGTCCTTCTTGCATATATGTGCGGACGTATCTATTGCGAAGATTATCCTGAAAAAACAATATATGATGAGAAGATGTACTGGATGCCTGGCAGAGTGGAATTATTTCCTGGTACTGAATTAGATAAGTTATTTAACATGAAAGATTTGACCCAATCAAGGCATACTCGAAAAAACAAAGCTGCGCCTACAGGATTTGAGAAAATTGACAAGTTATTTGAGTAGCCAATGTGCTACTCTTTTTTTGTTTGACAAGCAGCAGGTTATAAGCTCATCACCTCCGTGTTATATACAACTCTAACACGATCTCTAACATAGTATCTAATTCATTCTAACACCAAGATTCCTAAGGAGTTTGAACCTTTGCATCGTGCTTCTGGTACGATGTGCACAGTCGTATCATAGCACGTAAACCCGGCTTACAGTCCGAGTGTGCATAAGGATAGTTAAGCCATAATACGATAACTATGGCTAAAAAATTAAATGGAGAAAAGGAATTATGCGACCGGGAATTGCTTGAAAAGATTCTCAGCATAGTGGAGAGACAAGAGAAACTGCCGCCTCCGGCTCATGAAGGCGGACACCGTCTATATGACAACAAGTCTTTGATGGAGAAATTGAACATCAAAGAAAAGTATCTGAAAAAGTTGCGAGACAACGGCTATCTCGGCTACTCGCGTGAAGGTGATAAGTACTGGTATACGCAGGAGGATGTGGACCGCTTTCTGCGCCGTTTCCATTATGAAGCTTTCGCTATTGGCGATGAACTTCCAAAACAGGAAGGAGGTGGCTATGGTTGACACCATTCATTTGACCAACATGCTTCGTTCGGAAGTGGAAGGTATTCCGGAAACAGGTCTTCCGTTGGATGCCTTCCCGGACATGATACAGGAGATTATCCTCAATCTTGCCAGATACGAAAATTTCAATGTGGAATATACTGCGTCAATTGTTCTTTCTGCTGTTGCTACTGCAATAGGCAACTCTTGTCATATTCGTATAAAGGGCGAGTGGAAAACTTGCCCATCCCTTTATATGATGCTGGTCGGACGTCCCGGGCTCGGAAAGACTCCTCCCCTCGGTTTTATCTATAAGCCTATTAATGAGTATGATGACCGGCTGCATGAGAAATATAACGAGGAATATGACGAATATGAAAGAGCCATGTCAGCAGGCAAGCACGGAAGTGACGGGGAAGAACAGTTGCTCAAGAAACCGAATTTTGTAACGACGGTCATTTATGACTCTACCCCGGAGGCGATGATGAATATTCATCAGCATAATCATCGTGGAATAACATTGGTCGTCGATGAAATTCTGGCTTTGTTCAATTCCGTCAAAAGGTACAACGGCAAGAACAACCTCATAGAAGATCTGCTGACAGCTTATAGCGGACAGCCGTTAAAGATTATCCGCAAATCAGAATCACGTCCTGTTCTAATCAAGAATCCATGTATAAATGTCATCGGTTCAGTACAGACTAATATGCTGCAGGAAGTCTTCCGTGCAGAATTCCTTGCCAACGGATTGCTTGACCGTTTTCTGTTTGTCTATCCCAAAAACAGGAAGATATCCGGATGGAGACGGGAAGAACGGAATACAACCCGTCCTGACATCATGAATCAATGGAGGACAATAATCAACAGAATCCTAAGTATCCCCTGTATCCTTGATGACAAGGGTACAACGGTCAATCCCCGTATACTTACAATGTCTGATGATGCGGAAGAATATTTTTATGAATGGTACAATGGAATTATCGATGCTGTAAATGCCATTGAGGATGATGCGGATGTTGAAAGCCGGAAGATGAAACTCAACGGCCATGTAGCACGTCTTGCTCTGTTGTTTCAGGTAATGAAATGGGCTACTGATAGTGGAGATATGCAATATATTGAGCGGGATTCCGTAGAATCGGCGATCCATATGATTGATTATTATGAGGAAACATACAGGAGGATTCAGGAAACCATTGTCATAAACAGTATCGGCGAAACTAAGGAAGCCTGGCTTTCTCTGTTGGAAGATCGGTTCACTTCCGGGGATGCTGTTATTGCTGGTAGAAAAGTTGATATGTCCCGACGTACCGTCTATTATGCGCTTGACCAATTATGCCGGCTTAAGCACCCTCTTATAGAAAAGCTTCAGCATGGAGTCTATCGCAAACTTATGACAGAAAATACTGATGCACCTTGCACTATTGCACTTTCATCTTGTCAAGATACCGTGCAATCTTCTCAAAGTGCAAAAGTGCAGAGTGCAACCACACTAAAATCAGAGGACCATGAGTGAATACAGATTCCATTTGCAGAAATACCGCCCTGGAAGCAAGACTACTTGTTCGAGCTGTGGTAAAAGCCGGTGTTTTGTCAGGTATATTGATGAACAAGGCAGCATTAGCTTTCCCGGTAATGTCGGCAAGTGTGATCATGAAAACAGTTGTGGCTACCACTATACACCTAAGGAATACTTCAAGGATAATCCTGATGTATTGGAAATGGATGAGGGAAGCGGCAAGTCACTTCTTTCTGCCCCTTATAAGATGGTAGATAAAACTCCGTCTTGTATTGTTCCTTCGTATATTCCTTCATCTTATGTATTAAGGAGTCTGTCACATTATTCAATCAACCCCTTATATCAGTATTTCTGTCAGGTGTTTGGTGAAGATGAGACAACCAGATTGTTTGAAATGTATCGCATAGGGACATCTTCAAAATGGGGAGGCGCAACGGTTTTCTGGCAGACAGATATAAATGGACAGGTAAGAACCGGTAAGGTAATGTGCTATAATGCCGAAACAGGGCATCGGGTTAAAGAGCCTCAGGCTTTCGTCAGCTGGGCGCATTCCGAGTTGAAGTTGCAGGATTTCCATTTGAAGCAATGTCTGTTTGGAGAACATCTTCTGAAAAATTCATCGTCTCCGGTAATGCTGGTAGAAAGTGAAAAGACCGCTGTTGTAATGAGCCATTTTATCCCCGATTATATATGGCTGGCAACAGGTGGAAAGAACGGTTGTTTCAACAGTGAAGCTATGCAGGTTCTCAAAGGCAGGGAGGTTACTCTCATCCCTGATTTAGGAGCAACCGAACAATGGAAAGAAAAGTCTGCTTTGTTGTCAGGAATATGTAAACGGGTTGTTGTGTCCAATGTCTTGGAATGTACATCCGATGAAGAGCAACGTAGCAGAGGATTGGACATTGCAGACTTCTTTCTGTATTCGCCATCAAAGAGACAGATACTCACCCAAATGATACAACGCAATCCAGCATTGCAGTTGCTCATTGATGAACTGGATCTGGAACTTATTGAATAGTAAAGGAACTTGTTCCGTGGATTTATAGAAAGTCCATAACACAATAAGGACTTTTTGCCTGACGGCAATAAAATCCGGTCATTGTCCCGCAGAGCGGACTGGCATAAGAGCAAGCTCAATATTAATCATTTATCAAAAGAATACCCTATATGAACACAGATATTAAACAGGCCATGCATGTTGAGGCCGGGAAGTCATTCGGCACAGCAGAGGCGAATGAGAACGAACGACGTTGGAATGACGACAAGATTGACAGAAAGAATCAGGATCCGACCAATCACTATGACAAGACCCGAATGAAACTGAATTTCGAGATTGGGCCCGATGGGAAAGTTCATCCGTTAGGCTATCAAGAGAAATCGCTTGAAGTACGTTTGCAGGAACGGTTGACTGAATTGGGCTGGAAGCCTTTCAAGCCGGACAGCAAAATTCAACCGAACTGTTATGCGAAATTTATTTTCGGAGGCAATCATGACCGTACGCTTGAGATGGTATTTGGGACCCAAACCGTAAATCTGGACAAGGGTGCAGACAACAGCCATCTCCAACGATGTCCGGAAATCGAACAATGGGCAAAAGATGTCTATGACTGGTGCGCCAAACGGTACGGACAGGAAAACATAATCGGCTTCCAGGTTCATCTTGATGAGAGCAGCCCGCATATCCATGCCTTGATCGTTCCTGTCGGACAGCGAGCCAAAAGCGGACGCGAATGCGTCATGTGGTCGGCTAAGTTCGGGAAGAACCGCTATGAGTACGGCCGGATCCTTCGGGAGATGCACACCTCACTATATGAAGAGGTAGGGAGCAAGTACGGGCTGGAACGCGGTGACAGTATTGATGGTCGTAATGTACAGCACCTCCATAAGCGCGAATATATCCGCAAATTGACCCAAGAGGCGAAACAGGTGGAGAAAGCAGTCAAGGGGCTTCAAACCATGATGCGTCATCTGGAATCAAAGATTTACAGTTACAACCACCAACTTGAAGAGGCGGAAAAGGAACTGGCTTCCGGCAGGATAACCCTCGACAGGTATGAGAAGCAGAAAGCGGATATACAGAAACTCATTGCCGAGTATCAGGCTAAACTTGAAGATAAAGCCGACAAACTCAACGAAAAGGAACAGGAACTGGAACGGCTGACAAGGGATGTAACAAAGGCTCGTTCAGTTGTCCAGCCCTTCAGAAACCACAAGGTCGATTTTATGCCACCGAGAATTACTGAAAAAGTTCCATTGTTTGGTACGGATAAGTGAGTCGAACGGCAGAACCGATATATTGCCAAGCATTTTACCGAAATTGTCCGCAAGATAGAATCACTATACAAGAGTGATGCAGCACGGCAGGTCGAAACTGCCCAACGCAATGTTCTAGCGGATTACGGCGAGTTTTACCGACTGAAAAGAGAGAATCTGTCCCTTTTAGAGATCAACCAAGAACTGGAATCCGAACTGAATACTTTGCTCAGCCAATTGGCAGTACCGTCAATTCGCAATATGATTTTTGCCATTGCTGACGCACTTATCGGTAGCCAGCCTGTACCGATTAGCTCCGGTGGCGGAGGTTCTACATCCGACCTGCCTTGGGATGGGCGAAGACTGGATGAGGAGGAAGAAGCCTATAGGAGGAGGTGCTTACTTCATGCTTTTAAGGTCGTAAATACGTGCAATAGGAAAAATTATAGAAGATAATCGGAGGTAAATGCTTAAGAGTATTCTTGTTTTCTTTTCTCATTTTGTTGGGGAAGTGAAGCGTTATCACTATATTTGCACAATACTGCGAGAATTTTCTTAGTAGTAAATTTAGAATTAAATGAAAAGATTAGACACATATCGGGCAAGACCATTTATCAAGTGGGTTGGAGGGAAAACTCAACTTCTTGATGATATAAAAAAAATTCTACCTCGTGATTTATCACGTAGGGATGAGATGACGTATATCGAACCATTTGTTGGGGGAGGAGCAGTATTGTTTTGGATTTTACAAGAATACCCAAACATAACAAGAGCTATTATAAATGATATCAATGCAGAGCTGATCTGTACATATCGAGTAATAAAATATGATGTCGAAAATTTAATTTTTGAATTGAACCGACTTCAAAATGAATATCTTCCACTTAATGAAGTTGATAGAAAAGAGTATTTTCTTGCTCAACGTGAGCGTTTTAACGAAAGAGATACCTCAGAGGTTGAAACCGCTGCACTATTTATTTTTTTGAATCGTACTTGTTTCAATGGATTGTATCGTGTAAACTCTAAAGGTAAGTTCAATGTTCCACATGGAAGATATGCAAATCCTAAAATTTGCGATGAGGAGACATTAAGGGCAGATTCTGCCGTCCTTCAGCGAGTTGAAATTCTTTGTGGTGATTTTGCACAAACTGGCAAATATGCCCATGATAATGTTTTGTTTTATTTTGACCCTCCGTATCGTCCTCTGACAGATACTTCTGCATTTACATCTTACGCAAAAGAAGGTTTTGATGATGCCGAGCAGATACGGTTGCGCGATTTTTGCGCTCTAATTGCAAAGCAAAAATCTTTATTCGTGGCAAGTAATTCAGACCCATTGAACGTAGACAATGAAGACGATTTTTTTGATCATCTTTATAAGATGTTCTCTATTAAACGTGTATCTGCTGCAAGGATGATAAATTCAAAGGGAAATGGACGTGGTGCTATTTCTGAAATAATGATTTCAAATGTTGCTAATGCTTACTGATATGAGAGACTTTGATGCTTGGCTTGCTGGTTTCAGACCATCTATTGCCGATTATAAATATTATGTTGATTTTGATAAGGTATTTAATAATGTGGAAGCTATTAAAATTCCACTCAATATCTTAAATGCGCTTATTGGCTCCAAGAATATCGAGGATGAATTCAGGAATATTTTGGTACAATATCCAGAAACATTAAAATGTATCCCTATTCTTTTAGCTAAGCGTGAGCTTGATATTATGGCTATGGATGAAGAAGGACAGATTGACTTTCATTTTGACAAGCCAAATTGCACAAATGAAGATTACGTGAAATTCATGCGGAAGACTGGTCTTTTTGATTTGATGGAGAATCATATTGTCAACAATCTTGTGGATTACGTGACAGGTATAGAAACTGGTCTTGACTCGAACGGACGTAAGAACCGTGGTGGTCATTTAATGGAAAATCTTGTAGAGGGTTTTCTTTGTAAAGCAGGACTTGTAAAAGGAGAAACCTATTTCAAGGAAATGTATATCCATGAGATTGAGGCTAAATGGGGAATAGATTTGTCTTCTATTTCCAATAATGGTGGTGCGGAAAAAAGATTTGATTTTGTTGTAAAAGGAAAGAACACTGTTTATGGCATAGAAACAAACTTTTATACAAGCAGTGGTTCCAAGTTAAATGAAACGGCACGTAGTTACAAAACTATTACCATGGAAACCAAAGATTTGGGATATTTCAAATTTGTTTGGTTTACTGATGGTTGCGGTTGGCGCAGTGCAAAGAATAACCTAAAAGAAACGTTTGATGTATTGGACCACTTGTATAACATTGCGGATCTTGAGAACGATATTATTTCTAAAAAACTAAAATGAGGAGTAAGAATTATGCCAAATCAAAATATTTC
Organism: uncultured Alistipes sp.; assembly: GCA_964638475.1. Taxonomy (GTDB): domain Bacteria; phylum Bacteroidota; class Bacteroidia; order Bacteroidales; family Muribaculaceae; genus UBA7173. The sequence continues at coordinate 41,126 of CAZXAZ010000008.1, read as the reverse complement.
AATGACATGTAATGGACAAGAACCGCTATGTGTAATTCCTATTAATGGCACATATATTTTAGGAATATACAAAGGGACATTGTCTTATTTTGATATTCTGCTAAGATATCGTCAGAAAGAAGGTGAAAGATGGAGTCGCATCCGTACTCCTAAACATATTCATTGGGCTGTAGATATGTTGATTAAACATTATAGTGAACCCCATGAAACGGACCTATTGCTAGGTAGTTTACTTGAACAATGGAGTCGGACAGCTCCTTTAAAATCGAAAAAAGAACAGGAACTTTTATTGTCCCCGGAGAATTTGTTGGCTGAAGTAAATAATGAAGCCCAGAAATACAGCAAATTAGCTGGAAAAGGTGAATATAGTGTTAAATTCTTGATATTGATTGCGAAACTATTAATGGTTCAAGAAAAAACCAATAGACATGACGCTTATATGTTCAAGAATCTCTTGGAAAGGTTAAATGAACATAGAAATATTTTTGAAATTGTGTCAACAGCAACATTTCATTGATGTTAACTCCATACTATAGATCGGTAAATAGGGATTTTACCCTTTTGAAAGGAGATTGTATTGAACTACTTAATTCTTTTGATTTTAAGTTTGATATTATTTTCGCAGATCCGCCATATCATTTATCAAACGGAGGAATAAGCGTTCAAAGCGGTAAAATGGTTTCTGTCAATAAAGGTGCTTGGGATAAGTCTAACGGATATGAGGAAGATTACCTTTTTGACAAATCATGGATTGCCACCTGTCGGGATAAATTAAAAAGCAATGGAACGATTTGGATAAGTGGTACTTATCATAATATTTTCTCAGTAGCCCGATGCTTGACGGAATTAGACTTCAAGATATTGAACTGTATTACATGGGAGAAAACAAATCCGCCACCAAATTTGTCACGCAAGTATTTCACTCACTCGGCTGAATACATTCTTTGGGCGCGTAAAGAGCAAAAAGTACCCCATTATTTTAATTATGAACTAATGAAAATAATTAATGGTGGTACTCAAATGCGTGATGTGTGGCGATTGCCAGCTATTGCTCCATGGGAAAAATCGTGCGGGAAGCATCCTACGCAAAAACCATTGTGTGTGCTTTCTCGTATCGTTCAGGCTTCGACCCTTTCTGGGGCATGGATTTTAGACCCATTTACAGGTAGCAGTACAACTGGCATCGCGGCAAGTCTATTGGGACGTCGATTCCTTGGCATAGATCAAAATGATGAATTCTTGGAACTAAGTAAGGCCCGCCGAGAAGAAATCAACGATATCTCAAAACGCACTTTGTATTTGGAGAAGCTTCAAAAGCAGGCACAGCTATTTGAAGATAATGAAATTCAAGTCCTTAATGAGCCTTGTTCGGAATATGGGCAGGATTTGCCATTTTAGTTCAATATATTTGCGCTAATTGATAGAAATAATTTATTATGACCAATAATCAGATATTACTCAAAGAAATCATTAAACAAGAGTGTCAAAACTCGAGTGAGTATAACAACGAGAATTCATATTTTGAATTTTTTGCAGCCAATCAGGTATTGAAAGATTATGAATTTAGTAATGAAGAAATTGAAAACGGCATTATAGGGGGATCGAATGATGGTGGATGCGATGCAGCTTATATATTTCTCAATGATGAAATTATTGCTCCTGATCAACTTGTAAATTTAACTTGTCCCAAAGGGGCACAATTGGAATTTGCTATTTTTCAATCCAAAAACACCACTGGTTTTGGAGAGGATGCAATAATGAAATGGAAAACAATTTCAGAAAACCTTTTGGATATGTCACATGATGTGGACCAATACAAAGACAGATATTGTGAAGGAGTATGTGAGATATTTATGCTTTTTAGAGATGCCATAACAAAATTGATTACTAAACAGCCCAAAGTATGTTTTCATTATTATTATGTAACATTGGGGGTGGATGTGCATCCTAATGTTGTTGCACAAATGGAAGAACTTAAATGTGTTGTTAATAAATTATATCCCAATGCTTTAGTTAAAGCTGATTTGATTGGTGCGAATGAACTTGTCACATTATATAATAGTGAGCCTGATGTAAATATATGTGTTGACTTAGCAGATCAAGCCATAACATTGGGAAAGACAAATGAATATGTCGCTTTGATAAATTTATCTCAATATTACACATTTATAACAGATTCTTCTAAAAAACTAAGAAAGGGAATATTTGAGTCAAATGTTCGGGATTATCAAGGATATAATTCTGTCAATTCATGTATTGCTGATACTTTAAAAAATAAGCAGAATGAAGATTTCTGGTGGTTAAATAATGGCATTACTATATTATCAGATAAGATTACACTGGTGACAAGTAAAAAATTATCAGTGGATAATCCTGAAATTGTAAATGGTCTTCAAACCTCTCATGAAATCTATAATTATTTTTCGGAAAATCCGACAAGATTATCTGAAGAAGATCGAAACATCCTAGTGCGATTTATTGTGCCTGTGTCAGAAGAAGTGCGTGATGATATTATTTTTGCGACAAACAATCAAACTAATATTCCAAAGTCATCACTTAGAGTTACAGACCCAATACATTTACAAATTGAGATGTATTGTAAGTCACGAGGTTTATATTATGATAGAAGGAAGAATTATTATAAGAATCAGAAAAAGAATAGCGGTGAAATTATAAGTGTTTCTTTTTTAGCTCAATGCCTTATTAGCATATTATTAAGAAAGCCTGATTTCGCAAGATCTCGTCCTTCAACATTATTAACTGATGATGAAACTTATAGCAAGTTGTATTCAGAGAAATATAGCCTTGAAGTATATTATAAAGTTGGAAAGATTGGTAAAATGATCCAAAACTATTTGCGAAAACTTCCAAATTGGACAACGGCAGAAAAGAGTGATATATTGTTTTATTTGCTTTATGCGTTATGTGCAAAAATCTTGAATAAGACTAATATAGGAATACAGGATGTAATAAATTTAGATATATCTGTGTTTACTGAACAAAAAATAAACGAGATTAATGAGTTGATTTATAATAAATACAAAGAATTGGGTGGAAATGGTCGCGTTGCTAAAAGCTCAACTTTTGTGGATGAGATTGATATTTTATTAGGACTTTAATTGTTTGTCTAACTTCTTATTCCATCGCCTCAAACCGTCTTAGACGGTGTGGTTTGTTTGTGCAAATTTTATAGATTATTGCATAATATACTGATAATCAATATAGATAAATTTCTTCAACGAAGAGGAGTATTAATTGAAACTCAGATAACTAAATGTTGAGTAAACCTCACCCCAAAAGTTTGAAAAAACTTTTGGGGTGAGGTTTGTTTATGAAGCAGCCGGCATTTCGATTTACGAAGTATTCGGCTTATAAAATTTTAATCGAAGAGTGTGTAATCATGCTTGATGTTATGGCTCGGTCACAATGGTTTTGTTGTGGATGCTCGGTGTTACTATCAGAAATATTCGTTACATTTGTGAAAAATTAAAGCATACGATGAATCTAGTCGAAAAATTACCAATATCAGTTCTTCCCATATTAGCAACGGTGTGTGTAAACAATGCCCTTGCTTAATATAAACATTGCGTAACTATCGTTGGACTCATACATTCTCACGTTAATTAATATTGCTTTTAGTTAGAAATTAGTTTTGAACAGTTTTGCTAAGGATAGAGAAATGGAGAAAAATAAGAAAGGTGTGATAATTGTTGGGTGGATTGATCGTGGAAACATACCTGATAATGGAGAAACTGTGAAAAATCAGTTGATGATTGCGCGTTTGCAGGAGTTGGGCGTAAGGTGTCGTCAGATGGATTTTAAGCATTGGAAGCGACATCCCTGGGTTATATTGCAATTTGGGTGGAGTTTGTTGTTCCACCGTAATGATACATTAGTCTTTTCAACCTCGTTAGATAATGTTTATTGGTTGATGCGGCTAATGAAATTAGTTGGATGGAAGCAAAATATGGTGCATTGGGTGATAGGCGGTGCATTGGGTGAAAGAGTAAAAAGAGGGGAGAGAAATCCGCAAGTATTAAGTTATATGAACTATACTATTGTTGAAAGTCCGTTGATGGCGCAGCAACTTGCGGAGTGTGGGGTGCAACATGTTATGCAGCTTCCGAACTTTAAGCCCATTGACTATATGCCCCAAAAGGTAGCTCGTTCTCATAACGGTGTAGTCAAATTTGTTTTTTTGAGTCGTATTGTCGCGGGAAAAGGTTGCGATTATATACTGGAGGCTGTGCGTAAACTAAATGAAATTGGTTACCAAGACCGGTTTGTGGTTGATTTTTATGGTTCGATAGATTCGGAGTATCAAGAGTCTTTTGAAGCCGGATGTGAATCGTTGCAGAATGTGACTTATAAGGGATTTCTCAATCTCCGTTCTCCATTAGGTTATGATGCGTTATCATCATATGATGTTATGCTTTTCCCTACATATTGGAAAAGTGAGGGATTTGCGGGCGTTTTTGTTGATGCTTTTGTCGCCGGATTACCGATAATTGCTACAAGGTGGGCTCATAATGAGCGATTTCTTGTAGAAGGTGAGACTGCGTTATTTATTCCGGTTCACGATGTAAATTCTTTGAAAAATCGGATGCTTGACTGCATTGAAGGGCGCGTGGATTTACGCCAAATGTCAATTCATTGTCAGGCAGAGGCCTCAAAATATGATGTAAAAGCTGTGATTACAGAGGATCTACTGCATCGTATTGGCATAATGTAAATAACGAGAGTTATGATTGCTTATATTGAATTCACGTAAACTAAATGTTGAGTAAACCACACCCCAAAAGTTTGAAAAAACTTTTGGGGTGTGGTTTGTTTATGAAAAGGATATTCACAGAGAAATTCACATTGTAAGCAAAGCCCTCTATGGGGTAGCATAGATTAGCGCGCGAGGGCGTCAGCTATGCGTGGAGAGGCTTTGCCGTCGCCGTAGGGGTTGTTAGCGCGACTCATGCGGTTGTATTCCTCGGTGTCGGTAAGTAATTGTGAGAGGTTGTCAACGATGCGATTGTAGTCTGTGCCGACAAGTTTTACGGTTCCGGCGTCAAGGGCTTCGGGGCGTTCGGTTGTGTCGCGCATTACTAAGACCGGTTTGCCTAATCCGGGCGCTTCTTCTTGAATACCTCCGCTATCTGTGAGCACGATTGAAGATTGCTCCATGAGGAATACAAAGCTGAGATATTCGAGGGGTTCGATAAAGAAGAGATTGCTAGATGAGTCATTGAATTTGTCGCCAAAGACTTCGTGGATTGGACGTCGCACGTTGGGGTTGAGGTGCATCGGGTAGACGAAGTCTACTTCGGGGAATCGAGCCGCTAAATCTTTGATTGCACGGCAGATTGAAAGGAATCCTTCGCCGAAGTTTTCGCGACGGTGACCGGTGATGAGCACAAAGCGACGGTTTGTGTCCGGCGCAATGCGTTGTATGTCGTATCCGGCCTCTTTGAGCGTCGCAGTCAACTTAGAGCGAAGCTCATTGTCAGCTTTTATGCGATCGACAACGCTATATAGCGCGTCGATAACGGTGTTGCCGGTGACGATGATATTATCTGGGTTGATATTTTCTTTTATAAGATTTTGGCGAGCGAGGGGGGTTGGAGCGAAATGCCAAGTTGCCAGACGCCCGGTTAGAAGTCGGTTCATCTCTTCAGGCCAAGGGGAGTAGATGTTGCCTGTTCGTAAACCGGCTTCAACGTGTCCGACAGGAATGTGGGCATAGAAAGCGGCTAAAGCTGCTGTCGTCGAGGTTGACGTGTCGCCGTGCACCAACACGATGTCGGGAGTAACCTTGGTAAAGACGTCGCGTAAACCTTCGAGAACGCGCACGGTTACATCGGTGAGGTCTTGCCCCTGCTTCATTATATTAAGGTCGTAGTCGGGGGTAATATCGAAGATTTCCAACACTTGGTCTAGCATTTGGCGATGTTGACCGGTGACGGTAACGATAGTCTCGAATTTGTCGGGATGGCGTTGGAGTTCTTTCACCACTGGCGCCATTTTGATAGCTTCGGGACGGGTGCCGAATACGAGCATTATCTTTTTCATGAAACAGAAATCTGAGGGGGGGGTGAAAATATGAGGAGAGAAAAAGCTGATGGTTTAGAGTTTACCGGAGTAAAGGCGGTAGGCGAATTTTAAGTAGGGGGTGATGCGCTTGATGCGTGTCGGTTGGGCGACAAAGCGCCAAAGCCATTCGCCACCGCAACGTTGAATTAGGCGAGGAGCGCGTCGGAAATTTCCCATTAAAAGGTCAAATGATCCGCCGAGACCTTGATATAGCGCTATATGGCGTTGTTTCATTTCCGCCATAAGAATCTCTTGTTTCGGAGAACCCATAGCGACAAACACGATATCGGGCGCTTTGTTGGCAATGTCGTCGATGAGCGTGGCGCGGTCGGCGTCGTTGGAGATGAAACCGTTGCGATATCCAACGATGTTGATTCCGGGGAAACGGCTTTTGATGGTGTTGACAGTACCCTCAATAACCTCTTGTCGAGCGCCAACGAGATAGAATTTTTTGCCTTGCGGGGCGAATCGTTTAATGATGTCGAGCCACAGTTCGCATCCGGGAATACGAATAGTCTCGTTTGCTCCCTTTCGATGGGCAACTTTTACGGCTCCGGCTCCGTCGCAATATCCGATATTGTCGTTGATGATATCGCGCAAAGTTTGGTTAGCGTTAATAGTTTTTTCGGCATTAACGGCAACAAGAATCCCTTTGCGGTCGAAAGCGTAGCTAATCAACTCGTCGCGCGATGCAAAGCCGTGCACCTTTATTCCGCTTATTGAGAATTCTTTCATTTTTTGAAGATTCCGCAGAAGTCAAGAATCACCTTGTCGTCGCGCCAAGGGAGCGAACGGAATGGCGTATGAGCGGTGAGGAATACAACAATGTCGGCTTTTTCGTAAGCGTCGCGATAGTCTGTAAGTTTAAAAACATTGTGTTCGGCGATGTTTGGCTCAACGATGAGAATGTCGGCGTTGTTGCTTGATTGCATCACGTCAGAAGCAATGCGTTTAGCAGGGCTTTCGCGGAGGTCGTCGATATCGGGCTTAAAAGCCAAACCCATCAAAGCGACAACCGGTTTACGCTTGTTGTCGAGTTCGAAACGGAGCATGGCGTTCTTTACGCGCTCTGTTGACCATTGGGCTTTATAGTTATTGATTTCGCGCGCAGTCGCGATAAGTTTCGATTCTTTCGGATATAGCGCTGTGATAAAATAAGGGTCAACGGCGATGCAGTGTCCGCCGACGCCGCATCCCGGTTGCAAGATATTAACGCGCGGATGTTTGTTGGCAAGTTCAATGAGATGCCACACATTAATTCCGGCAGCCTCGCAGATCATAGAAAGCTCATTAGCGAAAGCGATTTGCACGTCGCGAGAAGAGTTTTCTGTTAGTTTACACATTTCGGCTGTGCGCGAGTTGGTGCGGTGAAGAGTGCCGGTGACAAATTTAGAGTAGAATTCGATAGCTTTGTCTGTTGAGGCATCATCGATACCGCCAATTACGCGGTCGTTATGCACCAATTCGTATATTACATTTCCGGGGAGCACACGCTCGGGGCAGTAGGCGATGTGGATTTTCCCCGACAATTCTGGACGGAGCGAAAAGATAAGTTCCGCCATTTGTTCGGTAGTGCCTACGGGTGAAGTTGATTCGATGACATAAAGGTCACCCTCTTTGAGCAAGGGGATTATGCTTCTCGTTGCCGCTTCAACGTAAGATGTGTCGGGCTGACGATCACCTTTGAAAGGGGTCGGTACGACGATAAAGTATGCGTCAGCAATCTCAGGAGTAGTAGCGGCTTTGAGTTTGCCTTGTTTTACCACATCACTCAGCATTTCTTCAATGCCGGGTTCAATAATGTGGAGTTTCCCTTGGTTGGTGAGTTCTACAACTTTGGGGTTGATGTCGACGCCAACAACATCTACATTGCCCTTTGCGGCGGCTATTATTGCGGTGGGTAGGCCAATGTAGCCAAGTCCCATAAAACAAGCTTTCATTTAAGTATAACTTTGTTATAGCGATAGTGTGATAACAATTTTCACACTATGTATAGACCGGAATTTTCAAATCAAGACTAAGCGAGAATTTGTTGAGATCAAAAGTCGGCAGCCACATATTAAGGTGAGCCTTCTCTGATTCTTTTCTTATAACGTTAACTAATCATAAAAATTGTGTATCTAATATCGCTTTTGCCAAAAGTTGCATAAAATCATCGATAGAAATAGAAAATCAAACACGAATTGTTGAGCGCCGGAATTAGTGCTCAGTAATAAAAAGCCTGTTTATCAAGAAAATAGTTAACTATACATGATTGCTTACGGATAAATATTCGTAAATTTGATCCAATCATTATTCCCTCGAGTTAGGCGATATTCCCGGCACTCTTGAGAATTATAGAGCGACATCTTATTTGTAGTTCATGCCCTGTTTTTTGCGTTATTTGATTTTTTATTATTGGATAATCTTAATAAAAAAGCGTAACTTTGAATATTCAAAAATCAGAATAATTACAACAACATGAAAAACGTTGCATCAATGATTGTCGGAGGTGCGTTGCTCGTCGGCATGGCGGGCAGTATGTCTGCCGGAAATCCTGTATTTGAGGGTTGGTATGCCGACCCCGAAGCGGTTATCTATGATAACGAATATTGGATTTTCCCGACACGAAGCCTCCCCTATGAACAGCAAGTTGCTATGGACGCGTTCTCTTCAAAAGATTTGTTGAACTGGACTTGTCACGAAAATATCATCGACACGGCCGAGGTTAAATGGGCTCACAAATGTCTTTGGGCTCCGGCTTCAATCAAGCATAACGGAAAATATTATCTATTTTTCGCCGCGAATGATGTGCATCAAGGAGAAATCGGAGGCATCGGAGTAGCCGTTGCTGATCGCCCCGAAGGTCCCTACAAAGATTTGTTGGGAAAACCTCTCATCAACGATATTATCAATGGCGCTCAGCCTATCGATCAATATGTCTTTAAAGATGTCGACGGCACATTCTACATGTATTATGGCGGTTGGAGCCATTGTAACGTCGTTAAGCTGAGCGACGACTTCAAGAGCTTGATTCCGTTCAGCGATGGCGAAATCTATAAAGAGGTAACGCCCGAGAAATATGTTGAAGGGTCTGTAATGTTTCGTCGCGACGGACGCTACTACTTTATGTGGAGCGAAGGCAGCTGGACCGGACCTGACTATTGCGTTTCTTATGCGATAGCCGACAATCCGCTCGGCCCGTTTAAGTCGGAAGGAAAGATTCTTCAGCGTGACGAAATGATCGGCACCGGTGCCGGCCACCATTCCGTAATTCATATTCCCGGCACAGACGACTATTACATCGTTTATCATCGTCACCCCATCGGGGCTACCGACGGCAATAACCGAGTAACCTGTATCGAACGAATGTATTTTACCGAAGATGGTCATATCCTGCCGGTGAAAATAACATTCAGTGGCGTAGAACCCCGCACACTCACAGATAAAGGAGAATAATCAAACAACCAACAGAGATTCGCAAGGCGGTGTGTCAATTCGGCGCGCCGCCTTTCCTTTTTCAAAAATATTGCGTAATTTTGTGAAGATAAGGATTGTCGCGGAGAGAAACCGAATAATCGCGACATAATTGAGTTTATAAAAGAATTGACGCTACATAACCGGGATGTGTGACCAGAAGACAAAGAAGAGAAACGGATTAGTGCTCGAAGGCGGAGCGATGCGCGGGCTCTTTACAGCCGGCGTAATTGACGTCATGATGGAGGAGGGCATCGAGTTTGATGGATTAGTCGGTGTTTCAGCCGGGTCGAGCTTTGGATGTAACTATAAATCTCGTCAGCCGGGTCGAGTCTTGCGTTATAACCTAAAGTACTGCAAAGATAGTCGCTATATGGGGTTGATAACGCTGTTGCGCACCGGAGATTTAGTCGGAGCAGAGTTTGCGTATCACACTTTACCGCGCGAACTTGATGTTTTCGATGCCGAAACTTTCGAAAAGAATCCGATGGAGTTTTACTCGGTATCGACAGATGTCGAAACCGGTTCTCCGGTTTATTATAAAATGGAGCACGTCACTCGAGAATCTCTCGAATGGCTTCGTGCGTCAGCCTCAATGCCCGGGGTAACACGCCCGGTTCGCGTTGACGACGGTCGTTATATGCTCGATGGCGGCATTAGTGATTCAATCCCCTTGAAGTTTGCTCAAGAGAGCGGTTTTAAGCGCAATGTTGTCATCTTGACGCAGCCCCGCGACTATGTGAAGTCTGCGGCTCCAAAACAACTGCTTCGACTCTTTTTGAAACGTTATCTCGCAATTTTACGCGCGATGGAGCATCGCCATGAAATGTATAACGCACAGCTTGAATATCTGCGTCAACAAGCCGACTTGGGCGACACGTTGATAATAGCCCCCGAAGCCCCATTGCCTATCGGGCGCGTCAGCTCAAATCGCAAACGAATGTGTCAAGTTTATCAGCTCGGCAGAGACGCCGGAATTACTAATCTCGACGCAGTTCGCCGCTTTTTATCAAAATAAGAAAGAGGAAATAATAACGGCAGTGAGTAACCGATGGTTACTCACTGCCGTTGTTGTTTATCGAGAATGTCAGTCGGCTTGTGTTATAAGCTAACCTTCTCTTTATTTGAGGGGTCGCAAGTCAGACCGACACCGAGTTTCTTGAAAATCTTGTGGTCGACTTCGCCAAGCATGGCGGTTGAATGTACTTGACAGCCGTTAAGTTCGGGGAGCTTTTCCAACGCGCGGCGACAGTTTTCGTCATGAGTGCTGAGCACAGAGAGGGCTACTATCACTTCATCGGTGTGGAGGCGCGGGTTTTGGCTACAAAGGTAATTTGTTTTGGTGAACTGAATCGGCTCAATCATGTCGCGTGGGATAAGTTTGACAGAGTGGTCGATGCCCGCCAAATGTTTGATAGCATTAAGAATCAGAGCTGCGCTCGGGCCGAGGAGGGCAGAAGTCTCGGCTGTAATGATAGTGCCGTCTGCCAATTCGATTGCCGAACAAGGCACACCGCTTTTTTCGGCACGTTCGCGCGCAGCAACAGTTGGGCGGCGATAGCTCGTGTCGATATGCGCTTGTTTAAACAGCAAGGCAATCTTATTGACTTCGTTTTCGTTGTCGCCAACTAGAGCCAAGCGGTTGAGGGCAGTGTAGTAGCGGCGAATAATCTCATTCTTTGAGGCATCGCGACAAACTTCGTCGTCGTTGATGCAGAAACCGACCATATTAACGCCCATATCGGTCGGCGATTTGTAAGGATTATGGCCGTAGATACCTTCGAAGAGAGAGTCAAGTACGGGGAAAATCTCGATATCGCGGTTATAGTTGATAGCCGTTTTGCCGTAGGCTTCAAGATGGAATGGGTCAATCATATTGACATCGTTGAGATCGGCAGTCGCAGCTTCGTAGGCGATGTTAACCGGATGTTTAAGCGGCAGGCTCCAAACAGGGAAGGTCTCAAATTTGGCGTATCCCGCTTCGATGCCGCGCTGATGGTCGTTATAGAGTTGGCTAAGACATACAGCCATTTTGCCGCTACCGGGGCCCGGGGCGGTCACGATAACCAGCGAACGAGTTGTCTCGATATAATCGTTTTTGCCGAATCCCTCTTCAGAGTCGATAAGGGCGACATTGTTGGGATATCCCTCGATTGTGTAATGGCAATAAGTCTTAATCCCCATTCGGTCGAGACGTTGGCGGAACGCCTCTGTGCTGCTCTGACCGTTGTAGTGGGTAATTACGACCGAGCTAACTAAGAATCCGCGCTTTTGAAACTCTTCGCGCAGGCGAATAACGTCCATGTCGTAAGTAATGCCGAGGTCGTTGCGGACCTTATTTTTCTCGATGTCGAGCGCACTAATTACGATGACGATTTCTGCATGGTCGCTGAGTTGTTGCAACATTCTGAGTTTGCTGTCGGGCTGAAAACCGGGCAACACTCGACTCGCATGATGGTCGTCAAATAATTTCCCACCGAGCTCAAGATAGAGCTTGTTACCAAACTGAGCTATACGTTCTTTGATATGCTCAGACTGAATTTTGAGATATTTCTCGTTATCAAATCCGTACTTCATAACGGGCTACAAATTTACGTTTTTTTTCGGGATTTTCCTCTTTCTTTGCCAAAGATTTTTTTTGAGAATAAAAGTCAAAACGCGAAATCTGACCGGCGGGAAAAAACGCGACTGTGAAATTTTCGTTACCCATTTTAAATAGTAACTTTGCAGTCGAAAAATATTTCGAAATCATGGAAAGAAAAGAAATACCTGTATTATTGTTGACGGGTTATCTCGGCAGCGGAAAGACAACATTGCTTAATCGTATTCTCAAAAATGAGAAGGGCATACGCTTTGCGGTGATTGTCAATGATATCGGTGAGGTTAATATTGATGCTTCGCTTATCCAAAAGGGGGGCGTTGTCGGCAAGAAAGAGGATGACGGCGACCTCGTAGCCCTTCAAAACGGGTGTATTTGTTGTACATTACAGACCGACCTTATCGAACAGCTGTCAGACCTCGCCAAGTCGGGTAAATTCGACTATATTGTTATTGAGGCAAGTGGCATCTGTGAGCCCGCTCCTATCGCTCAGACAATTTGCGCCATGTCGCAAATAGATGGGGCAGACCAGCCCGGCGCAGTTATCCCTCGTTTAGATTGCATCGTCACGGTTGTCGACGCGCTCCGCATGCAAAGCGAATTTGAATGCGGTGAAGGGCTCAAAAAAGCTGTCAAGGGAGAAGAAGATATCGAAAACCTCGTTATTCAACAGATTGAATTCTGTAACATCATATTGCTGAATAAAATATCAGAAGTGACAGAGCAAGAGGCGGGGAGAATACGTGCGATTATCCGTGCCATTCAGCCGAAAGCGAAGATTATTGGTTGCGATTACGCTGATGTTGATTTTGAAGAGATTCTCGGCACCGGAATGTTTGATTTCGAGGATGTCGCTACCTCGGCTACATGGATTCGTGAAATAGAAGGACATCATGATGGAGTGCATCACCATCATGAAGAAGATGATGATGATGACGACGACGAACATGATGAACATCGCCACCATCACCATGAGGATGATCACCACCATCATCACGACCATCCTGAAAACTGCACTTGTGGCCATTGTCATCACCATCATCACGGTGAGGGAGGTCATGCCGAAGAATATGGCATCGAAACAATGGTTTACTATCGCCGACCGGGCTTCGACCTAAACAGATTCGACCGCTTTGTGGCAACTTCATGGCCGAGCAATATTATCCGAGCCAAGGGTATTCTATATTTCAGCCATAATCGCGACATGTCGTTTCTCTTCGAGCAAGCCGGTGTTCAAAAACAACTAAGTCAAGCCGGACTTTGGTATGCAACCGCGCCTGCTGAGGAATTAGCCCGCATGATGGCTGTCGACCCCGGATTGCGTCGCGATTGGGATGAGCGCTATGGCGACCGCATGATAAAAATCGTAATCATCGGCCAACATCTCGACCGCGAAGCGATAACCGCTGCGCTCGATTCGTGTCTCGAATTCCACTGATAGTTATCGAAAACTACGCGTAATTAACGAAACTCGTCGTTTTTGAAATATAAATCGCCCCTCTGAGAATCTTATCTTATCTCAGAGGGGCGATTGTTTTCTTTCGATAAAATCGGGCTTAGAACTTATAAGCGATACCGATTTGGAATGGCATACGATTAAAGTCTTTGAGATATTGATACTTAAACTCAAAGTTTGCAACCAAATTCTCTGTCAAATCATATTCAACACCGCAACCGATATTAAACAAGAAACGACTATTGTTAGAAGAGCTATCAACCGCATCTTTATATGCATCGATAATATCGTCAATATCAACGCCCGGAATGTTAGGAATTTGGATATCTGAAATGTCTAATTTCGGAGTTGAAAGATGGATGTTACCATAACCGATACCGATTAACGGATATAGTCTGACATTGTCGACAATAGGAATCAGATAATGGATGTTTGCGGCAACGTCAAACACACTGATGTTTTTGGCTTTAAACCAATATTCGAGATTCGCTTCAACGCGAATAGGGTCGGTCACGTTGTATTGAAATTTGGCTCCAATACCAAAATTTGTCGGCGTTCCTTCGCCCTCAAGACAAGGAGCCACACCGAGATTGATACCTGCGGCTGTTTGACCCTCTTGAGCGCTTGCTCCGGCGAACCCAGCCAATGCCAAACCGGCAGCTAATAATACCTTCTTCATAAAAAGTCCTAGGATAAAAAGTAAAATCTTAAAACGGAAAGCAAAAAGGTCAACCGTTATAAATATGAGATTAATAATCTCAAATCCGAGTAAGTTGTTTCAACAACGATTTCCCTTATTTTAGTTTTCCATTCGTGATGCGCAAAGTTAATATAAAAATTGTAGATAGAAAACGAGTTTTTACAAAAAAAATGTATCGGTCTACGTTCACACGCAAGCCGATACCGGGATGTTATTTTATTTGTGTCCTGAAAAATCTATTACCTAAAAAAACAAGGTTGAAATGATTCTATTCTTCTATAATGATTCTATTCTATCTTCTATTTATATCAGGAACTTATTTGATTGGAGAGATGCGGATAGCCGCGCCACCGCCTGAGGCGAGGGGCTGTTTCAGTTTCGTCTTTGAAGTGACCTTCACTTGGCGAATACGGTAGGCCTGAGGGTTCTCTTTCCAATGAGCATCAGGGGCATCTTCATAGATAGTTGCCATAAATTTCACTCCCTTCGGCAAGAAGCTGAGGTCGATAATGGCAGTGCGAGCGTTATCGTCAGTGATTGCGCCAACATACCAATCGTCAGAGTTCTTGTCGAGACGGGCTACCGTAATATATCGGTTGGGCTCAGCTTCGAGATAGTGAGAGTCAGCCCAATCAACCGGGACATCTTCGATAAACTTGAATGCGTCGGGGAAACGCTCATAGTTTTCGGGGAGGTCGCAAGCCATTTGCATCGGCGAGGGCATTGTCAAGTAGAGGGCAAGTTGGCGAGCCAAGGTTGTGCCGGCTTGAGAGTCTTTACCTTCGCCATAGTAGCTCAAACGAGTTTCAAAGAGCCCCGGGGTATAGTCCATCGGGCCACCTTTTAGACGAGTGAACGGCAAGATGCAAGTGTGAGAAGGGGGATTACCACCCATAGATTCAAATTCGCCGCCGCGAGCCGACTCTTGAGCGAGCCAGTTGGGGTAGGTGCGACAGAGACCGGTCGGACGCGGAGCTTCATGGCTGTCAACCATGATTTGGTATTCAGCCGCCCGTTCGATGACGTGGCGAGCGTGGTCGACCATCCACTGCGAAGTGTGGTGCTCCGAGCGAGGAATGATAGCGCCAACATAACCGGTTTTCACCGCGTTATAGTTGTTGTCTTTCATAAATTGGAACGCTCTGTCGAGTTGCAGTTCATAGTCGGCAGCATTTGCCGCAGTTTCGTGGTGCATGATGATTCTTACCCCCTTAGCTTTTGCGTAATCGCGCAGAAGCGGCAAGTCGAAGTCGGGGTAAGGCTTATCAAAGAGGAATTGGCGATTCTTTCGGTAGCTTGCCCAATCTTCCCAACCTTCATTCCATCCTTCCACGAGCACACCATCGAAGCCGTGTTTGGCGGCGAAGTCGATATAACGCTTAACATTTTCGGTGTTTGCGGGGTGATGATTATTAGGTTGGAGTTTGGTGTAGTCAGTGATGCCCGGTTTGGCAAGATAGTCGTAAGAATACGCCCAAGTCTTCACCGTGCCGGTAAACATTTCCCACCAAACGCCGACAAATTTCATCGGTTTAATCCAAGAAGTATCTTCGATTTTGCAAGGTTCGTTGAGGTTTAATACCAACTGAGACGCGAGAATATCGCGAGCATCGTCGCTGACAATCAGAGTGCGCCAAGGAGTGCTGAAAGGCAACTGCAAGTAAGCGCTGACGCCCAAACGGTCAGGCACGAGGTGAGATTTCATTGAGAAATTCTTGCTGTCGACATCGAGCAACATTGCCGGATATCCGTTAAGCGCAGCCTCATGAACATTGACATAGATATTGTCGGTTGTCTTGACCAACATCGGAGTCTGTATAGTGTTGCCCTCAACGCGCTGAGCCTCGGTGTGGATACCATAGTTTTTCAGCGCCTCAGGTAACTCAGAGAAAGTCGTTTCAGACCAGAGGTATTCATCAGTGTCGTAGTCGCCGGGGATGCAAAACAGCGTATGATTGTCGGTGTAATTAAACTCCGTCAATTCATCTCTCAAAGTCAAATAGTTTGACCCATTTTGAGCGGGAAGCTCATAGCGGAAACCAATGCCATCGTCAAACACTCTGAAACGCACGATTAAAGTGCGCTCGGGATTGATTGCTTTGAGATTTACGGCGATTTCGCGGAAATGGTCGCGAATATTGGCGTATTCTCCCCATACCGGCTGCCAAGTGCGGTCAACAGTAACGGTGTCGATATTCGCGATGCGGAAACCATCGGTAAACGCAGTCTCGTCAGCCTTCAAACCAAGCTTACTCGGTTTGATAACCGACTTACCCTTATAATCGAGAGAGTATGTCGCGACACCCGACGCATCAACATCGACGTTGAGCGACAGATTGCCGTTGGGGGAAGTAATGCCCGCAGCCGCCATTTCCATGGCGCCTGCGAGCAAAAGAGATTGTATCAGAAATTTCTTCATAAGAAGATTTATAATCAGATTAGTTCATCAAGATTTTGTATCCGTAGCCTTCGAGTTCGATAGCTGCGGGCACAGTTTCCGCTGAGCCGTCAATCAGATTAGTCATAGAAGAGCCGGCGAGGGCAATCGGAGTCTTCACCGTTTGAGATTCTCCGGTAACATTAACTGCAACTAGCAATTTGTGGCCTGGGATAGAGCGAGTGAAGCTGATAACCGAGCTATTAGAGTAGTCTTTCAACTCACCGCGACGAACTTCTGCAGAAGCTTTGAAAGTAGAGTTGATAGCTTTATATTCGGCAGTAAGGGCGTCAGAGAAAGTCAGCGGATTGTAGTCGAAGAATGAGAGCTGACCCGATAAACCCTCAACATCCATTGAAGAGTAAATCATCGGAGTGCCGTTAGATAGAGCGGTAACAACATAAGCGGCGGGAACAGCGTCGTAGCTACGATACATCGAGGCAACATCGTTTGAGGCGGCGGTGTCATGATTGAACGCAAAGCGCAGAAGAGATTTTCCGGCAGGCACTTTTGAAATAGCGTCGTTTGCTTTCTTGACAGCTTCAGAAGTCTTTCCCTTAACGAAAGCAGTAGCGACATTCTTAGCGCATTCCCAATCGTAAATCATATCGAAACCATCGTTGTAGAAGTCATCGAAGCTTGTCTCTGCGAGCATGATAAAGTCGGGATTAATCGCACGGAAATCAGCGATTGCATCTCTCCAGAATTCGTGAGGAACGCCCTCGGCATAGTCGCAACGGAAGCCATCGATGCCGGTGTTTTCCACCCAATATTTCATCGCATCTTTCATCGCTACGCCAACAGCCTCGTTGCTATAGTCGAGTTGAGCAACATCAGGCCATGATTCAGTAGCCGCAACATTGCCGTCTGCATCTTTTGCATACCAATCAGCGTGGTCGGTAATCCAAGCGCAATCCCAAGCGGTATGGTTAGCAATCCAGTCGAGAATAACCTTCATACCCTTAGCGTGAGCTGCGTCAACGAGAGCCTTCATGTCGGCAACGCTGCCATATTTCGGGTTGATAGCCTTGAAATCGCGGATACAGTAAGGAGAGCCGATAGCGTTAAGCTCGCCCGGTTCGCAGACAGGCATAACCCAAAGAATGTCGCAACCCATGTCAGAGATGCGTGTTACATGCGAGGTTAGCGCTTTCAAGCAATCATTTTCGCCAAAGAAGCGCGGATTAGCTTGATAAATGATATTTTTAGACACCTCATTGCCCACTACCGGTGCGTCGGGATTTTCGGGCATGTCAATTTCGTAAGAGGTGCAACCGGTGGCGGCAAGAGCTGCCACCGATGCTATTATAGTTGCAAACTTATTCATGAATAAATTTATTTGATGACAGCCGCGTTAGCGTCTGCTGAGAAATAATAGTTTTTATCCAAAGTGACAGGAACGTCAGCGATTTGAACGCTGATATTATTGAAAATAAGGTTTACAGCTTCGCCATTACCTAGAACTGTAACAACCTTATAAGTCACGCCGTCAACAGTTTCGGTAGAGTTAAATAGTTTACCGGGCCATCCACCGAAAGCTTCGATGTCGCCCCATGCGTAAACATAGAGGTTATCCCAACCGGTCTTGTCTTCAACATAAATCTTATATTCTTGAGCGGTAGGTTTTTCAGTTGCTACAACACCATCAGTGGTTGCAATAAGATAGTAGTCTTTATCGAGGGTGATTGTGTAGTCGGCAAGCTGTGCGTTATTATTGTTGTTGAAAATCAAGTTGACAGATTCTCCGGAACCGTTAACGGTGACAACCTTATATGTTACGCCGCCAATAGTTTCGGTAGAGTCAAGCAGTTTACCGGGCCATCCACCGAAAGCTTCGATGTCGCCCCATGCGTAAACATAGAGGTTATCCCAACCGGTCTTGTCTTCAACATAAATCTTATATTCTTGAGCGGTAGGTTTTTCAGTTGCTACAACACCATCAGTGGTTGCAATAAGATAGTAGTCTTTATCGAGGGTGATTGTGTAGTCGGCAAGCTGTGCGTTATTATTGTTGTTGAAAATCAAGTTGACAGATTCTCCGGAACCGTTAACGGTGACAACCTTATATGTTACGCCGCCAATAGTTTCGGTAGAGTCAAGCAGTTTACCGGGCCATGCACCGAAAGGTTCGATTTCGCCCCAAGCGAAAACATAGAGGTTATCCCAACCGGTCTTATCTTCAACATAAATCTTATATTCTTGACCGGGTTCGGGCTCGGGGTCCGGAGTAACCGTACCACCGGGGACATAAGTTTCGGGGTCGATTTCAACGCCACGTTTGCCGTCGAATTCAATATACACGTCGCGGTCGAGACCAAAGACGACTACATCATCAACTTGCTTACCATTGCCGCCATTGTTGAGGATAAGGTGCTCATCAAGGCCCTTATTGCAGTTATCAGCGCCGAAGTCGAAGTAGGTATAAGTAACGCCATTGATAGTCTGTTTGCCTGTTGGTTTCATGCCGGGCCAAGCACCGTTGAGGTCGTTAAGCGTTCCCCACATGTAGAGCATCAATTCATCCCAACCAGAGTTGTCAACAACGAAGAGAGCGAAACCATCGTGAGTAACAACCGATGTTGACGGGTCGAAATCTTGAACACCGCTGGGAGTAGCTTCGAGATAGTAATCCTTGTCGAGAGTGATATTGTAGCCACCAAGCTGTTTGCCGTGGTCGTTATTGTTGAAGATGAGGTTGACATTCAAACCTTCGTTAGTAGCGCCGGTATCGAAATACTTATATGTTACACCCTGAATTTCAACTTTGCCGGTAGGCTTAATACCGGGCCATTTGCCGAAGATTTCGGGAATGCCGTCGCCCCAAGCATAAAGAGCCAAATTGTCATATTCGGTATTGTCGACAACGTAGATTACATAACCGTCATGTTCGATTTCGTCGGGGTTAGAAGGCTTGTTGAAGTATTCAGCCCAACGATAAACGATAACGTTTTCGCGCTGTCCGACAGCCGGATTCTCAGTGTGAGTTACCGGGGTGTTCTCTAAAGTGCGCTCTTCGCCCTGTTTTACAGAATAGAAATAGTAGCCGTCAGCAAGAGTCTTTCCGTCTACGAAATCAGCAGGATTGAGATAGATACCCCATTTTGCATCAGTGTCGGAAGCTTTCTCGAGTTGCCAACGCGGGTCGCCAATGGCGGCATCGGCTCCACCGTTAAATTCACCGACGATGTAAAGCTTGTCAGAAGCAAGAGTGCCCTGTGGCACGATTACTTCGAGCAGTTGATAGCCCGAGCGCAATTCAAAGCGCGGCAGTTCGCTATCAAATATGATCTCATCCTTAGAGCAACCTGCCAAGAGAGGCAAGAGCATGAGGAAAAGAAGACTGAATATATTTGTTTTCTTCATTTTGGGCGGAAATTAATAGTTAGGATTCTGAACGAGGCCGGGGTTAACCATGAGGGCAACTTGCGGCAGGGGGAACCATTCGTAACGACGGTCACGTTTAGCAGGCATTTCGCGGTCTGTTTCAGTTGCACGACCGAAGAACCACCATTGACCCTGTGTGAATTTGTCGAAACGGCGGAGGTCGGTGCGGCGGCGGCGTCCTTCATCGAGGAATTCGAGACCCCATTCGCTGAGCATCCAGTCGGCATCGAAAGCGGTGAAGCCGGGGCCGGGGTTTTCGATTTCAGTCACGTCAGAAGCAGCGTAGTAGCGCTGACGAACTTGGTTAACCAACACTTTTGCGTCGTTGGCTAAGCCTGCGCGGAGTTTACATTCAGCCAAGGTGTAGTAAACCTCAGTAAGACGGAATTCAACTTGGTCAGCGTCGCGCCAATCAACCCCAACAGAAGCTGGATAGATAGGATAGCGTAACATACGGTAACCAGAGTTGGTTTCGCCCCAACGAGGGCTCATAACTGTTTCAAGGTTGCGGCCGAGATTTTGGAATGTGCCGACTTGGTCAACATAAATCAACGGCTTATCTTGAAGGTCGGCGTCAGCCAAAACCGCTTCGCCGGTATTATAGTTGAGCTGAGCGCCCATAGCGAAGAGACCTTCCCAATTTCCGTTAGCATCGCAATAGAAGGGCTTCTTACGGATATCCTTGTCGTTCATGCGGTCATAGGGAGCGCCGAGTTTATCGCCATAATCGAAGATAAAGCTCTTCGCGCCGGTGCTGCCGGCATTGGGAACGATAGTTCCGCTATTATCCTTTGAGGGGACAAGACAAACACAGTTCCAACCAGATTGGTCGCAGTCATAGCCAAACATTTCTTTGTAGTTGTAGGGCAATGCGGGGGTGTTACGGTTGTTGTTAGTCAAACGACCATTTTCCATAGCGAACGCAAACACAACTTCAGGGCAAGTGTTGTTATTGATGCCGTAGATGTCGCGGAAGTCGGAAGCGATGTCGTATGTGCCGTAGTCGCCGTCGAGAATTTCTTGGCAGAGAGTAGCACATTCAGCATAGCGGTCAACGCCGGTAAAGACTTCAGAGTTGAGGAGCAAGCGCATCTTGAGCATGCGGTTCATAGCCTGATTCATGCGGTTACGAGTTGCGTTTGAGCCATCTTCAATCATAAGGTTGGCGTAGCTTTCGTCAAGTTCGCGAACGATAAAATCCCAAAGAACGTTACAGCTCTTATTGAAGTCGGGGTCAGCAGAGCCGGGAATGTTGGTGCTTGAAGATGTACTGATAGGGAGTGTACCGCCCCAGAGCTCGAAGTTGTTGTAGTAAGCCCAAGCGCGCATAGTGCGAGCTTCTGCGATATAAGAGTTGTATTCTTCGTCAGTCAAGCCGATTTTGGCAGGGGTTAATTCCTTCATGTCGTCGAGAAGAACGTTGCAAAGACCGATAGTCTCCCAAGCGTGTTCCCAAGCTTGACGTATGATAACAGATTCTGAATTCCAAGTGTGGGTAGAAAGTACGAATTTCTGAGCTTCGTCGTAACCCCACGCTCCGCCGTTCCATGTGCGCCATGCGATTTGGTCGGCAGAAAATTCATTCAGATACCAGAAATATTCGAGGAATCCGCTTTGTGCGCTGGAATAGATAGAGGCGATAGAGCTCTTGATGCTATTCGCGTCTTGATAGTAAGCGTCGCCGTCGATGCGGTCAAAGGTTATTTCATCGAGATCGGTGCATGACCAAGCTCCGATAGCGAGGGCGGTCGTGCTTAGCAGACCGGCAATATGATTGATTAATTTCATCGTTTCAAAAAGTTGAGATTAACGGAATCGGATTGTTGCACCAATTGTGAATTGCATTGCAGAGGGATAAGCCGTTGTTACGTCAACACCCGGAGTAATGCCTGTAGAGGTAACAGCAGATGGGTCGTTGCCCGAGTAACCGGTGATAGTGAAGAGGTTCTTGGCAGAAACGTAGACTCTGAGATTGTCAATCAAACGATGGCTCTTTAAAGGAACGTTATATCCGAGGGTTACGTTTTCGAGTTTGAAGTAGTCGCCGCGTTCGAGGAAGTATGAAGAAATCACACCACCGCCTGACCATACGTCGCGGTCTTCGAGATAGGTGCTGCGGAGCACGTTGTCCGTACCGCAACCTTTGAGACCCATTCCGTATTTGCGCATGTTGAAGATTTCAAAGCCGAAAGCGCCGTTAAACATCATGCTGAGGTCGAAGTTCTTCCATTTAACGGTGTTGGTCCATGTCAAGAAGTGGCTGGGCGCACCGTTGCCGATGTAGCGTTTATCTTTGGGGTCGGCCGAAGAAGCGTTAACTTTTTCGCCTGCTGCATTGTAGATAAGCATATTATGGTCTGCGTCGGTTCCGGCATATTCGTAACCGTAGAATTGACCGATTTTGCCACCCTCTTCAACGCGGAAGAAATATTCGCTTGTGCCGACACCGGGCTTTTCATATAAATCGAGGTAAGAAGCCTGGTAGTTAGCGTTTGAAAGCTTGGTGAGCTTGGTAGTTCCGTATGAGTAGTTGATGCCGGTAGTCCAAGTAACGGGCTGGTTAACAACAGCGTCGGCTGTCAATGCCAATTCGATACCGGTATTTTTAGTTGTACCGACGTTTACGAGAATGTCAGGATAAACGTAGGGGGGCTGGGGAGCTGTGTATTTGTAGAGAAGGTCTTGAGAACGACGATCGAAATATTCGATAGAACCGTATAAGCGGTTGAAGAACATGAAGTCGACGCCATAGTTAACGCTTGACAATTTTTCCCAACCGAGGTCGGCGTTAGCATTGCTTGACGGATGATAGGCGTTAACCCATGAGCCGTCGATGAGATATGTGCCGCCTGAAGAGAATGTCATAAGAGATTTGTAAGCATCGAAATCGCTACGTCCGGTAACACCGTAAGAGAAGCGGGGTTTGAGGCTCTGGATTACATCGGTATAGTTGGCGAGGAAGGGAGTTTTGGTCATTTCCCAAGCGATAGATGCAGCCGGGAAAGAACCCCATTTTTTGTCAGCACCGAATTTGGTAGAACCTTCGTGGCGGATAGAGGCAGATGCGATAATCATACCCTTCCAAGAGTAGTTTACACGACCGAAGAAACCGATAAGAGTTGATTGGCTCTTGCCGCCATACATTTCCGCTTTACCGTCAGCCAAATATGAACCGGAACCGATGCCGTTCCAAAGGGGCTTGTCGAAGGTGAAGTTGTAGTTTTCCATATGCATTTGTTCCCAATCGCTGCGCTCGAAAGAGTAGCCGCCGACAACTTTAACGTCGTGGTCGTCGCATTGGAAACCATAGTTGCCAATCCATTCGAGGCGGTTAGTCCACCATTTCTGGTATTCTTGTTTGGCGCGACCTGCATATCCCTTCCAGTAAGATTCGCCGGAAGTTGTCGGAGTATACTCGCCGCTCTTGAGGTCGTTGTAGTTGTAAGAATAAGAGAGGGTTGTGCTTACGCTATGCTTGTCGTTATTCCAAATGTTGTATTTTAAGTCGGCAGAGCCCAAGATGTAGGTGCGAGAGCCTTCCGAGGTGTTTTCTTTGAGCTGTTGCACGGGGTTCTTGATGTCTGTCGGAGATGTGGGCTGATAGTATGAGCCGTCTTGGTTGAAAACGGGGATTGTCGGGTTCATGCTTAAAGCGGTGTCAAACATGCCGTCTTCGCCCCATTTCTCATTTACTTTACGCGCGTTAAGAGAAGCTGTGATGCGGATATGGTTGTCTAAAGCGCTTGCAGAAACGGCTGCACGTCCGCCGAATTCTTCGCGACCGCTGACGATGTCAAGACCGTTTGCTTTCTTCCAGTTGACAGAAGCTGTGTAGTATCCGCCGTTAGGAATAGAACCGTCGATAGAGACATATTGGTTTGTGTCGTAAGATACGTCGCGAGTGATGAGGTCATACCAATCGGTTGAAGCTCCGTAGTCGTTACCGCGGCGAGCAAGGCGCCATTCGTGGGGCGACAATACTTCGGGTTTATCTTTAGCAACGCCGAGAGCGCCGTAAGAGTCATATGTGATAACCGGACGGCCTGCTTCGCCTGTGCCTTTCTTTGTGGTCACGAGGATAACGCCGTTCGCACCGCGGGTACCATAGATTGCGGCAGATGCGGCGTCTTTCAATACAGACATTGATTCGATATCTTGGGGAGCGAGGGTGCGGATATCGCCTCCGGCTACACCGTCGATTACGATGAGCGGGCCGTTACCTGCGCTGAGCGATGTTGCGCCACGCACTTGAAGGTCTGCTGCCGAGTTGGGGTTTGCAGAAGCTGTGCTTGATACATTAAGACCGGCAACTTTACCTGTAAGCATTTCCATCGGGCTGTTCATTGCGCCTTTCTGGAAATCGTCGCGGTTAACTTGCACGATAGAGCTTGACAACTCTTTGCGGCTCAAAGAACCGTAACCTACAACAACGACTTCTTCGAGCACTTCGCTGTCTTCTTCCATTGTGATGTTGATGGTTGTTTGACCATTAACAGCTTTTTCGACAGCTTTGTAGCCGATGTAGTTGAAAAGCAGAGTTGCGTTTGAGGGGACGTTGAGTGAGTAGACGCCGTCAAAGTCGGTAGCGATGCCGTTTGTTGGGTCGCCTTTGACAGAAACGCTAACACCAATCAGGGGTTCTCCGGCTGCGTCTGAAACAGTACCGGTAACATTGATGGATTGCGCCGATATAAACGGAGCAGCCATTAGAGCCAATAACCAGACTATAGCCAGGTTTAGGGCTCGCGAATTCCATGGTTTTTTGTTCATTATAACTTTGATTTGTAGTGACGATAGCTGATTTAGATCAGTGCTCTATTTAGAATCTCGTAACCACAAAGTTCGCTAACCTATTTAATAATGTCAAGCGGTTCAAAAGGGCTTGATAGCAAAATCAAAGTATAATCAAGGTTTAAAACACAGAGAATCAGTCTGGTAATGGCGCTTGCGATGTTTAAAAATCAAAGTTTATTTCAACCGATTTGCGATAAATTAAGCCATATTTCTAACGTCGTTTTCGAGGCTATCGGGGTTTATAGCTCTCTTTTTCATCTTCGATCGATAGGTATAAACTGTCGCTAAAGAGCAACGTAGAAACTCGGCAATTTTGGCGCTGTCGTCGATGCCCAAGCGTATGAGGGCGAAAAGGCGTAGCTCGGTATTGAGCAGTTCGCCCGATTTTAATATGATTTGTTCGTCGGGCTTGAGCAGTGTGTTAAACTTATCGACGAATGAGGGATAGATGTTGAGGATGGCTTCGTCGAATTTGATGTAGAAATTTTTGAGCAATTGGTCTGAGATGGCTGTTGACTCAAGTTTGTTTAGGAGAGTCGCACGGTTGCCGCTTTGCGCTGTAACGCGCAAGGATTGTTGGTAACGTTGGAGAATTGAAATCGCCGAGGAGCAATATTCCATAAACAAACCGGCATATTGCTCTTTTGTTTGGTTATAGTTGCGCAGCTCGATGTTTTTTTGTTGCAATTCGGCGTTGGCGGTTTTGAGTTGCTCAGACAAGTTGCAGAGCTCTTCGTTGGCTCGGTTTGCAATATAGTTTGCTTTTCGTAAGCTTTTGAATTGTTTTATTATGAATAATGTAGTGATAGCGAGAATAATAGCGAGTATGCTACTCGTCCATGCCATTGTGTGTAGGCGTTTGTTGAGTTGTTCTTGTTTCGCTCCATAGGCTTCGTCAATGACCGGCAACATTTTGCTTGATTGGGCGTTGCGAATCAATGCAGAATAGAAGTTTGCGTCGGTGATACTCTTTTTAAGGTAGCGATTAGCGCGCTCGATGTCGCCGTCTTCATACATAAAAGTCGCCACTTCGCGAAACGACATATTCTCTTTAACAGCTCCTTTTACGTCGGATATTGCGCTAAGAACGATATAACGTTTATATTCCTTTTGCATTCCGGCTGTCTTATAGATGTAAGCCAGTGTAGAGGCTAAGATAGAGAATTCTCTAGTTCCGGAGTTGTATTCTTTTATATGGTTTGTGAGGGTTTTAATTGCGCTTGCCGGATCACCCTTGCGTGCTTGCTCAGCAGTTATGTAGACCATATAGTTAAACGAATATGGGTTGATAGCTTGGCGGAGCGAGTCGGCGTAGAGTGTGCGCTTCTTTTCGTGGTCTACGGCGGTTTCGTGGCCGGCGGTGTATTCGCTAAGGTATTGATATGTTGCGCAATATGTTGAATAGTAAGCTTCGAGATTTGACTCGTTTAGAGAATCTCGAGGGATTTGTTCCAAAATCAACAATGCGTCTTGAAATAACCCGGCGTGAGCCATCACATCGGCGCGCTTAATTGTCAGTTTTGTGTGCTCTCCGGGATTTTCGAGTATCGCCTTACGGCTGAGGTTCAAGCTTATATAGTAGAGGGTTGAGTCGGCGTTGTAGGCGTCGAACTCATGGATAAGTTGGTTTATAATTTCGGTGCGGCGATATTTGTTCGATGTGATGTCATATTCATTATGTAGTCGCGCGATGCGGCTTTCTTTGGCTATTTCATAGTCTTTGCTATTCTCTATTTCGTTGTCGAGCTCGGAATAGAGCGCTTGCAAGTCTGCATATGCAGACTGTTGTTTGCCGCAAGCGACAAACAACAAACTATATATTAGAAATAGGTATAAGTATAATTTCATACAAGGGTAATCGATTCAAGTTAGCCGAGCGTAAAATTAAGAATAATCGGCGAAGTTGCCAAATTTCAGTTTTTCTCTTTGTTAAGTTTTTGGCAGTTGCGAATCAGTCCGGAGAGTTTTGCGCGTTTGATGGGTGAATGGCGCAGGAGCGTTGCGTATTCGTCGGGAGCTAGGGCTTCAATGTCGGTAGTTGTAAGGTTTAAGAGGGGTTCGCGAGGTTGGAATTCCGGCAGCGGAGTGGGCGCCGTTGAGTTGCGTAGCATTGGGCAGACCTCAATGCAGCGGTCGCAACCATAAAGCACATTGGGGAGGGGATGAAAGCTGTCTGGAAGTTCTCCACGAAACTCAATTGTTAGATATGAATGACATTTTCGGCTGTCAAAGTTGTTGATTTCAAGTGCGTTGCCCGGACAGGCTTTGATACATGCGCCGCAGTTGATACAAGTCTGCTCGTTAATCGTTTTTATTTTGTTTAGGCGGGGCTGATACGCTAGTCGGTCGAATTGGAGCGTAGCTCTGGTGACGATTTCCGCTAAGAAAAAGCATGAGCCATGACCGGGAATTGTCAGTTGGCGGTTGCGACTGATATATCCGATGCCGGCTTCTTCTGCCCAATATCGTTCAAGGATTGGAGCGGTGTCTACGCAGATTCTTGCTTCCTTATTGGTTTGCTCTGTAAGCCAGGCTGCGACAGGTCTTAGACGATTGCGCAACACTTCGTGGTAATCATCGCCCAAAGCGTATCGAGCAATTTTTAGTTTTCCTTTTTTGTAAGGGGAGGCGGAAAAATAGGGAAAAGCGATAGAAATGATAGTGCCTCCCGGTTGAGGGTCGTTGCCATTGTCGAGTAATAACGCCGGATTGCGACGGATATCAAGGTTATTGGCGAGATAGCTCATTTCTCCGTTTCGGCCGTCAGCGAGCCACGCCTTATATCGTTCAAAGACTTCACTGTCAACCTCGCGTAAAGGTGCGAAGCCGATGGCGAATCCACCGGCTTCGTGTAATTTCGAGATTAATTTTTCGGTCAACTCTCCCATTATATCATCGGGAGGCGTTCAAATGAATATCCCCGCGAACGTAGCCATTCGATAGCTTTCGGCAAGACGGCTTTCATGTTTTTTTCCGCCTTTAGCGAGTCGTGAAACACGATAATCGAGCCGTTTCGAGCATATCGCTTTACATTATTGAAGACTTGCTCCGGAGTGAGTTTCTTCGAATAATCGCGGGTTACAAGGTCATACATGATAATGTTGTAGCGGTCTTTGATTGCACGAGCTTGTTTCCAGCGCAAAAGCCCGTGGGGCGGACGGAAAAGCGGACTATCGATGAGGTCGTTAGCCTCCGTGATATCGTGCATGTAGCGATACGACGAGGCTTTCATCCCCTGAAGATGGTGCATCGTGTGGTTGCCAACGCTGTGGCCGCGACGCTTTACCTCCTCATATAGGTCGGGGTTGCGAGCGACATTGTCGCCAACCATAAAGAATGTAGCCTTTACTCCATATCGGTCGAGAGTGTCGAGCACCCATGGCGTTACCTCAGGAATCGGACCGTCATCGAAGGTCAAGAAGACTGCTTTTTCGCGATTCTTCTTGATGCGCCATGTTGCTTCCGGAAACAACATTCGGTAAAACAGAGGCGGA
Organism: uncultured Alistipes sp.; assembly: GCA_964638475.1. Lineage (GTDB taxonomy): Bacteria > Bacteroidota > Bacteroidia > Bacteroidales > Muribaculaceae > UBA7173. Next base: position 12,725 of record CAZXAZ010000008.1, on the reverse strand, counting down.
CGTTCGATTAACATTTTCTTTATGACCTTTGAAGGGTTGATTATCAGTGTTGGAGATATGCCTCCAAGTCATTAATATTGATGCCTTTGTCAGCCAACTCGTCGCCGAGCGCCTTCAAGTCGCCACCTTCGTCAGCGTAAAGCTCTAAGAGGAGGTAGAGATATGTCGGCACATATCGGTCGGCGGGCGAAAGACCACCGAAACCGCTGCCGGGGAGGGTGCGACGGAGCTCGTTGAAGTAGGGGAGATAGGCAGCATAGCGGTTGATTTCGCTAAGAGTGATAGCCATACCCTTGTTGTGGAGCGCTTCGTCGCCTGTGGCGGTGTATAATCGCAGATAAATGTCGGCGATTTGGTAGCCGGTTTGTATTGAATAGGGAGAAACGCGAGTGGGCAGTTTCTCTTCAATCATATCAAGAATATTAACCGCTTTGGCGAAACGGTCGGCGGCAAAGACCGGGTCGTTATTCTCTGTGTTGACAGAGTCAAGTGCCGCAACGCCTTCAGAGTAGAGTGATGTAGCGAGGTCTGCCATTGCCATACGGTGGGTTGTTACCATTCGACGCACAGTCTCGTCGAGGTAGATGTCGCCGTCTTCGCCCAATTGGTCAAGACCGCCCCAACGGAACTTTTCGGTTACGTTGGTATACATCTTATCGGTATCAATCCAAGTTTCATTGCTTCCGTCGGGGTTGAGAATCGGAGAAACTTGATATGCAAGACCGGTGTTGCGCATATAGCGAGAGAGCGAAATGTAATATTCATCGGGCACGGTCATCGCGAAGTATGCCGGACGGGTCCATCCCTCTTTTGCTTGAGTTGCAATCATGTCAATCGACAACGCTTGACTCAGAGTAGCTCCGCCAACGGGGTTCTTCGGGTCGCGGTAAAGAGCAATGTCGATAGTTTCCTCGGCAGCCGGCACTTCTTTCTCAGAGATAACCCCAGCATTTACAGCCGCATCGATGTTTGAGGGGATATACATATATGGCATTCTCATCACACGAGCTCCCTTCCAAGTTGCTTCGGGGTTGTGATAGAGGTCGTCAAGCGCAGTGAAGGCGTTGACCGTGTCGGTTACCATATTTTCAGGGTCGAAGTAGCTGAATTGCAAGCGGTCGAACGCGTAATCGGCCGGTTGAGCCGAGAATTTCAATCCGGCAGCGCCGTCGGTTGCGACTTTCATCTGGTTGGCATACCAATCGGTTGTCAAGTAAGAAAGGTTAACAACGCGCACATCTGTGCGATAACCTTCAACCTCTTGAGCATACCAAAGTGGGAAGGTGTCGTTGTCACCATTGGTGAAAATAATGCCGTTAGGCGCAACGCTTGAGAGATAGTTCATGCCGAAATCGCGCGTTGTATAGCGGCCCGAGCGGTCGTGGTCGTCCCATGTTTGAGAAACCATCTGTAAGGGTACAGCCAAGCCGATTGCTAAGGTTACACAAGCTACTGCTAATGAAGCCTTGCCATCTTCTTCGGCATTCGAGGCTGCTGTATCTTTCTTCTTGCCCCATTCGCGAAGCGCATAGTTGATAAGCGCCCAAAGTCCGGCAACTCCCATGCCAATCCAAATTGCGAACGCATAGAACGAACCGGCAAAGGCGTAGTCGCGTTCACGCGGTTGCAACGGCGGTTGATTGAGGTAGAGCACAATCGCCAAACCGGTCATGAAGAAGAAGAAGAAGATAACCCAGAATTGTTCGATGCCTCGCTTCGAGCAGAATGCTTGCCATGTCAAACCAATGATTCCCAGCAAGAGAGGCAACATATAGAAGACGTTATGCCCCTTATTTCCCTTGCCATATTCGTCGGGCAGAAGGCTTTGATCGCCAAGGCGATGATTGTCGATAAATGAAATGCCCGAAATCCAGTTACCACGGTTGGCTTGTCCCTCGCCGGCAATGTCGTTCTGACGTCCGGCAAAGTTCCAAAGGAAGTAGCGCCAATACATGTGGTCGACTTGATAGCGGAAGAAATATTGCAAGTTTTGGAGGAACGACGGACGCTTCATTGCCATCGACTGCACGGTATTGCCGTCGGCGTCGACAACAACGGGTGTCTCAACCGAGGGGAGGTCATCTTCCGTAGCGTTAATCCATTCGAGATATGCCTTTGGATGCGAGCCGGCGGTTGAATACATACGCGGGAAAAGCATCTTCGGGGTCATTTCGTATTTGAATTCCTCCTGTTTTGCAACGTAGCTATCCGGCTCGTCAGGAGAGGTCTTGACTGCCTTTTTATAGACAGTCTTGCCCGGACGGCGCAGAATGTCGTAGTTATAGCCGTCGGGTTTGAGTTGATACATTACGGTTGACTTAAAAGTCTGTCCGTAAAGCAACGGAGTTTCACCATATTGCTCTCGGCTGAGGTATGAGCTTAGCGAGAATACGTTGTCGGGGGCGTTTTGGTTCATCGGAGGATTGGCGTGAGAGCGAATCAGCAAAAGTGCGTAGCTCGAATATCCGATGAAGATAACCAATACGCTCAAAGAGGCGATAGTCAAAATTCTGACCGGGAGCTTTTTAGCGCCCCACAGCCATGCCGCTAAGGAGCCGAGCAAGATTACCGGAATCCAAAGAGAACTGCCGATAAACGGGATGCCTGAAAGGAGAATAGCGGCCAAGAAAGACCAACGGATTGCGTTGATTGATTTTTGTTTGTAGAGTGAGGCTACCGACCAAATCATTACGGCAATGAAGATAATCGTGTAGACTAATACACCGACGTTGAAGCTCATGCCGAGAGTGTTGACGAAGAATAGCTCAAAATATTGCGCAACTTCGATGAATCCGGGCACAAGGCCATAGAGTATCAGTGCGACAATCGCGGCTGCGATTGCTAACGCGATAAGCGAACCTGTTGCGGTTGTCTCTTTAAACTTGCGGTAATAGATAACGAGGACGATTGCCGGAATACAGAGCAAGTTGAGCAGGTGTACCGCAATCGAGACGCCTATGATATAGGCGATAAGAATTAAATAACGATCGCTGTGAGGCATATCGGCACGGTTTTCCCATTTCAGGATTAACCAGAACACTAATGCCGTACAGAATGAAGAAAAAGCATAAACCTCACCTTCGACAGCTGAGAACCAGAAGGTATCGCTCCAAGTGTATGCCAACGCTCCACAAATGCCCGAACCGAAAATGACGAGCATTTTAGCGAGACTGATTTCGGTAGCGTCATCTTTGACAATCAGTCGTTTAACGAGATGGGTGATAGTCCAGAAAAGTAATAAGATAGTGCCTGCCGAAAGCAACGCAGACATTGAATTGACCATCAATGCGGCTTTCGTCATATCGCCCCCGGCGAAGTTAACGAAGAAACGCGCGGCGAGCATGAAAATCGGGTTGCCCGGCGGGTGACCGACTTCAAGTTTCACACCTTGAGAGATGAATTCCGGGCAATCCCAGAAACTCGCCGTAGGCTCTACGGTCATCAAATATGTGAAGGCGGCAACGATAAAACAGAGCCAACCCAACACATCATTGTAAAGTTTGTATTTCTTCATTTTTTCGGTGAATCGTTTCCGTAAATCCCTGTCGACGCGGATAATCGAAATTATCAGTCGTCGTAAGGTTAAGCATGTATAAGTTGCTTACAATCTGCAAAATTAGCAAAACCGCGTAATCCGCCCAAATATTTCAGATATTTTAAGGAGTCGTAGCGTCTACTCTGCTATCTGAATCAGATGTTATACCCGCTATTAAGAGAGCAAAAACAGGGGGCATAATGAATCATAATAAGAAGAGATTTTTTTGACTTTGGTTGACACTTCAGCGTATATTAATCTTGCTGATTTTTGGTTGGTTGGATAAATATTCATAAATTTGCATTCTGCCACAATTGTGGAGACGGAAATAACATTGTTTTTTGATTTCAATTTCAACAGATGAATTTAGATAACGAATGTCACAAAGGTAGTTTTGCTTGGCGTTGTAATAATGTTTTTGACAAAGCGACCGCAGACTATCATATTACAGACTCGATAGATGTTCAACCGACTGTGCCGTTTGAAGCAGATTCGATTGAGGCGTTGTTGTATGTTAAAAACTGGATTGACGTAGCCCAGTGGCATATGGAAGACTTGATTCGCGATCCGCAAATCAATCCGGCTGATGGTATGACGCTCAAACATCGTATCGATGCCTCGAATCAAGATCGCACAGACCGCGTTGAAGATCTCGACACATATTTCCGCGAGCTTTATAAAGAAGTTGCTCCTCAGGCAGATGCGCAAATCAACACTGAAAGTCCGGCGTGGGCGCTCGACCGCTTGTCGATTCTAGCTGTGAAGATTTTCCATATGAATGTCGAAACCGAGCGTCAAGACGCTACTCCCGAGCATATCGCGCGTTGTAAAGCGAAACTTGCCGTCTTGTTAGAGCAGCGCGACGACCTTTCTCAAGCTATCGATACTCTTTTAGAGGATATCGCTGCCGGACGAAAGTATATGAAGGTCTATCGTCAGATGAAAATGTATAACGACGCTGACACCAATCCGGTGCTTTACGCGAAAAAGTAATCGGCGTCGACGCTTAAAAATTATATCTATGAACCGCAGCCGCGATATGGTGGCGAACAATCCGAGAGGGTTGCGCAATGTCTTGGTAGTCAGATTCTCCGCGTTGGGGGATGTGGCGATGACTGTGCCTGTTTTGTATAGCGCTTGTTTGTGCTATCCGAATGTGCAATTCACGATGGTAACTCGCAAGTCGATGACATCAGTGTTTCTCAATCCGCCCGCCAACTTGACGGTGATGGGCGTAAACCTAGAGGATTACGAGGGCTTGTCGGGCTTGCGTCGTTTGTATAACCAACTGCGCAACGAAATCGGGTTCGACGGCTTTGTCGACCTTCATGACGTCTTGCGAACCAAGATACTCTCAGTTTTTTGTCGTCTGTCAGGCATCCCGGTTTCGGTAATAAACAAAGGGCGCAAAGGGAAACGAGCGTTGACAAGAGCAAATAATAAAGTTTTGTTGCCGTTGAGCTCGTCGCGAGCTCGTTATCGTCAGGCATTCCATAAAATCGGACTGCCTGTTGACAATCGATTTGAAGGCTTGTTTGCCGAAACATCAACCGGAAAAGGTGACCCGACAATATTCGAGTCAGTAACGCAGGCTAAAGAAGTTGGAGAGAAATGGATTGGAATCGCCCCCTTTGCAAAGCATGAAGGGAAGATTTATCCCCCGGAGATGATGGAGCAGGTGGTTGCGAAGCTCTCCGAACGCCAGGATATCAAGATATTCCTTTTCGGAGGGGGAGAAAAAGAGCGATTGGTGCTTGATGCTTGGGCTGCTCGTTATAATGGGGTTGTTTCTCTTGCGGCGAAACGCCTCGGATTCCCTGTCGAACTCGCTCTTGCGAGCTGGCTCGACGTGATGGTTTCAATGGATTCCGCGAATATGCACTTGGCTTCATTGGTTGCCACTCCGGTTGTAAGTATTTGGGGCGCTACCCACCCCTATTGCGGATTTAAAGGATGGCGTCAGAAAGAAGATGATATCATCCAATTGCCGATGACCTGTCGCCCTTGTTCGGTCTTCGGAAATAAACCTTGTTATCGAGGCGATTATCTCTGTTTGCGCGGCATTGCCCCGCAATCGATTATATCTCATGTAGAGAAGTATCTTTAACGCTACGGCGTTTAATCTATTTTGTTGGAAAATTATAAATGGTAAAAACTCTTTTGACCTATAGAGGATTATTATGTCTTGTCGGCATGTTTTTCGCCGTTATTTCTGCCGTAGCAGAGATACCCGCCGGATATTACAATTCGATACGTGGAAAACGCGACGCTGAGCTGAAAGCGGCCCTACACAATTTGTTGTATAATCATACATTGATTTCATCGTACAACGATCTTCCGAGATATTTTCGTAAGACTGATGTTTATCCCGAGAACCATGAACGTGCCGGACAATGGTGGGAAATGTATTCCAATCGCACACTTTATTCCAGCAGTTTTAGTGGACTTAATCGTGAGCACTCTCTGCCGAAGAGCTGGTGGGGCGGTACTACCGATACGCCTGCGTATATCGACTTGAATCATCTCTACCCTTCAGAAGCGGCTGCGAATATGGCTAAGTCAAACTACCCGTTGGGTGAGGTTAGCGGTACACCTACGTTTGAAAACGGCGTAACGACAGTCGGCTATCCCGTCAGCGGTCAAGGCGGCGGTGCGCGTCAAGTTTTTGAGCCTGCAGACCAATATAAGGGAGATTTCGCACGAACATATTTCTATATGGTGACTTGTTATCAAAACTTGACTTGGAAATATACATGGATGGTGAGTAATAATACCTATCCTACGCTTAATCAATGGGCAGTTAATCTGTTGCTTAAATGGCATGAAGAAGACCCTGTCAGCCAGAAAGAGCTTGCTCGAAATGAAGAGGTCTATAAAGTGCAAGCCAATCGCAACCCTTTTATTGATTATCCCGAATTGGCAGACTATCTTTGGGGTAGCCATAAAGGTGAGGCGTTTTATCCGGAAGGAGAAGAGCTTGGCGACCCGGTGTTGATTACCCCCGTTCAAGATATGACGTTGGAGTTTGGCGAAACTGTGGTAAATACAACTAAGACATCTGCGTTGCAAGTCCGCGGTGAAAATCTTCAGACAAATCCCGAGTTTACCATTGGCGGAACTGATAGAAAAATGTTTTCAATTGAGGTTAACTCGGTAAATGCGTCAGACGCCAATAAAACAGAGGGCACTTGGATTAGAGTTACATATCAACCGACTGAGCTCGGAGTACATTCGGCTCGACTGATTGTGTCGAGTTATGACGGCGCAAAGTCGCGCGGTATCGCTCTCATAGGTCAGTCGGTCGAAAAGCCTGTGCTACATGATGTTCATGCGATTTCACCGAAAGATGTTACTGAAACATCTTATGTTGCTCTTTGGGAAGCGCCTGAAAATGATATTATTGATCATTATGTAGTTACTCGCACGATTTATCCCGCCAATGCAGAAACATATACCGACGAACAGATAGCAGAAGAACCCTATTTGTTTATCACAGGATGTGAGCCCGGTTCGCGCGAAAGTTATCATGTGCGTTCCTATCGTTTAGGCTATTACTCTGATCCGTCGAATGAAATTTATGTCGACTTGCTTGCCGGAATCGATAAGGTTGGCGAAGACGCCCAAACTATACCGATGGGTTGGCGAGTGGCTCTCGGTGGCGGGTTAGAACTCATGATGCCCGACGGCGCAACTGTTAATAATGTAATGATATATGACCTTCAAGGCCGTTTGGTAATGACGCTTCCCGAAGCAAGTAACGGCTATTTGTTGCCTTTAGCCCCGGGCGGATATATCATTACTGCACCTAATCTTGCGACTCCTCTACGCGTAATTTTCTAATATCGATAGAAATACAATAACAACCCCCTATAAGCGACAATGCTTATAGGGGGGTGTCTTATATAGTCGTGTTGACGTTAGGAGGCTAACGATGTTTGTTTTTTGCGACCGGCTTGCTTAACGGTGTGGAGGAAGAAGTAGAGGAAGAGGGCAGCAGCGAGGAAGAGCGAGCATGAGAAGCTCAAAACGATGCCGTATAGCCCGAGGCCGAGAGTGAAGGCTAAAATATAAGAGGCTGGCAAGCCGACTAAGATATAGCTGACAAAGGCAATCCAAACCATCGGACTAACATTTCCCGTGCCACGCAAAGCGTTGGAGAAGTTGATTTGAGTAGCGTCTCCAACTTGATAGAGCATCAAGGGGATGATTGCGCCGATAGCGGTGGCGAGTACGGTTGCGTCTTCGGTGAAAATACCCATTAGATGTTTAGCGCAGACACCGAAGAATGTGCTTGAAATTGCGCAAGCGACGAGGATTACACCATATCCGGCGAACGCCTTTTGTCTCATACCTATTTCGTTATTTCGTCCGGCTTCGTTAGAAACAAGCACAGCAACGCTAGTCGCCATTGCGTAGTAAATACAGAAGCCGAGAGTGCTGATGACGACAACAACTTGGAACGCAGCCATTTCGATTTCGCCTAACCAACCACACATCACAGCGCAACCCGAAAATGCGGCTGTCTCGAACGACATTTGCAGGCTGATTGGCCACGACATCTTTGCAACATGAATATGTAGGTCTAGGTTTGGGCGTTTTGCAAGGTAGCCGTTGGCGTAGCCGATGTATTTGCTATTGCGGAAGAATACCAAGCATATAATTATCGCGGTTAAAGTTCGGGCGGTCAGGGTTGAAATGCCCGCGCCTGTTAATCCCATTTCGGGCGCTCCAAACTTGCCGTAAATTAAAATGTAGTTACCTACGATATTGAGGATGTTTGCGCCGAGCATAATCCACATCGGCATCGATGTGTTGCGAATACCGTAGCTCCACTGCGAAAAGGTGTTGAAAATGCAGACCGGCAACATGCCTGCCATAACTATTAGATAGTAGGGGCGAATCGTTGGCAGAAGGTGTTCGGGTTGGCCAAGCGACTCGAGATTGATGTAGATTGTTGTCATTATAAGAATGAGCAACAAGCTGACAATCAAGTTTACAACAATGCCGGCGCGCAAAACTTGACCTATTTTGTCGTCGCGGCCGTTAGTGAATAGTGCGCCGATAAGCGGAGTCAAGCCATAGGAGAATCCCATAGCTGCGAAAATCGGCAAGTTGAAAAGGTTGTTGACGAAAGAGGCTGAGGCCAACGCTTCGGTGCTGTAATGGCCAACCATTATATTGTCGGCGAATCCGACAAGAATTATGCCTAACTGAGAAACGAGAACAGGCAGTCCGAGCCTGAAAATTTTGGCGCAATCGCGCAGATAGGTAGATGACATAGAAAAGGTTATGCTTTAGACTTAATTCTCCATTCCTTTGGATAGAGATTATTAGAGCGGCTGCCGAGATTCTTCACGAATCCGAGTGGAAAGCTTCCGTAGGTTAGGAGAACAATGCCGCGAGGTGTTCCGTCGGGAAGAGTGATACTTTCTCTTGAGAGATATTCGATTGCTTCTTTTTCGCCAATTTCAGTTGAGGGAAAGGCGTTGAGTGACAGAAGATTGTTGAGAGCCAGTTGTTGGGTAGGTATGATGTCTTTTCCTTTGATGGTCGCAATTTCGGTGCCGGCGGAAATTACTTGTAGGTGTTTAAGGAAGAGGGGCATAAGGGCGCTCCATTGAGTCGGGAAAGCACGAACGCCATCTTCGGTTGCCGAAAACTCAAAATCTCCGACGAATTCTTCACGAATCCAACCGCTACATTGTTTCGTAATCTCGCTGAGCGATAGGCTCTTTTGACTGGAGTTAGCGCCTTTGTTGCCGGCTTTCATCGGTTTACTGCGCTTTTTATCTTTGCGGTCGATGTTTTCGAGTATAGCCGGTGTCAGGTCTCCTGGCTTGCGTAGAATAGAGATATAGAGCCCTTCACCGCGAGTGCGCCCGGGAATGAAGCGTAGAGAATAGAGTGGTTCAATCTCCTCAATTCTGACTTCTCTGTCGATATTGTCGGCGGGCTGTCCGAGAAGTGTCGGCAAGTCAAACGCTTCAGCTCTATACTCTTGGCGGATGTAATCTGCCATCAGTTCATCTTCAGTCGTGTTGAAAGTGCAAGTTGAGTAAATGAGGTATCCGCCGGGGCGTAATGCTTCCCAAAGGTTGTCGATAATCTCTTTTTGACGATTGGCGCACTCCTCAACTAGCGACGGAGTCCATTGCTCGCGTGCTGTCATGTCTTTGCGCATCATGCCCTCGCCGGAACAGGGCGCATCTATAGCGATAACATCGAAGGTTTCGCCGAGACGTCGATATTGTGAGGTGTCACCACGGGTAATAACGGTTGATGGGTATCCCCATTTTGCGACATTCTCTTTCAGAATTTCTGCACGAGAGTAGTCATATTCATTTGCGACAACTAAAGAGCCAGTGGGAAGACCGTCAATCGCAGCAGTTGTTTTTCCACCGGGGGCTGCGCACGCGTCGAGCCAAAGTAGTGGGGTCGTCTCTCCGATGAGTCTTGAGATTGCTCGCGCAATGGCGGAAATAATCATCGATGAGGCGTCTTGAACGTAGTAGCGCCCTTGGTGGAGCGAGGGGTCGAATGTGAATCGAGGACGAGTGGAGAGATAGACTCCGTTGTTACACCATTCGACACGGCTTTCGGCTGAGGCGGCGATAGCGGTCTCATTGCCCCTTTTCTGAGGGTTTAAGCGTACCGATATTTCGGGTGAGGTTTCTTTTAGGGCTTCTACCAATCCGTCGAAGCGGGCGTCGCCCAATGAGGCGAGCATCTTGACAAATTCGGGTTTCATACTCGAGCGGCTACGTCTGAATTATTTACGTTGACTCTTATTACGCAATCAAGGGAGCACCTTTTGAGTACTCCCTATATATTGTGTTTTCTCTATTCTGATTAGTTGGCAGGAGCTTCGGTCTCGGCAGGAGCTTCTGTAGAATTGGGTGTTGCAACAACGGGTGCTGCAGCGGGAGCTTCTGTTTCTGTACCTTTGATAACCTGCATTTCTGTGGTGGGTTTAACGCGTGAGCCGGTCACAACTCTCGGCATAACGAAAACAGAGAGAATTGAGAGCAAGCCGATGATTGCAGCGAGAGTCCAAGTTGCTTTCTCGATGAAGTCATTAGTGCGACGTACACCCATGATTTGGTTAGAACCGGCAAATGTTGAAGAAAGACCACCGCCTTTAGATTTCTGAACCAATACCACGATGATGAGGAGGATAGAGATAAGTACGGTCAATACAATAGTTAAGATATACATATCGCGTAATTACGGTTTTTCTCAGAGAATAATCTCGGAGGAAAATTAAGAATTTGGATTTTATTAATGATTATTGTCGCTTTCGCGGCTGTTTTCAATGCGCATTTTCTGCTCATTTAGGATGAGTTTTCTTAGAAAACGCAATTGGTCTGCAAAGTAACTACTTTTTTCCGGAAAACGCAAACTTAAACCGTTAAGAATTTCATACGCTTGCTCGTAACGGCGTGTTTTTATATAGATTTTCGCCAATGATTCCGATAAAAGTCCGTCGGAAGGGGCCTGTTTGGAGGATTCTGTGCGTTGGTGAGACGCTGTCGGCTTTTTGGCGCGCACTTCGGTTGCTCGTTGAGATTCGGCTGCGGTTTGTGGCGACGTTGAAGCTGTTGCCGAATTGTCGTTTTCGGATGCTTTTGGCGTTTTTTCTTTGTCTGAAAGCGGAGGCTGTTGAGGCAATACCTGTGAGCCGTGGCGATGATTGAGAATGAAACGATTTAAACGTGCTTCTGCCGAATTGCTGTCGCTTTCGTCTGTTGGGGCATCTGGCAGAGATTCATTCTCTTCTTGGGCAAGTTGCTGGGCGTAGTCGGGTATCGGGTTGAAAATTAGCCGTTCTAATAGCTGGTCTTCCTCTTCAGATTGATGACCGTATGTGTTGAGGAAGTCGTCGATAGCAGCGTAGGTTGTCGGCGTTACCGGGCCTTTCTCTTGTGGATAGAAATTGTCGAATCGTGAAGCATCATCTATTCCCTCCATGCGGGCGAGCGCTTCTCGCGACGGAGCTGTTACGACGTCGATCATCGAGGGAGAACTTTCAGATTGTGTTGGAATCGAAAAGAATGGATAGCGGCGTTTGAATTCCTCAAGCCACTGCGTTTCTTCGGGCGTAAGCGGTTGGCTCGCGGGAGTTGCGAGACGTTGTAGCAGTGAGTTAAGTTTTTCTTGGTCGCTGTTCATAATCGAGGGTGATAGAGGGGTGTTACAGTCGAGAGGTCTGTTGAAAAAAGTAGGCGTGCAGGCTTGTTGATGTCAGAATGGTAGGCTTACCAGTTTCCGAGAGTTGCGTTGAAAATCAGTTCGACAAGTTCCTTGGAGATCTGGTTACAGAGTTCTTCTTGGACATCCATCAGCATCTGTGAGGCATCGAAATCGCGGTATGCCGAGAAGGTTTGGTCGATATCGTTGCTATCTTTTTTAGTGTCGGTATATTTGACGCGCACGGTGATAGTTAGTCGCGTCATAGAAGCGTAGGCATCTTCAGTAACGGCTTGAGGAGTAAGGTTATAACCGGTGATTTCTCCTTCGATTTCAAGGTCGGCGGCGCCATCTACAACTTTTAGACGAGTGTTGCGAGTGACGTAATCGGTAAGCTCGTTGTAGAATGTTTGTTCGAGAGGAGCGTAAACCAAAGCTGCGCGAATCGGGAATTCGCTGATATGCACGGTTTTGTAGATGTTATAATCGAGCGCAGCTCCGTTGAATTTGTAGCTGATAGTGCAGCCGTGGTTAATGCCTAGGCTGATAATCATCAACAAAAGTATGAGGAATTTCTTCATTTCGTTGTGGAATGGTTATTCAAGTCCGTATTCCTTGATTTTGCGGTAAAGCGTACGTTCAGAGATGTTTAGCTCATTAGCTGCGGCTTTTCTTCTGCCCGAATTTCTTTCAAGAGACTGTCTGATAGCTTCTTTCTCAGATAAACCTTCGCCGAAATGCTTCTCTTGTTGAATGATGGGCATTTCTTCTGCGTTGGCTTCAACGATTTCTACCGGCGCATCAATAAATGTCGGATGAATTTTCATCATTGGCATTTGGTCGGAGGTTGTCGATGGTTTATGATTACGAAGCTCGTCGACATCGTTGCGCAGTTGCTCGATTTCTTTTCTCATCTTGAAAATCAAAGAGAAAAGCATTTCACGCTCACGCTCGTAGGTGTGGTCGCTATCGGTTCGTAACGGAGCTACCGGTAGGGTATTAT
>CAZXAZ010000007.1:49543-102283 GCA_964638475.1 uncultured Alistipes sp. | reverse complement strand
CCGTTAGAGGATGTCTTTCGATTTTTAGGGTGAAATGTGGGTTTCGAACCCACGACCTTCGGAACCACAATCCGACGCTCTAACCAACTGAGCTAATCTCACCATTTATTATCTGTCGCAGTTTTGACCTCGGTCAATTCCTTAAGACGGTGCAAAGGTACGACAATTTTTTGATTTCGCAAATGTTTTTGCTGTTTTTTTAGCCCAAATCTGCATTTTTTCAAAATCAAGAGAAAAATACGGCATATTTCAGAAAAAATCTACGTCAATTGCCACATCAGTTACTCCTCTAATAGTGCTCCAATATTACCTGATTGAAAAGCCAAGCGAGCCGCGGTTGCAAAATCTCGAGCCATTCCCCTCCAATAGTCGGGCACGGAATCTACTGGGTATAGTTTGTAGTTTTCTCTGACAAAGCCGTAACGATTGCCAATCGGAGCTGAGCCCGACGTGGGCGTCGGCTTGAAAGCCCCATCTACCGGTGGCACTGTAAAGATCAACTTATAAGCTGCAGATTTAACATATGCCACTCCGAGTGAATCACGAGCAACAGTAACACGAGTAATCAACCCGCCACGTGTGTCTCGAGTCATCATATTTGAGATAAAATTTCCGTGGGAATATGCCAAAAACATAGGCTTACTTGTGACCGAATTTTTTCGAAACTCCATCGGTTGAACAACATGTGGATGTCCACCCATAATTATATCTACCCCCTCATTTTCGAGGAATCGTGCCCATTGTTTTTCTGATTCAACCGGCTGAAGTGTGTATTCCGCGCCCCAGTGCATCGCAGCGACGATAATTTCAGCACCGGCATTGCGAGTTTTCGCAATATCTTCACGAATATTTTCCGCTGAAATATAATCTACAATTGCGTCTCCACTAACCGCAAATCCATTTGTTCCATAAGTGTAATTAACGAATCCGACCTTAAATCCCTTTATATCTACAACTAAAGGAATACGTTTAACACGGTCAATTGAATCTACATAACATCCGATATGGGCAAGACCGAGAGAATCAAGCGACGCGATAGTCTGATTCATCCCTTTTATACGACGGTCTAGTGTATGGTTATTCGCGGTAAGAAAAAGGTCAAATCCGGCGTCGGCAAGAGCTTCAACATAGCTCACCGGAGCGTTAAATTGCGGATAACCCGAATATGAGCCTTTTGCAATCGGGGTTTCTAGATTGACAACGGCATAGTCGGCAGTTCTAATATATGGCGCTATTGCCGAAAAGCAATAGGAATAGTCGTAACCTTGATCACCTCGTTTGGCTGCTTCAATTTGGCCGGTATGCATCATGGCATCTCCGGCAAAGAGCAAATCTATCTCACAACCCGATGAAATAGACAAAGCGAACGCTGCAGCTGCCGCAACTAATCCGTCCATTATTTAGAGAGATTTTAGGAGAAGAGAGTTATTAATGCGCCGAAAAATCTCTCTCGGCGCATTAATAACGATATTATTTATAAATTGCTTTCTTTCCGGCGAGAAGTGTATTCTTCATCAACGAGACAATTGTCATCGGGCCTACACCTCCGGGAACCGGAGTAATATATGCACACTTCGGGGCTACTTCATCGAACTCTACATCGCCACGCAAACGAAATCCACTCTTACGAGTTGCGTCGGGAACTCGAGTTGTACCTACGTCGATGACCGTAGCGCCATCTTTTACCATATCGGCAGTAACGAATCCCGGAACTCCCATTGCAGCAATGATAATATCAGCTTGACGACAAATCTCCTTCAGATTTTTAGTGGCACGGTGACAAACGGTCACGGTTGCGTCTCCCGGATTTCCCTTCTGCATCATCAATGTTGCAACCGGCTTGCCGACTATATTACTTCTACCGAGAACAACACAATTCGCGCCTTTGGTTTCTACTTCATAGCGTTCAAGCAAAGTCATAATACCAGCCGGAGTTGCGCTGTGGAAGCAGGGAAGCCCGATAGACTGACGACCGACATTTATCGGATGGAAACCATCGACATCCTTGCGATAATCAATAGCTTCAATTACTTTCTGCTCAGAGATATGCTTGGGCAACGGCAGTTGAACGATGAACCCGTCAACATCTTCGTCACGATTGAGTTTATCGACAGCTTCTAGCAGTGTCGCTTCATCGATATCATCCTCATATCGAATGAGTGTTGACTTAAATCCACACTCCTCACAAGCTTTCACCTTTGAAGCGACATATGTTTCACTGCCTCCATCATGGCCTACAAGAATAGCAACCAAATGCGGGCGTTTTTCTCCACGAGCTACCATTTCTGCTACCTCTGCGGCAATCTCGGCCTTGATTTTGGCGGCCGTCTCTTTTCCGTCAATCTTAATCATCGTCGGGGGGATTGTATATTTCGTTAATCAGTAGTATATTACCATTAGGGGAACGCACTCGGCGCTCCCCTCTGGTTTTCTTATCGAATTTTAGCGACGACCGCGCATTGCGCGCATCATCTTCATCGGATTCTTCATCGCTGTAGCCGCCTTCATCATCTTGCGAGTCTGCTCAAACTGAGTCAGAAGTCGATTCACCTCTTGAAGAGATGTTCCCGAACCCGCAGCAATGCGCTTACGTCTACTTCCGTTGATTATCTCAGGATTAGTGCGTTCTTTAGCTGTCATTGAGCTAATGATTGCCTCAATTCCTTTGAATGCATTATCATCAATATCAACATCTTTTATTGCCTTGCCCAATCCGGGAATCATCGACGCGAGGTCTTTAAGGTTACCCATCTTCTTGATTTGCTGAATTTGAGCAAGGAAGTCGTTGAAGTTAAACTGATTTCGAGCAAGCTTACGTTGAATCTCCAACGCTTGTTTTTCGTCAAACTGCGCTTGAGCCTTCTCAACGAGTGAAACGATATCGCCCATACCGAGGATACGGTCAGCCATACGAGAGGGGTGGAACTGGTCGAGCGCATCAAGTTTCTCGCCTGTACCAACAAATTTAATCGGCTTGGTTACAACGGTACGAATCGAGAGAGCGGCACCACCGCGAGTATCACCATCAAGTTTTGTGAGCACAACGCCGTCGAAGTCAAGACGGTCATTAAACTCCTTAGCAGTATTTACCGCATCTTGACCCGTCATTGAGTCTACAACAAAGAGCGTTTCTTGGGGCTTGATAGCATTCTTGATGGCTTCAATTTCATCCATCATCTGCTCATCAACCGCAAGGCGACCGGCGGTATCGACGATTACTAAATCGAGATGATTCTGCTTCGCATAGCTGATTGCATTTTTTGCAATCTCAACCGGATTTTGGTTGCCCTCCTCTGTGTAAACCGGCACTTCAATCTGAGTAGCCAGCACCTTCAACTGTTCGATTGCAGCCGGACGATAAACGTCACAGGCTACAAGCAGAGGACGTTTTCCTTTCTCGCTTTTGAGTTTGCGAGCAAGCTTTCCTGAGAAAGTAGTCTTACCCGAACCTTGAAGACCCGACATCAAAATAACAGTCGGATTTCCCGAAAGGTTAATCTGAGCAGTCTCCCCTCCCATCAAAGTTGCCAACTCGTCATGAACGATTTTGACCATCAACTCCTGCGGCTTGATTGCGTTAATCACATTCTGACCGAGGGCTTTTTGCTTTACTGTATCAGTGAAAGTTTTGGCAACCTTGTAGTTAACGTCGGCATCGAGCAACGCACGACGCACATCTTTCAGAGTCTCGGCAACATTGATTTCGGTAATCTTGCCTTGACCTTTCAATATCTTGAAACTTCTTTCAAGTTTCTCACTTAGATTTTCAAACATATCGTGGGGAGGGATTTTATTGCTTAAAAAGGGAAAATTTATTGCTTAAACAAGTAAGTTCTAATCTTTTTATAAAGAGTCATTGAGCATATCCGCTCATTGATTTCTTTCAGACAATCTTATTTGTAGCAGTATCAGGGAAAACTATCGACGGCTTGAATCCGCGAGCCTCGTCATAGGGCATCGTTGCATAAGCCATTATAATGACAATATCGCCCGGCTGAACCTTACGAGCTGCGGCTCCATTGAGACAAATTACGCCCGAACCTCTTTTGCCCGGAATGGCATAAGTTTCAAGACGTTCGCCATTATTATTGTCAACAATATACACATGCTCACCGGGTAGGATATTAGCGGCATCCATCAAATCTTCATCAATGGTAATACTCCCGATATAATCGAGATTTGCCTCTGTGACCGTCACCCTATGGATTTTTGACTTGAGTATTTCAACGTTCATTTCAGCGTTCGTATTTGATGTTGTCTATCAATCTAACATCTCCGCAATAACAGGTGATACAGCCAACTGCCTTGCCATTGTGAGGGGTATCCCAATCTGCAAGTGGTTGCATAGTAAGAGGATCGACTATTTCATAATATTCAACCTCCATTGCCGGATACGCGTTAAGCTCTTCAATCACTCTGCGCTTGGTTTCGTCGAGAGATTGTTCGTTAGCCCATTCAACACTCTGCGCAAGAACACGATGAATCGCCGGAGCAATAGCGCGGTTTTCGGGAGTCAGTCTAACATTACGGCTACTCATTGCCAAGCCATCTGCTTCGCGGCAAATCGGGCAGTCTACAATTTCAACCGCAAATTTCTCGAGCTCGACCATACGACGAATTACTGCTATCTGCTGAAAATCTTTTTCACCGAAATAAGCATGATCGGGCGATACGAAACTAAACAATTTGCTGACAACCTGAGCCACTCCGTTAAAATGGCCGGGGCGCATCGGACCCTCCATTACTGCGGCAACCTCACCAAGGTCAAACACACGAGTATCTTCCTCGGGATACATTTCTTCAACAGTCGGGATGAAAGCAATATCAACACCCGCTTCGCTGAGCTTGGCGCAATCAGCCTCCTCTGTACGGGGGTATGTTGCCAAGTCAGTAGCGTTATTAAACTGAGTCGGATTGACAAAGACGCTGACCACAACCGCGCCATTCTCGCGGCGGGCTCGGTCAACCAATGAAATATGTCCGGCATGGAGGGCTCCCATAGTAGGCACTAACCCTACCGAACGGCCGTCTGCCTTGAAGCAAGCTACAGCTTCCATAAGCTTGCTGACACTTCTTATTATTTCCATTTGCTAATTGTCAGGAATTTTTTACGGCTACAAAGTTACGTTTTTTTTCAACATCTACCGCCAAAAATCGCTATAAATACCTTAACTTTGTAATTCTTTCCGCATATGGCGGGATTATTTACTCGAATATGAGACAAGAATTTGAATCAACTCTACTTGAAAATTGCGTAACCGAAATATCTCGGCTTCCCGGAATCGGGCGTAAATCTGCCCTCCGTTTGGCTCTCCATTTATTGCGTCAAGACCCGAGCGCGGCAACTGCGCTTGGCAACGCAATTATCGATATGCGAAATGGTATCACCTATTGTAACGTGTGCCATAATATTTCCGAAACAGAGTTATGCCCGATATGCGCTGATCAGCGTCGCGACCAAACAACTGTCTGCGTTGTCGAGTCGGTAAAAGATGTAATGATTCTCGAAAGTACTGGGCAATTCAACGGCTTATATCATGTGCTCGGCGGCGTCATCTCACCTATCGACGGCATCAGTCCCGACCAATTAGAGATTGATTCTCTAATCGAAAGAGTTGCAGAATGTCATATCAATGAAGTAATTCTTGCTTTGGGGGCTACAATGGAAGGAGACACTACCGGATACTATATTTACCGTCGACTCGCCCCCTATCCCAATGTAAAAGTAACTCAACTCGCTCGCGGTGTCGCTCTCGGTAATGAAATCGAATATACCGACGAACTTACTCTTGGGCGTTCGCTGACCAACCGCACTCTCTTTGCCGACTCAATCAAAGCTTAATATTATTATGGAAGAGCGGGTTATCATAACTGACGTAAACCTTCGGGCTTTAGAGCCGGAAGATGTCGACAAACTTTACCTTTGGGAAAACGATAAAGAAGTGTGGCCCTATGGGGCAACACGAGCTCCGTTGTCGCGTCATCAGCTTTGGGCTTATGCAACAAATTATGATGCAAATCCCTTTGCTGCCGGCCAGCTCCGCCTTATGATTGATATTACCGTCGAGTCACACGATTGCGCATCAGCCTCATCAAGCGCCACTGTTTCTTGCGGAACAATCGACCTATACGATATCGACCCTGTGAATTCGCGCACAATGGTTGGCATTATGATTGCCCCGCAATGGCGCAAAAAAGGTATCGGCTCTAAAGCCCTCAAACTCGTCGACGATTATTGTCGCGACACCCTCGGGCTAACGCTGATTGCGTCTGAAGTTGCTTCCGACAATCTTCCCTCTGTAAGACTATTCAAAGACAAAGCCCAATACCAACAGGTCGGCATTAGACCTGATTGGTTGCGACGCGGAAATAGCTTTATCTCAGCTTTACTCTTTCAAAAATCACTGCGCTAGCAGAAGTTTTCAGCAAGTAAACGCAAGCGGTCAACAACACTTCTTGTTGGTCCTTCATATATTAGTCGCCCTTTATCAAGAAGAATCGCCCTATCACAAATTTCAAGCGCTAAATCTAAATTATGAGTGGCGATCAACATCGCCTGAGGCAGCGCATGAAGCTGTTTTATCAACTTATTTGTCGCTTTTAAATCGAGATACGATGTTGGTTCATCAAAGACCAACAATATAGGCGACATTGACAACACCGTAGCAATAGCTATCATTCGACGTTCTCCCCCCGAGAGAGTCGCTATTGGGCGATTAATAAGATGTGATGCATTAACCGATTCTAACGCCTCACGAACTCGGTGTTCAACCTCTTGTTGAGATAGGCGCATCATCTGAGGTCCGAAGGCAACATCTTCATAAACCGTAGGCGAAAACAATTGGTCATCTGAATTTTGAAACACCAAACCTACTTTGCGACGAACCGCAGACAACGTTTTTTTTGAGACAATAACACCATCGACTTCTACAACTCCGGATGTTGGCATTAACAATCCATTCGTTTGGAGCAACAGTGTTGTTTTTCCTGCCCCATTTAATCCGAGTAAGGCAACTTTCTCACCCTGCACTATTGAAAACGTGATACCGGACAGTGCCTCTACTCCGTTTTGCGAAGGATATGAATAATGTAAATCTGAAAATCTTAGAGCGTCAAACATTAGTGAATGCAAAATAGTGTAGCGAGGTTGAAATACCTTAAACAAAATATAACTCCTCCCCATATCAACACAAACAGAATCGAATTAGTTTTCAAAGTAGCTGATTCTCGCTGAGGATTAACAACCAACTCACTTTGATTATTAAAGCCGCGAGCGACCATTGCCCGATGAATACGCTCTCCTTTCTCTATCGTCAGTAACAACAACTGACCAACTAATCCACTCCAAGCCTTAACAGAATAGTTTCGACGCCCATAACCTCTCGCCTGTCGTGCTCGGCTCATCGAGGCTGCCTCATAAGCAAGTGTGCTTATATAACGACTGACCATCCGCAACTGTGTTACCAAAATCTGCGACACCCCGATTCTTCTCAACTCCCTAAATACGCCATCGATGCTACAAAGATTGATTAGTAACAATACAGCCTGAACGGATAATAATCCGCGTATCACAATCGAAAGGAAAGAGACCCAGCCGGCTGATATATCAATTCCACAAATACTCTTAGCAACCCGATGGTCAAATAGCGGGTTCATCACCCCAACCAATATAACAAACGGCAAAACGACTAGCGATTGTCGGAAGATACGAGAATATTTGACATGACTTAATGTCGCCATCATCAGAGGATAAATCACAAACAATATCAATTGTTCGAGATTTAACAACGAAACTGAAAGCATCGTTACTATATAACCGACGGTAACGATCAATAATGCTCGCGTATCAATATTGCTCAAATTATTAATTATGGTATTATTCTCGCCAAACAACAATTGATTTTCAAGACACCGCCTCATCACTTTTTACTAAGAATTATAAACAGCCAACTATTTATTCTCCGCAACTTTTTCTATCGACCATTCAAGCCCATCAGGCGCACTACTGACGACATTCATATAGAAACATAGAATCATAATCAAGGCAGCGGTAAAAATTGCCAATACCGGCCAAAGATATCTTTTCTTTTTTATTGTGTATTCACCTAGAATATGCCTGCCGTCTAACAAATCCTGACGAGAAGCCCCGATAAACGACAACACCGCTCCCGTAGCGACCCCCTCACCTAACCCTATGACCAAATGTATCGGCAACATAAATGTTAAGAATGTAGCTATCGGTAATGCCGTCACTCCGGAAATCTCAGTTTCAACCGTTACTAAAAAAGCACCTATCTCTAACCCGACAATTGAAGCCGCAACAGATGCTGATATCAAACGCCAAGGCTTAGTTGATTCGCCTGCAATCGGCTTATATATTAGCGGATATGCAATCAATGTAGAAACTGCCGCCAAATTAATTATATTACAACCCATGGCCAGTAATCCGCCGTCAGAAAACATTAGACACTGAATAATCACAACTGAGCTAATTACCATAAATGCAGCCCACGGACCAACGATAGCGGCAACTAGTATTCCTCCGATAATATGTCCGCTCGAACCGGTGCCGGGGATAGTAAAATTTATCATTTGGGCAGCAAACACAAATGCGCCTAATACGCCCATTAATGGCATCAACGTTTCGCGAGAATCTTTCCGCAAACAACGAGAAGCAATCGCTATCAACGCTGCCGCGACACTATCGGCAACGACAGCAACCGGAACAGAAACAAGAGCATCAGACATATGCATAGCAGAATCTTCTTTATCTTAGTCACTATTATTCTGCTCATTATCGCCAACCGACTCGACATAATCTCGCCACGCTGTCTTTGCCGATATACGGCTATTATCAAGACGATAAAGAGGCAACAAAAATAGCCACGTTGCTATGCAAAACGGAGCTGTCAACGTCGGAATTCCCCAACTTTGAAATAAAACATCCATCGCAGCTTGAATAAAGAATGTAGCTATAACAGCCGTTATTGTCCATAGGGCAGATTTCCACCCCGGCTTAAAAAAAGTGCAACCAAAAGCTATACCGGTCAAGACCGGAGAGAATCCAAAAAGTCCCGAACTGATATTCGTTGGTTCCGCTTGAAAAAGGAAAGCCAACGCCAACGATATCGCAGAAGCAATCATTGCCCAAAAAGCTGCCCACCGGCTACAAACACCGAGAGCTATAATGAAAACCACGCCGGTAACCCAAGAATCTATCAAGAAGACCTGAGAGATACCCTTCAACCAATAGACCACAACATCGCCAAACCGAGTATCGATTGCGGTCGAGTTTTCTATGGGGTGGGAAGCGGAGAGCCCGGGTGCATCAAGCCCATGTAATATGCCTGATGCCAAAAGAAATATCCAGGTCGTAAAGACAAACGGAAAAGTAAGCGAATTGACTTTCCACGGAGCCATTATATTATTAAAAGCTCGACGAACCCACGTTGAGAATAGGGCACAAAAAATCAGACAAGCCCACATTAATCCGGAATCGGCAAGAAAGGTCGGAAATGCTGCTCCGACAAGCACCCCATTAAAACCCCATAGTCCGGCAGCCCCATCGTCAGGCGTTTCTCCCATAATGTATCCACCCAAGACTGAAAAAACGCCACCAATTACCGCGCCCCAAGCAACCTGCGGTATGTGACATTCATATGCTCCCCAAAAGATGCCCGCAAGGAATAACACGCCGGTCAACGCCGATTCTTGAAACATTACTTGACCGACACCCCTAAAATAAGTTCTAACCGTATCTTTAAACAATGTCACATTCATAACAACAACGCTTTACGATTCAAATTATCGCCAAGGGAATTCAGCCGGTAGCGGAACCCCCTTTATCTCTCTACGAACAGTCGAGCAGAATTTTCTAACCTCAGATTTTACTCTCGACGTTTCGCAACCAATCACTTTAAATAACACCCCGGCTTGATTTGGAAGTCGTGTTATTCCAATGGCAATATTTTTGTCGTATGCAATATAAGCCTCAGTATTTTCGTAAATTTTTTGAGCATGTTCTTCTGGTGTTAATACAATAACATTGGCAAAAATATCATTTTCATGCATTACACCTATACTCCGCAGATTTGTTTTGAACGGCTCAACAACAAACTTTTCTCTAAAAAGCAATCGCCCGTCAAAACGTTCGCCTTGCGTCGAAATAGAAAGAATATCATAACAAAATCGTTCTCCATCTTTATAATATTTTCGACCACATAAATAAATTTCTGCATAAACAAGCGTAGCCGAAGGATGAATAACAATTCTCGTATCAGAGATGAAGCGTGCATGGCGACAAGGTATAATCGGTTCGGGTAGATATTCGAGATAGCCTCCATCTTCTATCGTTATCATCTGCGACATGCCTACATAATTATCTTTCATCTCCGCCAATTTCGTAGCAGCGCCGGTCGAAACAAACCCCATCGCATTCTTACAGACTCGAATATTTTGCGCATAACGGTCTCCATCAATACTCGGGCCTCCGGAAGAGAGAATATATACACACGGCATCTCGGGCAACTCCTCATCGAAATACAGAGCTTGCTGCACGATTAGCGGGGCCCTACGATCGAGCTCTCGCAAAATAGATTTACCGTCAGCATCAAGTTCAAATCCTAAGCTAAGATAGCCATTTTTTCCCGGCGCACCGACATACATACCCCTTGGAGGAGTCAAATAAGTAGACATCTCCGGAGCGGCATCAAAGCTTACAGTCGCAACATCTGAATAACCTCGATCATCTACCATCATCTAACAATCATCTATATTATTTATCAAATAATGCCATCGAGCGAATTAATTCTATCAAATCGTCAATTCCTTCACCGGTCATTGAATTGGTGAATATGAAGGGCTTGCCGTGACGCATCAGACGTGAATCATGCGCCATAACTTCGAGCGACGCTCCAACATACGGCGCAAGGTCGGTCTTATTTATCACTAGAATGTCACTATGTGATATACCCGGACCATCCTTACGCGGAATCTTGTCTCCGGCAGCAACATCAATGACATAGATAAAGAAATCAACAAGTGCCGGCGAGAATGTCAATGTTAGATTATCTCCTCCGGATTCAATAAACACAATATCTGCATCAGGGAATTTATCTTCCATCTCTTCTACAGCCGTAATATTCATCGACGGGTCTTCGCGCACTGCTGTATGCGGACACGCTCCAGTCTCTACACCGATAATACACTCATCAGCCAACACTCCCTTCAGTATTTTTCTGACATGCTGCGCATCCTCAGTCGTCACAATATCATTCGTGATAATCAAGACCTTATATCCGAGTTCAATAAGACGAGGAGTGATTGCCTCTATCAAAGATGTTTTACCCGACCCTACCGGACCGCCGATACCGATTCTGCATGTACTACTCATTAATTTAGATTGTTAATCATTAACTCATAAACATTCTCATATTACCCTTTTCATGAAGCGAGGTAATGATATCTAACTCCGGAGCAAATGCCGTCATATCCTCAACTCTCATTAGTCGCACTCGCAAATATTGTTGTGAGACATCCTCTGCAAGGCGAAACAAAATCTCTTGCGTTTCGAAATGAGAAACTTTAACAATACGCAAAGCCGCCCCTAGCACCATGTTTATCACACCATATTGATGCGCAGCAAACAATGCTTCCTCACTCAATCCTTCTGCAGCAAAAGCAAGAGCTTCAGCTATCGGATAACATCCAGGTGTCGCCCCCGCTTTTATCTCTTGACACCACCATTCTATAACAGCATTTTGAGGATAAAACTCGACAGAAAGTTCCGCCATCTTACGCCCCATTCGCTGTAGCATCACCCGCGATTCTTCATTGATTTTAAATGCGACCAACGACTTGTCTATGCGTTCAACCTCAGAAAAATCATTCTTACGGGCGGCATGATACGCCAATAACGCTGCGACTCCATCTGAATACGCCCCTTGGTCTGAAATTACACGAACATATTGCTCCAGGGTCTTCGCATCACAAACCAATCCCTCATATGCTGCGGTTTCGAGTCCGTTTGAGAAGGAAAAACTCCCAACCGGGAAGGTTGAGTCAGACATCTGTAAGAGACGAATTATATTTATCAATGACATTGATATTCAGTCTTTGTATGATGATGGTCGACACACTCACGACCGGAGCCCCCAAACAATCGCCTTAACTCACTGGGCGCTAAAAAGGGAATAATTTCCATTCCCCGTCGAAATTCAAACGCAATATTGTCAATATTATGGGTTTCCATAACCGCCAACATTACCTTCTTATCAATAGTCAAAGGAATATAGACTTTCGCACCCTTAACAACAGCCGGCCAATGTTGATTTCCAATCGCATGTCCTAATTCAACACATACTCTAATTATTTCTTCTGCCCTGAGCGACAATAATTTTGATAAATCAATCACTAATACTTCATTAAGATTGAGTCGTAAGAGCGCTGCTTCTCCCTTATCGGGATTATATACAACGATGTCGCCATCTGAAATTCGTTCGCCCCGTTGGAGTGCTACGCGATATTCCGTCCCATTTTCTCCTCTAACATAGAAGCGACTTTTTTGAGCTGTCCATGGATCAAGAAAAATTGTTTCTACATGACAATCTTTGAGCCGTTTCGCCCACACTGAATCATGAAGATTGCCAATCACCTTTGTAATCACATCCATCGCATATTACCATTAAAATGTTTCAGAATTAGCTAAACCAATAAAGTTGAGCCAATGGAAGTTCTGTTGCGGGCGGTAATGTCGCAAGCTCTCCATTAACATAAACATTAAAGGTTTCGGGGTCTACTTCAATCTTTGGCATAGCTCCATTGAGCACCATATCAGATTTCGTTATCTGACGCGTACGACTAACGGGATAGAAGATATTATCCGTTGCTATTCGTTTACTAATACCATTATCATATCCGGCTCGCGAAACAAAACGCAAACAAGTTTGTGGCATAGCCTTTCCAATGCCTCCAAACATCGGACGCATGATTCTTGGTTGAGGAGTTGGCAACGACGCATTCGGGTCGCCCATATTTGCCCAATTTATAAACCCTCCTTTGATGACCATTTTCGGTTTAGTTGCAAAAAAAGCCGGTTCCCACAAAACAAGGTCTGCCATCTTGCCAACTGAAATCGAGCCGATCACATCGGAAACTCCATACGTTATTGCCGGATTAATCGTAATCTTTGCGAGATAACGAAGAACTCTGAAATTATCATTATCAGCCGAGTCTTCAGAAAGTTTTCCCCTAACTTGCTTCATATAGGAAGCCATTTGGAAAGTGCGCATAAACGACTCTCCGACGCGTCCCATTGCTTGCGAGTCTGACGACACCATCGAAATAATACCTAAGTCATGAAAGATATTCTCCGCGGCTTGAGTTTCGGGGCGCACTCGGCTTTCAGCGAAAGCAACATCCGAGGGAATCGACGGATTTAGATTGTGGCAAACCATAATCATATCGAACAACTCTGCTTGTGAATTGATGCCATAAGGGAGTGTCGGATTCGTTGAAGATGGGAGCACATTGCTCATCGACGCTACTTTCATCAGATCGGGAGCATGACCTCCGCCAGCCCCTTCAGTGTGATAAGTGTGGATTGTTCGACCATCGATTGCTGCGATTGTATCTTCAACATAGCCTGCTTCATTTAGAGTATCGGTATGAATAGCGACTTGAACATCATATTCATCTGCCGAAGACATACATTGATGAATCACACTCATCGTAGCGCCCCAATCTTCATGAATTTTAAAACCACACAATCCGGCTTCAATCTGTTCGTCTAGAGTGCGACGACACGATGAATTTCCCTTCCCAAGCAAACCGATATTGATCGGCAACGCTTCGGAACTTTTAAGCATCATGTCATTGTTCCATTTTCCGGGAGTGATAGTCGTCCCATTAGTGCCATCAGTCGGACCGATACCTCCACCAATTAGAGTCGCGATGCCATTACTAAGAGCTTCATATGCTTGTTGAGGTGAAATCATATGGACATGGCCATCAATGCCCGCAGCGGTCAAAATCAAATGTTCTCCGGATATAGCATCAGTCGACGGACCGGTACACAAACTTGGTGTCACCCCTTCCATGATATTCGGATTACCCGATTTCCCAATACCGGCAATTTTCCCATCTTTGATTCCAACATCTGCTTTTACAACTCCCAACAATGGGTCTAGGATTGTAACATTCGTGATTACAAGGTCGAGCGAACCGGCGTCTGACGTTATCTCATTTGCCGTTCCCATTCCGTCGCGCATGGTTTTCCCTCCACCATAAACATTTTCATCGCCATAACCGCGGAGGTCTTTTTCAATCTGAATGTAAAGCTCTGTATTCGCCAAACGAATCTTGTCGCCCACGGTTGGTCCGAACAAATTATTATTTTCTTGTCTTGATATAGTTGCCATTTTTGAATTTTGATTAGAGATTAAGCGAAGCTATCTATAAAGATTCAATAACAATATCTCAACTTTGTCACTCTTTTATAGAATCTTCCGGATAAGATTTGAATTCATATTTTTTCATTCGCCCAACGCTACGCAGGTATGTCGGGAAATATGTCGGAGTATCTTCCCCTCCGGTGTATCCGTTTACAAGGTTATTGAAACCAATCACTCTCCGTTTGCCTGCATAGGCAACAAGTTCTACCGTTTTCTCATCACCTGGCTCAAATCTGATTGCCGTAGTAGCCGGAATATTGAGATGATAGCCAAACGATTGCGAGCGATCAAACTCAAGATAACGGTTCACCTCAAAAAAATGGAAATGAGACCCAACTTGTATCGGACGATCACCGGTATTGCGAACTTTCAACGCAACTGTCTTTCGGCCTTTGTTATACTCTATCGGCTCTTCTGCGAGAATCACCCCTCCGACCGCGGCTCTCGGCTTTGTTTTATTTTCGTTACTATTCATACTCTTGAATTATTAGTTTGGTTATGAAGGGCTTAATTCGAAACTATTTTATCGGATGATGGATGCTAACCAAGCGCGACCCATCTGTAAATAAAGCCTCAACTTGTAACATATCAATCATATCTGCGACTCCATCCATTACTTGATCTTTTGTCAAGATATTGGCGGCATCGTGCATTACTTGCTCAATAGCTTTCCCCTCTCGAGCACTTTCCAATGCGTAGGAGGTAATATAGGCTATCGCCTCAGGATAGTTGAGTTTCAACCCTTTTTTTAATCTACGTTCGGCAATCATTCCGAGCGACAACAATTTGAGCTTGTCGAGCTCCTTTGGTGTAAGATGCATAATTAAGGCGTTTAGATTAGTAAGTCAGAACTTAACATCATCTAAACGCCTTAAGGAATAAAAAAGTTTCACCTTTATTTCATATTTCTATCGCAAGCAAGTCGGCTACAACAAAAGTTGAGCCTCCAACAAAGATTAACGGCGACTCTTCGTTACCACACACCTTCGCTAGTTGCTCGGCTCTCTTTCGCGCCATCTCTAACGCTGCCTTTACCGAAGGAGCAATATCTCCGCACCGACCGGCTGCTCTACCAATTTCTGCAAGACGCGTTTCCGACAATGCTCTCGGCACAGAAGCTCGTGTATATATTATTTCAGCGCGTTCCGGAACGAGCGGCAAAATATGCGAAATATCTTTATCATTGACGAATCCAAGTATCATCACTAATGGACCACAATGGCTGTCGAGTTGGTGCGACAAATACTGCCAACCACCTTCGTTATGACCGGTATCGCAAACAATAATCGGATTATCAGACAAGGTCATCCACCGCCCGGAAAGCCCGGTCTTAGTAACGACGTCTCGCAAACCTTCGGCGACATCATTGTCTGTAAACTTAACTCCGCTTTGACGCAATCTTTCCAAAGCCGTAAGTATTGTTTGAAAATTCTTCTCTTGACAAAAGCCTGTAAGTCCGTAATTAACTTTGCCAAATGGGGTCTCCGCTTCAATGGCTGCACCTCCTCTAACCAGATGCTCTGCCGGCAAGATTTCGTCAGCAAAGAATAACTTACAGTCGACCTCTTTAGCCCGCTTAACAAATGTCTCTCTAACCTCGCCGACAGCCTCACCGATAACGCAATCCACGCCTGACTTCATAATCCCCGCTTTTTCCCATGCTATCGATGTCAAACTATTCCCCAATTGAGCCATATGGTCAAACGAGATATTGGTAATAACCGACAGAATAGGACTAATAATATTCGTAGAGTCAAGTCTACCTCCAAGTCCGACCTCAATTACGGCATAATCAACCTTATTTTGAGCGAACCAATCAAAAGCCATTACTGTTGTCAGCTCAAAGAATGAGGGATGAAATTCCTCACTATCTGTTTGAGATATTTCTTTGAAACAATCAACAAACGCGGTTACAGCTTCATGTGAAATCATTTCGCCATTAATCTTGATTCTTTCACGAAAATCGAGGAGATGAGGCGACGTAAATAGTCCGACTTTGTATCCGGCTGATTGCAATACAGACGCAATTGAATGGGCGGTAGACCCTTCCCGTTGGTGCCGGCAACATGAATCATCCGCAACGATTGCTGAGGATTCCCGAATCTATTAGCAAGATGTGTTACTGTAGCAAGCCCCGGTTTATAAGCGGCTGCGCCAATTTGCTGAAACTGTGGGGTCTGATTATATAAGAAATCTATCGTTTCTTGATAAGATGATGACATAACCAACCTTTTCTCTGTATTAATAATAAATTAATAGCCCGGCTACGCCCGACGCTATGATAACCAAAATCGGATGAATGCGTGTAAATAACACTGTTGACAACGCGGCAACGGCAATAATAGCAGAAATAATAATCTCGGATGATTCCGTGCCAAAATTCTCACCATTCATCAGCAGTAACGCAGCCGAGGCAATCAAGCCAATCACAACCGGACGCAAGCCGGTGAAAATTCCTCGAATAATTAGACTTTGGCGATTGCGAGCTATAAAATGGCTCGTATAAGAAACCAACAAAAATGATGGCAAAATAACGACTATGGTGCAAACCAACGACCCTAATAGTCCCCATAGCGGGGTGTCAAATCCGGCATTCATCGGCGCTACATAACCGATATAAGTCGCTGAATTGATACCTATCGGGCCGGGGGTCATCTGAGAAATAGCAACAATATCGGTAAACATCTTTGGGGTAATCCATCCCGAGCCGACAATCTCTCTCTCGATAAGCGATAACATCGCATATCCGCCACCGAAACCGAAGAGCCCGATTTTAAGATAGCTCCATATTAATTTGAGATATATCATAAGACATCCTCCTTCTTTTCTTTTAAAGTTTCAACATCAGTTTCCGTCGAGCTCTTTTGTTTAGCTAATGCGAGGCGCTTCTCTTGTCGCTTTAGCCAAAAATATCCACCTAGTCCGCCCAAGATTACATACAATATAGGGTTGGAAATGATGGGCAATTTAGACCAAATCAATAATGCAGTTACAACCGGAATCCAGATTGTCTTCCATCCGATTTTGGCTGCACGACCCGATGTAATCACCGGCGCAACAATCAAAGCAACAACAGCCGGACGTATGCCTTTGAATATAGCTGATATTACTCTATTATTCTGAATGAGGTCTGGCGTTAAGAAAACGGCAATCGCGAGTATGATCAAAAAACTCGGCAGAATTGTTCCGGCTGCAGCAGCCATACTGCCTCGACGTCCGCGAAGTTTGTCACCTACCGCAACCGATACATTTACCGCAAGAATTCCGGGCAAAGATTGAGCAACCGCAAGTAAGTCAAGAAACTCTTCTCGAGGTATCCATTTGCGCTTTTCTACTACTTCACGCTCGATAAGAGAAATCATCGCCCATCCTCCACCAAATGTGAACGCTCCGATTCTAACAAAAGTGCTAAACAGTTTTCGGTATATTCCTTTTTCATTTTCAGGGACAACCTCACTGACTTGTTTATTTAGACTATTTTCTGACATATTCAATAACAGCGTTTACTACATACAAATTATTCAGATAATTCATAATAAAAACAAAAGGACCTCCCGAAATTCGGGAAGCCCTTTTTGAACGGTTTTTGTAGCGAATCCGGGAATCGAACCCGGGTCTCCACCGTGAGAGGGTGGCGTGCTAGGCCACTACACTAAATCGCCGTTCTCTTGTTTTCCGGGATGTCATTTCCCTTTCAACGCTGCAAAGGTACGCACTTTTTCCGAATTACCAAAATTTCAAGCCATTTTTTTCGCTAAATTTGTCTTCCTACTCTTTGCTAAAAATGACTTTGCCGAATAATCGCCCATATAAAACAAATTCTTCCAGTTTGTCTCCCGAAGCAGAAAACTCGCATGGTGGCTGTGGAGTTTGCGCCAAAGAAAACCGAACTATTCTTCTAGAAATCATACGGCATTTTCTTTGTAAAACAAAGCAAGCAAAGGTCGAAGACTCGTATGACCTAAAAAAAAAAATGTCAGCGTTGACAACTCATTAGGTCTATTCAAAAAATATTTAGTAGTATTACGTTTGCTATGAAGTGGATCTACCTAGCGTTAATGCTGAGATAGACATTCTGTATCAAATTCGACTACCTCAAAGGCTCATAGACTCGCTCGCCTATCTTTGTCGCGAGTTCGGCACAAAATTGTTGCCAACGACATTGCTGACTCATAAGATCTAATATAGCATCCATATCATAGTCGGCCTGTTGTTGCATTTGCTGAATTTGAAGCGATAAGTCTTTAAAAAAACAACGAGCTATATCATATTTCAGCACCAACAATGCACGCGGAACGAGTTCGTCAAGACGATCTTCCTCGGTTTCGACTTTGGTGTTATTTTTGAAATAAATCTTGCTAAGTTGATGACGTTCAACAACAAGATCTGTTGACACTTTTCGTATTACATCATCTGAATGAGAGAGCAAACGTCGTTGGAAGAAATCTTTTGCGAATGATTTAAGCGAACGATTATATGCTTCTTCAATCTTCTCCTTCAACAATAATTCGCGCTGACGGATATCCTCGAGATTTAATGCGTCTCGAGCAATTGCCTCTATTCCATCTTTTAAATTTTGCTCTTTCTCTTGACCGGCGCGCTCTAGGAATGCCGCATAATCCTCATCCCAATGATTAATACGCAAATCCATGGCACAATTATAGACTTTCAACAATTCCGGATTTTCAAAAGACAATCCGTCTTGTTCTAAGTCTTCGGCAACATAATCGATAACTTTTATCAAGTGTCCCGATTCATCTGTTCCATAATCCTCGCCTAGGTCTAGCATTCCATATTTCAGAACAAGTCGGAGCAACGATTTTTCTTGCGGGGCAAGTATCATTGCTCGCTGACTTAGTCCGGTTTTTCCAACAAAGGCTTTATAGTCATCTTCGGTCAACCCATCGCCGGAATCGTTTTGGATTACTTGGGCCGTAACATGCGTGGCAGGTTGCTCGGCAGGTGATTGAGTTGAAGCTACGGATGAAGCTAGCGTCTGCCCTCCTACGGTTTCCTCTGCATGATTATCAATAGGTGGCTCAACAGGAGGAAAATCTACATCTGAGGGAGTTTGGGGGTTAGCCGGAATACCTCCGGGAGGATTTTTGATACTATCTCGGGCGGCCTGTCGACGCGCTTCTTCAGCTTGCTGTTCGATTCGCTTGGTACGGGCAACTGCTACCTGACGGGTCAGCATCTCATCATCCATCGCGAACTGCTGAGAGCACTCACGAATATAGACATTACGGGTAATTTCATCCGGAATCACCGCAATTGACCTTACAATATCTGCAACAGCACGCGCACGCGCAATTGGGTCACCGACCGTGTCTTTCAACAAAATATCAGTCTTGAAGCGAATAAAATCAACTTCATTTTCTGCGAGATATTGCTCGACTTCCTCCATTGAATGACTCTGAGCGAAAGAGTCGGGGTCATCACCCGTCGGCAATAAACAGACTTTGATATTCAGTCCTTCTGCCAACAGTAAATCAATACCTCGTAACGAGGCTTTAATACCCGCCGGGTCGGAGTCATAAATAACTGTTACATTTTCTGTAAAGCGATGAATAAGTCTTACCTGACCGGTGGTCAATGATGTTCCTGATGATGCGACGACATTCTGAATACCGCTTTGGCTCATGGAAATCACATCCATATAGCCCTCCACCAAGATACACTTGTTATTCTTGACTATCGATTGCTTTGCCTGATAAAGGCCGTATAACTCGCGGCTTTTTGAATAGACTACGCTCTCCGGCGAATTGACATATTTGGCAAGTTTTTTATCGTTAGTCAATATACGACCACCAAACGCAACAACCTTTCCCGCAATAGTAAATACCGGATAAATCACACGACCTCGAAATCGGTCACGTAATTCGCCTCGCTCTGTCGCAAAACTCAGGCCGGTTTTCTCAAGCGCCTCTCGCGTATACCCCGCTTTAAGGGCAGATTGAGCTAAATCATCGCGCTTATCGAGAGAGAATCCCAGATGGAAACGCGCTATCGCTGCTTCATTAATACCTCTATGACGGAAATAGCTTAACCCGACATCGCGACCTTCATCTGTCGTTGCCATCCGCACCTCAAAATGCTTCATCGCAAATTCATTGAGTGCTAGCAACGTCTGACGTTCGCCTTGTTGGCGGCGTTCCTCATCAGTCAACTCATGCTCTTTTATCTCAATATGATATTTATTTGCGAGAAAACGCAGAGCCTCCCAATAAGTCATCTGCTCATGCTCCATGATGAAATTTATCGGGCTACCACCCTTGCCACAACTGAAACATTTACAGATGCCCTTCGCCGGAGAGACTGAAAAAGAAGGCGTGCGCTCGTTATGAAACGGGCACAATCCAATATAATTCGCTCCTCGACGTTTCAAGCTAACGAAATCAGATACTACCTCAACGATATTGGCGGTATCTATTATTCGCTGAACTGTTTCACGGTCTATGACTGATTTTTTCATCATTGCGGATGCAAAGTTACGATTTTTTGATAAGTCGGGAAATCTAGATCGACAAAAATCTCAATACTTATTAAACGCATTTACCAAAAATGATGTTATATTGATAAGCACGTTTTTTCTAAGAACTATTATCCGCGTTTTTCTCGCACAACGTTTTCAACTGATTATTAACCTTTCAAGTATATGACAAAACCTTTTTGGGCATTATATGCCATATTGATTATTTATATAGTTGCGACTCCAATCGGCTGTTGGGCAGATGAAACGCTAACAGCCGACGAATTGCCAACAACTTGGTCTTATTCCACTGAGCATCTACAAGAAATTCCAGGAGGAGTATCAGACCATTGGTGGCGTCAATTCTCCGATCCGCTACTCGATTCTTTAATCGTATTGGGTATTGATCGTAATTATGACCTAAGGATTGCTCTTCGCCGACAAGAAATTGCTAGAGCTACGATGAATAGTTCTCGCTCCGACTGGTTCCCTAATATCGGATTATCTGCGGGGTGGAACGCTACGAAATCGTCAGGCGCTACTAATCGCGGAGAAACTCTATCGCTCCACTCAGACTCTTACTTCAATGCCGGACTAACAGCTAATTGGGAGATTGACTTATTTGGGAAAATAGCATCCGGGGTCAAAGAAAGCAAAGCTCGATACAATGCCAGCCGAGCTGAATATGCCGGAACAATGGTGTCAATTACCGCACAAATTGCTTCTACATATTTTACACTTCGCGGACAACAAAGACTGCTAAAAGTCGCTCTTGCCCACTGCGAACGTCAGATGGAAATTGTCAAAATCGCACAAGCTCGATTTGAAGCAATGCTTGCGTCGAAACTAGATGTCGCTGAAGCTTGGCAAACTTACTATTCAACAGCAGCATCAATCCCGATGCTCGAAAACGCCATCAACTCATCCATAACTTCTCTAGGTATTCTTATCGGAGTATTTCCGTCCGAAGCTTCGCTATTATTAGCCGAACCGAAAGCGTTGCCCAACCATGCGTCAACGGTAAATATGGGCATTCCCGCAGACCTGCTACGACGACGCCCCGATATCGTCGAAGCGGAAATGCAACTCGCCGCAGCTGCAGCTCAAGTTGGAATCGCGAAAAAAGATTTTCTACCAACACTGACTATTGAGGGGAATATCTCTACAGCCGCACGCGATATCAACAATTTATTCTCGCATAATTCATTTGCATGGTCGGTTTCGCCTACACTAACTTGGACTGTATTCGACGGATTTGACAGGAAATATAAGATAGTTGCTGCGCGCGAACAGATGGAAGCGGCTATTGACAGCTACAATCTTGCAGTAATGAATGCTATCGGCGAGACTGAAAACGCATTATCAAAATATAATGCATCTTTACGCCATATCGAAACCGTAGAAAAACTTTGTGTAGAAAACGAGGAGGCGCTACAATTATCAATCAAACGATACAAAGACTCGCTCTCTCCAATGACTGATGTCGTAAATGCCCAGCTAAACGCGTTGGCAGGAGAGAGCGAACTTGTTCAAGCAAAAACTTCTGCGCTTACCTCTTTAGTTGCTTTATACGAAGCTCTCGGCGGAGGGATAACCGAATTTTAATCATCGATATCCTTGCCAACAATCAATCATCCTTAATTGAAAAAAAATATCTCTATGAAACATAAACTTTTTATATTGCCAATTTTCGGCTCAATAATAGTTTTATCTGAATGTATGATGAGTTGCAAAAAGAGAGAGACACTACCGATATCGGCAGAGCCGGAAGTTTCGGTAGCGTCTCCTCTTATTGATTCCGTCGTTCTGACACAATCTTATCCGGCTAGTATTTCGGCAACTCAGTCGGCTGATGTCGTTGCTCGTGTAAATGGTCAACTATTGAATATTCTTTTCACTGCCGGCGACTTCGTTACAACCGGACAGCCTCTCTTTTCTATAGAATCTACAACATACCGCGACCAAGTAAACGAAGCGAAAGCCGCACTCGAAACCGCAATGGCTGAATATGATTTTGCCGTTCGACAAAATGAAGCAATGCAAAAGGCATTACAAGTCGACGCTGTATCGAAAATGGATGTTATTCAAGCCGAAAGTAATCTCCGCCAAAGCGAAGCTGCTATTAAAAGGGCCCAAGCTCAATTAGAAACTGCCCAAACTATGCTGGGTTATTGCACTATTCGCGCTCCTTTCTCCGGCTTAATTACGAAATCTGCTGTCAGCACAGGCTCATATATCTCAGGAGAAACTTCACCTGTAATCCTCGCAACAATTTATGATGACAATTATTTACACGCATTATTCTCTGTCAGCACCGAACGTTATTTACAGTTAAGAAATTCGCCTGACAGCCGTCTTCTCGATTTCGACCATGTAGCAGTTTCCTTTAACGATACTCTTACAAAACAATATTATGGCAAACTTAACTATATATCACCCGATGTCAGTAAATCAACCGGCACAGTCACCCTCCGTTTGGTAATTGACAATCACAACGGAGAATTGCGCGATGGAATGTATGGTATTGTAAAACTTCCATATGCGACAAATCCGACAGCGCTATTGGTTAAAGATGAGTCTATCGCAACAGACCAACTTGGTAAATTCGTTTATACCGTCAATGACTCTAATAAAGTTGTTTATACCCCGATTGAAGTCGGAGATCTATTTCAAGACTCCCTACGCATAGTGACTGCCGGACTGAAACCAAATGACCGCTATGTAACGACTGCCCTTATGAAAGTGCACGACGGAATGAAAGTAAAACCTATCAGATAATTTTGAATATCCGGTTATGTTTTCAAGATTTTTCATTGACCGCCCGATATTCGCGACGGTTCTCGCTATTTTAATGATACTTGCGGGAGTAATTACTATTACTACTCTGCCTATCGCTCAATATCCCGACATTACGCCTCCGACTGTAATGGTGCGTGCGTCATACCCGGGGGCTGACGCCAAGACTGTTGCCGAAACCGTTGGTGTACCAATCGAAGACAACGTTAATGGAGTCGAAGGTATGATGTATATGAGCTCTAACTCCGGCTCTGACGGGTCTTATAGTCTTACCGTTACATTTGAAAATGGCATTGACATTGACGATGCAACAATCAAGGTGCAGAATCTTGTTAACCAAGCAGAACCGCAACTGCCGTCTGCCGTCATCCAACAAGGTGTAGACGTTATGTCGGAATCAACAAGTATTCTTCTCTTTGTCGCCTTAGAGGGGGATAAACAATATGACGCTCTATATCTAACGAACTATGCTCGCCTCTACATTATCAACGAACTCAGCCGACTCGATGGCGTCGGAGGTGTTACGGCTTTCGGCGGAGGAGCATATTCTATGCGCATATGGCTAGACCCCGATGCTATGATGGCTCGCGGAATTACCCCGGCAGACGTTATCTCGGCAATCGAAGCTCAAAATATTGAAGTTTCAGCCGGGACTATCGGAGCTCCACCAGCCTCAACTCCGGCTGCGTTTCAATTCACCCTAACCTCTCCCGGAAGATTATCAACGCCGCAAGAATTCGGCGACATTATTCTCCGAAGCGGTGAGAATGGGGCTTTGCTTCGACTAAAAGATGTCGCCAAAGTTGAGCTTGGTAGCGAATCGTATACAAACATCAGTCGCGTTTCCGGTCGTCCGGCAGGACTTATCGGAGTCTACCAACGACCGCAAGCAAATGCCCTCGATGTCGCCCATGAAGTTGAAGATAAACTTGAAGAGCTCAAGCCTTATTTCCCTCCAGGAGTTGATTATCGTATTTTGATGAATACTACAGAATTTATTTCAACATCTGTCGATGAAGTTTTAGTCACTTTTGTCGAAACTACTATCATAGTAATGGTAGTTATTTTACTGTTCCTTCAGAATTGGAGAGCGGTGGTTATTCCAATGTTGACAATTCCGATATCGCTAATCGCAACTTTTGCGGTAATGAAACTATTCGGATTCACGCTTAATACACTAACGTTATTCGGTCTTGTTTTAGCAATAGCAATCGTTGTCGACGACGCAATTGTTGTTGTGGAAGACTGCGACAGACTTGTGCAAGAGGGATTCCTTTCTCCGCGAGAAGCTGCCCATAAAGCAATGTCTGAGTTACAAGGCCCTGTCATTGGAGAGGTATTGGTTTTGTTAGCTGTTTTTATCCCGACGGCGTTTATATCGGGT
The DNA here is from genome assembly GCA_964638475.1 of uncultured Alistipes sp. Lineage (GTDB taxonomy): Bacteria > Bacteroidota > Bacteroidia > Bacteroidales > Muribaculaceae > UBA7173. Next base: position 77,181 of record CAZXAZ010000007.1, on the reverse strand, counting down.
ATCACCGGCGAACTTTACAAACAATTCGCTCTGACGATAGCCGTTTCAACGGCCTTTTCCGGTATTAATGCACTAACCTTTACCCCCGCAATGTGTGCGCTATTTCTTCGAAAGAGAGAAAAACCTACATCGTTTTTCCTTTACAAGTGGTGGAATTTCGGATGGAGCAAAACGGTTAAACAATATACTCAAATTATCGAACGATTGCTCAAACAGCCGCTTGTTGCAGTCGGGCTTTTCGCAATCCTATGCGCTGGCGCATTCTACGGTTTTATAAAATGGCCGACAAGCTATATCCCGGAAGAAGATATGGGATATTTTATGGCTTCAATTCAACTGCCTACCGGAGCTTCTCTCGATCGAACAGATAAAATGGTTGAAAAAGTAGCCTCAATTATTCAAGAGATGCCGGAAGTTGAAGATGTAATTGAAATCTCAGGCTTCTCATTTATGGCAGGTGGTTCGGGGAGCAATCTCGGGTCGATGTTTATTATGCTGAAACCTTGGGATGAGCGTAAAGGGAAAACTCATTCGGTTGAGGCGATTATCGACCGTATTAATGAACGCTGTAGCGAACTTCAAGAGGGTATTGTCTTCGCTATAAATCCTCCGGCCATTCCTGGTCTCGGTAACACTTCTGGCTTGACAATGCAATTGCTTGATGTAAACAATAAGGGCGCAACAGAAATGGAAACAGCAATTCAAAATATCAAAGAGACTGCCGATAAAGATTCGCGAATTGCTTCGGTTCAATCTCTATATGAGGGGCTCGTGACGCAATATAGTCTAATTATGCAACGAGAGCGTATTGAGATGCTAGGCATTAACCTCAACGATGTCTATTCAACCTTAAGCAGCTATATTGGTGGCACTTACGTCAACGACTTCATCAAATTCGGCAATATCTATCAAGTCAACATCGGCTCGACTGATTCTGCACGCGGAAACATCGACGATGTCTTGAAACTTTCGGTCAGAAATGCCGACGGAGAGATGGTGTCTTTCTCTGCATTCTCTTCTATCAAACAGATACTCGGATCTTCCTCAATCAACCGCTATAATATGTTTCAAACAGCAGCTCTAACCGCAACGCCTGCCCACGGAGTCAGTTCGTCTGAGGGAATTAAAGCGATGGAAGAAATTGTCAGCAATGCCACTGACAACACATTCGGATATGCATGGACCGGCGAAGCTTATCAAGAGAGCCAAGCCGGAACGACGATTTCAACCGTGCTGCTTTTTGCGGTAATAGTGACCATTCTCGTACTTGCCGCCCAATACGAAAGTTGGACCGACCCGATGGCGGTTGTAATTTCTATGCCGACCGCGATACTGGGCACTGTTTTAGGTTGCATTGTTATGAGTCAAGCAATCAGCATCTACACTCAAATCGGAATCATCCTACTATTAGGCCTTTCGGCAAAAAATGCAATCTTAATTGTCGAGTATGCAATCGACTATCGCAAGACCGGCATGCCGATACGAGAAGCGGCGTATAAGGGTGGTATCGTTCGCTTCCGCCCGATTATGATGACAACCTTAGCTTTTGTCTTCGGAGTGATGCCAATGTTGTTTGCGACCGGTGCAGGCGCAGGCAGCCGAATCAGTCTCGGTGCGGCGGTCGTTTTCGGCATGGCAATTAATGCGCTTGTAGGCACATTGTTCGTTCCTAATTTTTGGGAGTTATTCCAAAGGTTCAGAGAACGTTATCTATCTCGATTATTCTCGTCGGCCGACACAACGCCACAAACTTCAACGACTCTTTCTCGTAAAGATGAGGAAAACGTGATTTAGGCTAATACTCTTTTTCAATTTGACCTTTCTTGTAACCATTGGTTAAGTGTGTCGCGTAACAACGAATCGCTCGGTTCAAGCGCCCATGATTGAAACTGATTAAATGAAATTGCAACAGATAAATCGAGAGTTGGATAGCGTTTACTTAGCGATTCGGCTACAGCTCGATTTACAACCGCTCGTGGTATTTCACCTATGGCGGTTAGAATAACGAGTTGTTCGGAAGAATAATCAGCATCTTCAACGACATATATCGTGTCACCAATTTCGTGAGACAGATTGCGAAGGCGTTGAATATATGGTGAGCCTGTCGGAACATAAACATTCTTTCCGCCTAGTTCAAACTGTGTTTTAACGGCATCAGAATCTGCGCGTTGCACTAGCACTTGTTTATCCACACCAACAGGGTCAACAAATATCAGTCTGTCGCGCATCTCAGCTGTAACCGGCAGGTCTCCGACTATCAGTCGACAACGTTCGCTCTTCAACCAAGAAAGAGCATCTTCTATTCGTGTATAGGGATGAAATTTAACCGGCTGATGATGACGGCGACAAATTTCTCGCAACAAGTCGTAATATTCTCCGGAAAGAGTATCACCGGAAAGAGATAATCCTGTCGGCGAAATTTCTATTGCAACATTTAGGGTATCGCCTCCGGCTATCTCGTCGGGGCGCTCCCCTATTCGATTTGTCGAACACTGACGAACCGTCACCATCAATCCCAAAGCAGCTGACAATAACAGAAGATATAATGTCAAAGCTCCTTTCTTTATTTCGAGTTTTTTATATCCCATAATGTCGCAAAGTTACACAAATTTCCATTAAGTCAAAAACATAGATTCCTTGTATATAACTTGATATACCCAAATTATATACAAGGAATCTTATTATTTATTCTTCAGTCTGAAAATCTGATTTTCAGAATTATTATTCTCCTTCGAGAATTTCGAGCATACGGATTGCCGAAGCGGGAATGCGTGTGCCGGGGCCGAAGATAGCGGCTACGCCTGCTCGATACAAGAAATCATAATCTTGAGCGGGAATAACGCCTCCGGCAGTTACCATAATATCGTCGCGACCAAGCTTCTTCAATTCCTCAATCACCTGAGGTACGAGGGTCTTATGACCGGCAGCCAATGATGATACTCCGAGAATATGCACGTCATTCTCAACTGCCTGACGAGCTGCTTCTGCTGGAGTCTGGAACAACGGGCCCATATCGACATCGAATCCACAGTCGGCATAACCTGTCGCAACAACTTTTGCGCCACGGTCATGGCCGTCCTGACCCATCTTGGCAATCATGATACGGGGCTGACGGCCCTCACGTTTGGCGAATTCCTCTACCATCTGACGGGCACGGAGGAAATCAGGATCATTCTTTGTTTCGTTAGAGTACACGCCTGAAATTGTTCTGATGATTGCTTTATAACGACCTACAACTTCTTCGCAGGCATCGGAAATCTCTCCGAGCGACGCACGCACACCGGCAGCTTTGACTGCTAAATCGAGGAGATTACCTTCTTTTGTACGCACACACTCTGTAATAGCAGCAAGGGCTTTCTTAACTGCCTCTTCATCGCGATCTTTGCGAAGCTCTACAAGACGAGCGACCTGTTCGTTACGCACTTCAGTGTTGTCGATTTCGAGAATATCGATAGGATCTTCATGATCAAGACGATATTTATTGATACCGACAATTGTCTGGCGCCCAGAGTCAATTCGAGCCTGTGTACGGGCTGCAGCTTCTTCAATTTTGAGTTTCGGCAGACCGGTCTCAATCGCTTTTGCCATACCTCCGAGTTTCTCAATTTCTTGGATATGTTCCCAAGCACGGTGAGCAATCTCGTTGGTCAATGATTCTACATAATATGAACCTGCCCAGGGGTCTATTTCGCGACAAACTTGAGTTTCGTTCTGAATATAGATCTGTGTATTACGAGCAATACGAGCTGAGAAGTCGGTCGGGAGCGCGATTGCCTCATCAAGAGCGTTAGTGTGGAGCGATTGGGTATGACCGAGAGCGGCACCCATAGCTTCGATACATGTACGACCTACATTGTTGAAGGGGTCTTGCTCAGTAAGTGACCAACCGGAAGTCTGAGAGTGGGTACGGAGTGCGAGCGATTTCGGGTTTTTGGGGTTGAATTGACTAACAATCTTTGCCCAAAGCATACGAGCCGCGCGCATCTTGGCAACTTCCATAAAGAAGTTCATACCTATTGCCCAGAAGAAGCTCAAGCGGGGAGCAAATGAGTCAATATCCATTCCGGCATTTACTCCGGCACGTAGATACTCAAGACCGTCGGCAAGAGTGTAAGCGAGCTCGATATCGCAAGTTGCGCCTGCCTCTTGCATGTGATAGCCGGAAATCGAAATCGAGTTAAACTTAGGCATATTCTGCGAAGTATACTCGAAGATATCGGCGATAATTCTCATTGAGAATTCGGGGGGATAGATATAGGTGTTGCGGACCATGAACTCCTTAAGAATATCGTTCTGAATGGTACCTGCCATTTCTTCTAGTTTCGCACCTTGCTCTAAGCCGGCGTTGATGTAGAATGCGAGTACGGGTAGCACTGCTCCATTCATTGTCATCGAAACCGACATTTTGTTCAAGGGAATACCATCGAAGAGCACCTTCATATCTTCTACTGAGCAGATTGACACACCTGCCTTACCAACATCACCAACTACACGGGGATGGTCGGCATCATAACCGCGGTGTGTTGCCAAGTCGAAGGCTACAGAAAGGCCTTTCTGACCTGACGCAAGGTTACGACGGTAGAATGCGTTAGACTCGGCAGCGGTTGAGAAACCGGCATACTGACGGATTGTCCAAGGACGGATGGCATACATACCGCTATACGGACCGCGGAGGAAGGGGGGAAGACCGGCTACATAGTCGAGGTGTTCCATTCCTTCTAGATCCTCTTTGGTGTAGACAGGCTTAACGGGGATAAGCTCCGGAGTCAGCCAGTCTTGCTCGGGGTCGCGGACGGGAGCCGCAGCCGGCGCACCAAAAGCGTCGGCCAATATATCTATCTGTTTGAAATCGGGTTTCATAGCTGGAAGTTACTTTTTGAGAAGACGGCTGTTAAATTCCTGAAGAGTCTGGAGTACGTTACTCTTGACATGGATAAAGTTGGTGATACCAAGAGCTTGAAGCTCTTCCATGCATGCGGGAGCTCCGGCTACAACGAACTCTGCTTTACCATCGAGAAGCTTAAACGCTTCGGGAGCAAGTTCGGCATATTCATCGTCTGATGAACAAAGCACTACGATATCAGCATTTGCAGCCATCGCAGCATCCAAGCCCTCTTGAACGGTCTTGAAACCGATATTGTCGATAATTTCGTAACCTGCGCATCCGAAGAAGTTAGATGAGAATTGTGCGCGAGCAAGGCGCATTGCAAGGTTGCCGATTGTCAGCATAAACACTTTGGGGCGGTTAGATGCTGACTCGGTTGCAAGGCGCAACATTTCGAAGTCGCTCGCCATGCGGGCTGTATTAAGCGCCTTTTCGGGATTGGTTTGGCAATTGCCACCACATCCGCATGTATGCTCTTGAGTCTCACCCTTAACTTCTGCATCTTCTGTTGCTGCAGACGAACCAGCTTCGATTTTTGCTTGCGCAAATTCGTTGAAGTTGGGGAATTGGTTGGTGCCGAGGAGTATTTCCTTGCGACGAGCCATATCGTCGTGACGTTTCACGGCTGAAGCGTTGACTGCCTTCTGAACATCTCCGGCATTTACGCATTCGAAGAATCCTTCTTTTTCTTCAACTTCAAGGAAAAGTTTCCACGCTTCTTTCGCGATAGAAACCGTAAGGGTCTCAACATAATAAGAACCGCCTGCGGGGTCTGCAACTTTGTCGAGATGGCTTTCCTCTTTAAGAAGAAGTTGCTGATTGCGAGCGATACGCTCTGAGAATTCATCAGGGGTTTTATAAGGCACATCAAAGGGCGTGACTGTCAAAGAATCTACACCTGCCAATGCTGCCGACATTGCCTCTGTTTGGCTACGAAGCAAGTTTACATGAGCGTCAAACAATGTCTGGTTGAAACGAGATGTGACGGCGTGAAGCGCCATCTTACAATCTGCTTTCTCAATAGGCTTATATTGCTCGGCAATTTGAGCCCATAGCATACGAGCCGCACGGAATTTAGCGAGCTCCATAAAATAGTTAGAGCTAACACCCATATTGAATTTCATGCGGTTAGCAACTACAGACGGCTTAACACCGGCTTCGGTCAACATAGTCATCCACTGAGCGCCCCATGCGAGAGCATAGCCCAATTCTTGGAAGATGTAACAACCTGCGTTATTAAACAACACAGAGTTGACTGATAGGCAGCGCAATGCGGGCACATCGGCAACGATGTCGAGCAATGCAACTGCTTCGGCAGCTACGGCCTTAGCGTCGACATCTGCGCCATGACGGAACGCGCGTTTCAACGGGTCATAATTAATCGATCCGTTAAACACAGCCTCGAGTTTGCGAGCTTTAAGCCATTCAACAAGAGCTGCAGCCAAGTCGAGGGTCTTACGCGGACAAGTTGTGAAGTTAACTTCTACTTCTTCGAGATTTATATCCTTTAAAAGAATATCGAGAGTTGCTACGGTTGGTTCTTTAACAGTGAAACCGAGCGAATTTACTCCCTTACCAAGCACATCGAGCGCGACACGGTTTGCCTCAGAAGGATCTGACGAGAGAATTTCCTGACGGGTAAGCCAATGGTTATTATCGCGAGTACCTCTGACATATGGGAATTCACCGGGGAGAGAGCCGGTTGTTTTGAAGTCGGTAATATCCTCACGACGATACATCGGTTGCACCGAGAAGCCCTCATTTGTTCTCCACACCAGTTTCTTATCGAAGGGGACACCTTTAAGGTCGGCGTCTACCTTAGCTTTCCATGTTTCATAGGAAACGGGCGGAAACTGGGTGAACAATTTTTCTTTATTTTCTGCCATGATATATAAAGAGGTTAACAATTATTACATAACGAATGCGTCACCATCGGAAATCTCCGAAGCGACTATTGTTGAAGTAGTCAGAAAAATAAGGAAATCTTTCCATGGTAACAGATTCCGTAAATATCAGCCCCGACATCTGGCGGTTGTAAGCCATTTTTGTCAAAGGCATATGAAAATTTTCCAAAACAGTTCAATGCCACAAATTTACTAAACTTTTTGGAATCCTCAACATTTTACCATAAAAAATTGATGCCTTCACAAAGTCTTTGACAACAATATTCCGAATCACTGATTCTTCATACCCATTAATATAAAGCATTATTTTTCCATGTGATAATCGAGAGATGATGACAGTGATCTGTCACGCCAACGCCATAGTTGTCATGACACCAACAACTATTTGGCACGAATTTTGTTTAACTTTTAAGCAAATCCATTTTAAGACTTGAACAACACTAAATATATGAATTTCAACAGTTTCACTATCAAATCTCAAGAAGCTATCCAAAAAGCGCTTGAGCTCACGCGCAGCGCCGGACAGCAGCAGATAGAGCCCGCTCATCTGCTTAAAGCCATCATGCTTGAGGGGGAATCTCTTGTGAAGTTCATTTTCCAGAAAGTCGGTGCCAACCAGGCTCTGGCAATGCAACAAATCGATAAAGAGATTGCTTCCCTACCGAAAGTATCGGGTGGCGAACCATACCTCAGCCGCACATCAAACGATGTCTTACAAAAAGCGCTTGACATCGCAAACAAACGTGGCGATGAATATGTCACACTCGAAGCGATGCTAATAGCGCTTTTTCAAATCAGCTCTCCGGCTTCAACAATTCTGAAAGATGTAGGAATTGGCGCTAAAGAGCTCGAAAGCGCCGTCGATGAATTGCGCAAAGGGAAAAAAGCAACAGACCAAAGCGCCGAAGACTCTTACAACGCGCTCAATAAATATGCTATCAACTTAAACGAACAGGCTCGTTCGGGCAAGCTTGACCCGGTCATCGGCAGAGATGATGAAATCCGTCGTGTTCTGCAAATTCTTAGCCGTCGCACAAAAAACAACCCGATGCTAATCGGTGAGCCCGGCACGGGTAAAACAGCAATTGCCGAAGGTCTTGCCCAACGTATTGTTCGCGGCGATGTGCCGGAAAATCTGCGAAACAAACAGATTTTTTCGCTTGATATGGGCGCACTCGTGGCGGGCGCGAAATATAAAGGAGAATTTGAGGAGCGTCTGAAGGCTATCGTTAATGAGGTCACTCAGAGCGATGGCGATATCATTCTTTTTATAGATGAAATCCATACGCTTGTTGGCGCAGGCAAAGGTGAGGGCGCTATGGATGCTGCCAACATTCTAAAGCCGGCGTTAGCAAGGGGCGAATTGCGTGCGATCGGTGCAACTACGCTTGACGAATATCAAAAATATTTTGAAAAGGATAAAGCGCTTGAACGTCGATTCCAAAAAGTAATGGTTGATGAGCCCGACGAAGCCTCTGCTATAGCTATTCTTCGCGGACTTAAAGAGCGCTATGAAAACCATCATCAAGTGCGTATTCGTGACGAAGCTATTATCGCCGCCGTAACCCTCTCTGAACGTTACATCACTGATCGCTTCCTTCCAGATAAAGCTATCGACTTAATTGATGAAGCGGCCTCAAAACTACGTCTGGAAATAGACTCCGTACCACAAGCTCTCGACGAAATTTCGCGAATGATTGCTCAAAAAGAAATCGAGCGCGAAGCAATTAAACGCGAAGGCGATAAGGCTAAGGTCAAAGAAATCGAAAAAGACCTCGCCCAAATGCGCGAAGAAGAGAAAGAATTCACAGCAAAATGGAAGGCTGAAAAAGAGCTCATCAACAAAATTCAGCAAAACAAAATCGATATTGAACAACTGAATTTTGAAGCCGAACGAGCTGAGCGCGAAGGCGACTATGCGAAAGTGGCTGAGATTCGCTATTCTCGTATCCAGCAAAAGGAGCAAGAGAATAAGGATATCCAATTACAACTCAAAGAGATGCAAGGCGAAAAAGCCCTCATCAAAGAAGAAGTTGATTCTGAGGATATCGCCGACATCGTATCGCGCTGGACAGGTATACCGGTCAACAAGATGGTTCAAAGCGAAAAAGAAAAACTACTCCATCTTGAAGATGAACTCCATAAACGAGTAATCGGCCAAGATGAAGCCATTAGCGCTATTGCTGACGCCGTACGTCGTTCACGAGCCGGACTTAACGACCCTCGCCGACCAATCGGATCATTCATATTTCTCGGCACAACCGGTGTTGGTAAGACCGAATTAGCTAAGGCGCTTGCCGAATATCTCTTCGATGACGAAAACATGATGACTCGAATTGACATGAGCGAATATCAAGAGAAGCACACCGTCAGCCGTCTTGTCGGTGCTCCTCCGGGATATGTCGGTTACGACGAAGGTGGACAGTTGACCGAAGCCGTTAGACGCAAACCTTACTCTGTAGTCTTATTCGACGAAATCGAAAAAGCCCATCCCGATGTGTTCAACATCTTGCTACAAGTGCTTGATGACGGCCGACTGACCGATAATAAAGGGCGTATGGTAAACTTCAAAAATACCATCATCATCATGACCTCAAACATGGGTTCGTCAGTCATACGCGAAAACTTCTCTAAAATCACCCCCGACAACAAAGAGCAGATTATTGAGAATACCAAACTCGAAGTGCTTGAGATGCTTAAGCAGACTATCCGTCCGGAATTTCTGAATCGTATCGATGAGACGATAATGTTTACACCACTTAACGAAAACGAAATCGAAGAAATTGTCGAGTTACAAGTGAAGGGCATTCAAAAGATGTTATCCACCAATGGCGTCACATTAAACGTAACACCCGCTGCTATCCACTACTTGGCCGAGGAAGGCTACGACCCTGAATTTGGGGCACGACCCGTGAAGAGGGTTATCCATCGACTGATTCTAAATCGCCTATCGAAAGATATCCTTGCCCAATCCGTCGATAAAGAACGACCGATTATTATAGACGTCAAAGACGACAACCTGATGTTTTCAAACTAAAAAGTGAATACGGTGATCTGAATTCACTTCTGCCGTCCCCGGTATAGTCAATTACGCAAGCGCAAACGAGGAAACAATTTTCTGACATGCGTAAGCGGAGTTGCTATACCGGGGCCTGCTATTACAAAGATAACCGCTATAATAACCAATAAGAGTCCGGTCATAATGCGAGGGGTTATGATTTCTCCAAAAGCAAAGACTCCGATTATAACAGCGGTAACCGGCTCAAACGCGCCGAGAATTGCGGTCGGAGTCGAACCAATTGCTTGGATTGCCCCATTTGTACAACAAAAAGATATCGCAGTTGGGAATATAGCCAATCCGACAACACATACCCACAGATGCCAATCGGGCAAAGACGGGAAAAGTGGCTCGCCTTTTGCGAGCAATCTAGCCATAAATATTGTTAGTCCGAATATCAAGACATAAAACGTCACCGTAAGCGTTGCGACTTTCGCCAACGATGTCTTATTGATTGCTACAATATAAATAGCATAAGTCAGAGCCGAAGCCATAACAAACAGAGCGCCCGTAATGCTGACCATTCCGCCGTCTGGATTACCCATTAATAGTCCGATTCCAAGCGTCGCCAAAACGATACATAAAATTGTCATTTTACTCGTTTTCTCCTTATAGACGAATGCCATTATTACAGCAACCATAATCGGATAAACAAACAATATAGTCGAAGCTATGCCAACATCCATATAGTTGTAACTACTGAACAACGAAAGCGAAGATATCGCCATTAAACCACCGAGAACAACAAGCGTAAACATCTGCTTCAGTGAAACTCCGAAACCTCGTCCGCGCAACAATATCATTGCCACCATAACCGGTATCGCAACAAGATAGCGAAGAAACAATACCGAATCAGGGCCGAGCCCTGCCTTATATAGCGGAATTGCAAAAAGAGGATTCGTGCCATAACTCGCCGCTGCTATTACGCCCAATAAGTACCCCTTAATACGATTGTTCATTTTTATATAAATAAATTAGCTAAATTTATAAGCAGATGCAAAGATAGCCATTAACATCGACAAAGATAAGCGGAAAGTAAAGATTTTTTTGGAACGTTGAGTCAGTTTCGTTAACTTTGCAATTCGGATGGATATTCTTTTCCACATACTAACCAGCGGACTTCTCATCGGCATCTTCGTTTCAGCTCCGATGGGGCCAATCGGCATGCTCGTAATCCAACGAACTCTCAACAAAGGGCGACGTCCGGCATTCTTTACCGGCATCGGAGCTGCGCTTTCTGATTTAACCTACAGCTTGCTTACCGGTTTAGGGCTCTCTTTCGTCACAGATTTCATCACTGCAAACGAAATGTTGCTACAAATCTTAGGTAGCCTCGTTTTGCTAGCTTTTGCCTTTTATCTTTTCAAAAAAAATCCGACTCTTGCTCTTAAAAAGCCTGAAGACGTTCCCAACAGCTTTTGGAAAGACTTCGCAACCGGATTCTTGCTCACTTTCGCCAATCCGCTTATTCTCTTCTTTATAATCGGACTTTTCGCTAGATTTAATTTTATCCTTCCGGAATTCCGTTATTATCATTACATATTCGGATATGTAGCAATTTTCGCCGGCGCTCTCTTATGGTGGTGGATAATAACCTACTTCGTTAACAAAGTTAGAAGCCACTTTAACATGCGCTCACTTTGGATTTTTAACCGAATAATCTCCGGATTACTCGCTACAATGGCGCTATACGGCCTATACTATGGCATTATTGGATACATCAACATTGCCAACTGAGTATTCGCGTTTTAACTCTCTTATTTAATCGCAACCGACAATGAAAACAGAACTTTCGGCAACATTGCCATTTGCTCCAACTCTTGAAGGTCATTCGCTCTCCGAAATGGCAGGACTACTCGAAGAATTCGGCACTCGCCTGTCGGTTGAATCACTAAATTGGCCATCGGAATACCCATATCGCCCGCTAACCATAGTCTCCGCGGCTCATTCCGGCAAACATATCTTTATTGACTTTTTTGTCAGATGCAACTATCTTCGCGCAGTCAACTACACACCCAACTCTCCCGTCAGCGAAGATTCTTGCGTCGAGTTTTATGTTGCCACAAGCAAAAATCCGAAAGAATATTGGAGCTTTTGCTTCAATTGCATCGGCACCATCCGCGCGAAATGGCATAATGAAAACTCTTCTAAATTTCTCTCCGAAGAAGAATTGTCACAAATCGAAGTGTATGCTTCTGTTGGCAATCGCCCGTTCCAAGAGTGTGAAGGCTCGTTTATTTGGAGCGTAACCGTTGCTATTCCCCTTGAACTAATCGAGGTTAATTACGAAGGTAAACCGCTACCTATCAAAGCAAACTTCAACAAGTGTGCTTCCGCCACATCTCAACCTCATTATCTTTCATGGGCGCCAATCTGTTCGCCTCACCCCAACTTCCATCTCCCCGATTTTTTTGCCCAACTAACATTGGAATAACGACTTCGCAACATCTTAAGCAACGTTATCATCAACGACTAAATATCTGCGCCCGCTCATTCTCCCAGCAAATATCTTTAAAACATTTCAAATTAAAAGAAATTTGCAGAGAATTAGAGGGCTTTAATTTATAATAATGTCGAAAAAAAACGCTAACTTTGCAGTCAAAAATCAACATTGCCCGCTAACTTAATGACGGGCAATTGGTTATCCCGCCAATACCCCATATACTACAATGTCAGACATCAAGCAAATTAAATCCGCACTCATTTCGGTATTCCACAAAGACGGCTTGGAAGAAATCCTTAGCCTTCTCAACAAATCGGGCGTAAAGTTTATCTCTACAGGTGGAACACGCGAGTTTATAGAAAGCCTCGGCTACGGTTGTGACGCCGTAGAAGACTTAACAGGCTACCCCTCAATTCTCGGCGGCCGTGTTAAGACCCTTCACCCCAAAGTATTTGGAGGTATTTTAAACCGTCGCGACAACGCTCAAGACCAAGAGCAGACCCGTCAATACGAAATCCCCCAAATCGACCTGGTTATCGTTGACCTCTACCCCTTCAGCCAAACAGTCGCTTCGGGCGCATCTCAAGCCGATATTATTGAAAAAATCGATATAGGTGGCATTTCACTAATCCGTGGCGCCGCCAAAAACTTCAACGATGTAGTTATCGTCGCTTCAAAAAAACAATACGAGCCCCTGCGCCAAATGCTCGAACGCGAAGGCAAAGCTCAGTCTACTCTTGCCGACCGACTCTTCTTCGCAAAAGAAGCATTTGCTGTTTCTTCTGAATATGACTCAGCAATCTTTAACTACTTCGATTCTCTTACAGAACATCCGACCGCGTTGCGCGTAGCTATCGATGGCGAAAAGACTATGCGATACGGCGAGAACCCCCATCAAAAGGGTTACTTCTTCGGCGAATTTGAAAAGATGTTTGAGCAGCTCCATGGTAAAGAAGTTTCTTACAACAACTTACTAGATATCGACGCTGCAGTTAGCCTTATAGCTGAATTCTCAGATCCGACATTCGCTATTCTCAAACACAATAATGCTTGTGGCGTTGCTTCTCGCGACTCTATCCTCGACGCATGGAAAGATGCCCTCGCCGGCGACCCGGTTTCTGCATTCGGCGGTGTACTTATCGCTAACCGAGAAATCGACGGAGCTACAGCCGAAGAAATCAACAAAATCTTCTTTGAAGTAGTTATCGCACCCGGTTTCACACCCGACGCCCTCGCCATCCTCGAGCAGAAGAAAAACCGCATCATCTTATTGCAGAAAGAAACGCTCAAAACAACTCGCCAATTCCGCTCTATCCTCAATGGAGCATTGGTTCAAGAACGCGACCTCAAGGTAGAAACAATCGACGACCTGCGCCAAGTTACCGTAAAAGCAGTTGACGAATCTCAAATCGAAGACCTTCTTTTTGCCAACAAACTCGTAAAACACTGCAAGAGCAACGCAATCGTATTAGCCAAAAACCGCCAGCTTTGTGCCGCCGGAGTAGGCCAAACTTCACGCGTTGACTCTCTGCGTCAAGCCATCGACAAAGCTAAAAACTTCGGTTTCGACCTCAACGGAGCTGTAATGGCGTCAGACGCATTCTTCCCCTTCGCAGACTGCGTTGAAATCGCTCACAACGCCGGAATTGACGCTGTCATTCAACCCGGCGGCTCTATTCGCGACGACGAATCCGTAAAATATTGCGATGAAAACGGCATAGCAATGGTAATGACCGGATTCCGTCACTTCAAACATTAATCGAATCTATTATCCCTAAACTCTCGACACAACTCAATGAGCTTCTTTTCTCTCACTAAAGAAATCGCCGTAGATTTGGGCACGGCTAACACCGTGATTATCCACAACGATAAAATCGTCATCGACGAGCCCTCTATCGTAGCTCTCGACAGACGCACAGATAAACTCATTGCCGTCGGCAAGGAGGCACAACTAATGTATGGTAAAGAGCCCGAACGTATCCGATGCGTTCGTCCCCTTCGCCAAGGCGTCATTGCTGACTTCAACGCCGCAGAGCTAATGATTCGCGGCCTTGTAAAGAAAGCTTCCGCTAAAAGCAATTGGTTTTCACCCTCACTTAGAATGGTGGTTGGCATCCCTTCAGGCTCTACCGAAGTTGAAATTCGTGCGGTACGCGACTCTTCAGAGCACGCCAATGGTCGCGATGTCTACATGATTTACGAACCAATGGCAGCCGCTCTTGGTATCGGTCTCGATGTTGAAGCGCCTGAAGGCAACATGATAGTCGACATAGGTGGCGGTACAACCGAAATTGCCGTAATTTCTCTCGGAGGCATCGTTTCTAACAAATCTATTCAGATTGCCGGCGACGACCTTACGGAAGATATTATGAATCATATGCGTCGCGCCCACAACGTCAAAGTTGGCGAACGCACCGCAGAACAAATCAAAATGAAAGTCGGTTCGGCGTTGACTGAGCTTGAAAATCCGCCGGAAGACTTCGTTGTTCATGGTCCGAATCAAATGACCGCCCTACCAATGGAGATTCCCGTTTCTTACCAAGAAATTTCTCACTGCATCGAGAAGTCAATCTCAAAAATCGAGACTGCCGTTCTCGGAGCGCTTGAGCAAACTCCTCCCGAGCTCTACGCCGATATCGTTCGCAACGGCATCTGGTTAGCAGGTGGTGGCGCCCTCATCCGCGGTCTTGACAAACGTCTGACCGACAAGATTGGTATCGTGTTCCACGTAGCAGAAGATCCCCTGTTGGCAGTTGCTAAGGGAACAGGAGTTGCACTGAAAAATATTCAGAACTTCTCATTCCTTATCAAATAAGCCCATACATAGAAACTCGCCTAGCCCCGCAATCCGTCGGGGCTGGCGTTAACGTTTGTTACTCAGTAATTACTATAATCAGACTGACGGAAATTGAGAAATTTACTGAATTTCCTTATCAGGTATAGTGCGTGGTTCGTTTTCACGTTCTATGTCATAGTGTCGTGTGGATTGCTATTCAATCGCAATCCATACCAACACCATGTGTACCTGACGTCTGCCGGAGCCATAGCCGCCGGTCTACATGAGATGACAAGCAACATCTCCGGTTATTTCAGCTTGCGAGACATTAACAACGACCTCCAGCGCCAAACAGCCTCGCTCGAAGCGGAAGTGCTCACCCTACGCGAAGAGGTGCGTCGTTATCGCGAGAATGAAGCACAAGATTCGCTACGCATTCACGACACTGAAGGAAAATTCAACTTCATTATAGCAACGGTCATCAACAACTCTATCAGCCGCCCCTACAACTACATCACCATCAATAAAGGGACCGCAGACGGTATCAAACCAGAAATGGGCGTTATGGACCAAAACGGAGTTGTCGGAGTTGTCAATGTTGTTTCTGACCACTACGCCAGAATTATCTCTTTGCTCAACCCTAATTTCCGTTTATCATGTAAACTGCGTGGCTCAGACACCTTCGGATCTTTGGTATGGGACGGCAAAGACCCTCAAGAAGCGTTACTTGAAGAGCTTCCTAAACATACCCAATTTAACCATGGTGACACAATCGTGACCTCCGGTTATTCGGCAGTATTCCCCGAGGGAATTCCTGTCGGAACAATCGATGGGAAAGCCAACGGAGCTGACGACAACTTTTTCACCCTACGCATCAAGCTTTTGACCGATTTCACCGCACTCTCAACCGTAAAAGTAATTTCAAACACCGACTTACAGGAAATAAGGTCAATCGAAACCGACACGACCGGAGAGAAATCAAAACAATAACCTACCAAACATCATGGCGAAAGAAATTCTTAAATATCTACTGCTGTTCGTGGTGCTTGTCGTAGCGCAAGTGGTTATATTCAACCATTTGTGTCTGTTTAATGTTGCAATTCCTCTCGTCTTCATTTACTTTGTCATCAAGCTTCCGGTCAACCTCTCAGTCAATTGGGCGATGACCGTTTCTTTCTTGCTCGGGCTTATAATTGACATTTTCTCTAACACTCAAGGAATGAATGCATTGTCTTGCACTATTCTTGCAACAATACGAATTCCGCTATTGCGTCTATATTTTCCACGCGAAGAAGATATGACCAATCCCGAGCCTTCACTTCGCACGTTAGGCCCCGCCGTCTATATGAAATATTTGATCACGGTTGTGGCTGCCTACTGTTTCCTCTTCTTCCTTATCGAAGCTTTCACTTTCTATAATTGGGGCTTAATGTTGTTACGCATTATTTCATCTTCATTACTTACATTTGTTGTCTTACTCGCTTTTGACTCGATGGCTGCAAAAACACGCTAACTCCACCGGAAAGCTTCACCTCAAGATGATTTTCATCAATTCATCTTCTATCACATGCGAAAAGACTATCAACTTGAAAAGCGAAAATATATTATCGGCGGTTTTATCGTCGTAATTGCCGTCATATACCTACTCCGACTTTTTAACCTTCAGATTTCCGACTCTAAATATAAAGATTACGCAGACAACAACGCATTCTTGCGCAAAACAGTCTACCCCTCTCGCGGATTAATCTACGATCGTAACGACTCGTTAGTGGTTTTTAATCAACCGGCTTACGACGTTATGATGATACCCCGAGATGTGCATGATTTCGACACTATAGATTTCTGTAACACTCTACAAATCAGTCCCGAGACATTCCAAAAGCGTATAAAGGCGATGAAAAGCTCGCCAAACTATTCGTCTTACACCCCTCAGACGCTTATAACACATCTTTCTGCTCAAGATTACGGACGTCTTCAAGAAAAACTTTACCGATATCCCGGATTTTTCATCCAAAAACGAATTCTACGCCAATACGGCTATCGCTGTGCCGGAAATATTCTTGGCAATATCCGCGAGGTTTCTCAAAAAGACATCGAACGAGATGAGTATTACGAACCGGGCGACTATTGTGGCGACCTCGGTATTGAGAAAAGCTATGACCCATATTTACGCGGATTTAAGGGAGTTGAGATACTTATTCGTGACGCCCACGGACGTATCCGCGGACGCTACGACAATGGCGCGCGCGACATTGCTCCCATCTCCGGCCGCAACCTGAAACTTAGTATCGACATCGGTCTTCAGCAATATGCCGAATCTCTAATGGTCAATAAAATCGGGGCAGTTGTTGCTATCGAACCTGCAACCGGAGAAATCCTCGCCATGGTATCCTCCCCGACCTACGACCCGACAATGCTAATAGGCCGTGCTCGCGGTAAAAACTATCGAGCATTGGTCAACGACCCGCTTAAGCCTCTGTTTGACCGAGCATTGCAAGGAGCATATCCACCGGGCTCTACATTCAAACCATCTCAGGGATTGATTTTCTTACAAGAAGGAGTTGTCAATCTCTCAACTCCATATCCCTGTTATCATGGTTTCATCAACGGACGTCTACGTGTCGGCTGCCACAGCCATCCATCTCCTATTACCTTGAAACCGGCATTGCAAACCTCTTGTAACGCCTACTTCTGTTGGGGGTTCAAAGCCATGGTCGACAACAAACGCTCGAAATATGGTTCATCTGCCAACGCATTTGAAGTATGGAAAAAGCATCTCGTTTCTCTCGGATACGGCTATAAACTCGGCGTAGACCTTCCTCATGAAAGCCGAGGCTTCATCCCCAACGAGAAATTCTACAATAAGATTTACGGCGAAGGACATTGGAGCGCGAATACAATCATCTCTGTTTCTATCGGCCAAGGTGAGATTCTTGCAACGCCGTTGCAAATTGCAAACCTGTCAGCGACAATTGCAAACCGAGGATGGTATATCACCCCTCACGTTGTAAAAGAGATTCAAGACACGACTCTTTCACCGGAATATCTGCAGAAACATCTGCCGACTATCGATGCTAAATATTTCGAAGATGTAGCCGAAGGTATGAGAATGGCTGTCACCGGTGGCACTTGCCGTTTAGCTAATCTGCCAAATATAGAAGTCTGCGGAAAAACCGGTACGGCCCAAAACCCTCATGGGCGAGACCACTCTGCGTTTATCGGCTTTGCGCCATATCGCGACCCGAAAATCGCGGTTTGCGTATATGTTGAAAATGCTGGCTTTGGAGCAACATACGGGGTGCCTATCGGATCACTCGTTATCGAGAAATACCTCAACGGTTTTATTTCTCCTGAGCGAAAACATATTGAGACTCGCATGCTCGAATCAAACACCATTATTTATAGCGGCGTAAAGAAGCACTAAAATGAGAGATTATCGGAATCCAAACGAAGGAATATTGAAACACATCGACTGGTTTACAGTCGTGCTCTATCTGTTGCTCGT
The DNA here is from genome assembly GCA_964638475.1 of uncultured Alistipes sp. Taxonomy (GTDB): domain Bacteria; phylum Bacteroidota; class Bacteroidia; order Bacteroidales; family Muribaculaceae; genus UBA7173. Next base: position 58,610 of record CAZXAZ010000007.1, on the reverse strand, counting down.
TGTTGCCGGTGTTGTCAGCATCTATGCCGCCAGCTACGATTTCGACCACGCCTCTATTTTCTCTTTCAGCGAATTTTCCGGTAAACAAATTCGTTGGATCGGATTGTCGCTTTTACTCGGGGGCGTGCTCCTAGTTATCGACGCGAGAATGTATGAGACATACGCCTACCCTATATATCTGGGAATGTTGATATTACTATTTATAACAATCTTCATTGCCCCTGATATAAACGGTTCTCGTTCATGGTTAGTATTTGGTCCTATGAGTCTTCAACCGGCTGAATTCGCCAAATTTGCTACCGCCTTAGCCATAGCCAAGCTATTCTCCTCTTATAATTTCAACCTTAACGCAAAACCATCTAATTACGTTAAGGCATTGGCGATTATTTTTATTCCAATCATACTTATCCTTGCCCAAAAAGAAACAGGCTCGGCATTGGTCTACTTATCGCTATTCTTTGTGCTGTTTCGCGAGGGAATGAGCGGACTGATTCTCTTCGCAGCGCTTATTGCAGTTGTCATCTTCGTCGTAGCACTAAAGTTTACGGAATCAGTCATCATCGGAATGCCAGTTGGCGAATTTGCCGTAATGGTCATGATTATGACTCTTATGGTGGGCATGTTGGCAATGTATGTTCGCCGTTTCGAAATTGCAAAAAATGTCTTCCTATGGTTTGTTGCAACAGCCATAATCGAAGCCATTTTATCTAATTGGGACTTACATTTATCGGGCTATATCTACTTTATTGTTACGCTAGGCGTTGCCGTCGGTTATTGTTTGTTTGAGATGTTACGCATTGAAGCGAAAAAGTTGTCTATAACCGTAGCAACGGTTGTATTGTCGGTTTCGTTTCTTTTCTCAGTCAACGCCGTCTTCTCTCACTTGATGCCCCATCAACAAAAACGCATTCTCGTTGTGTTGGGCGTTGTCGACGACCCGAGAGGCGACGGCTACAACGTCAATCAAGCAAAAATTGCTATCGGCTCGGGCGGAGTTGCCGGCAAGGGATTTCTTAAGGGCACTCAGACAAAACTGAAATACGTACCCGAACAGCATACCGACTTTATTTTCTGCACAATCGGTGAAGAAGAAGGATTTATCGGCACATCTACCGTCATCCTTCTATTTCTAATGCTCATATTGCGAGTAATCTCGTTAGCCGAGCGTCAGCCAACAACCTTCGGACGCGTATATGCCTATTGCGTTGCTTCATATCTGATATTCCATTTCTGTATCAACATCGGAATGGTAATCGGTATTTGTCCGGTAATCGGTATTCCATTACCATTCTTCAGTTACGGAGGGTCATCGTTATGGGGCTTCACAATTCTGCTATTCATATTATTGCGTCTCGACTCATCTCGGTCGTCAAGGCTTACCCAATAATCTGCCCGACAATAAGCATCGGTCATCGTTAGACAGCTCGATATTCAAAACTTATTGTCAATCACGGATTTTTTCGTAATTTTGCTGACGAATTCAGATAATCATGGCAGAAAAGTCAACCTCCAATAAACCTTACCGCCTCGGCATTGCCCTTAGCGGTGGCGGTGCGCGCGGATTTGCGCATATTGGTGCGCTAAAAGCTATTGAAGAGGTAGGCTTGAAACCAGACGTTATCGCAGGCGTTTCTGCCGGAGCAATCGCTGGTGTGCTTTACGCATCCGGAATGGCTTTGGATGATATTTTGCCATTATTCACAGACGCTAAATTCTCAGACTTCACCAAGCTCGCCATCAGCGACGGCGGCGGCGGACTATTCAAGCTTACCGGGCTAAAGAAATTTATGCTCAAGCAAACCGGAGTTGAGAACATCGAAGATTTAAAAATACCGACATATATCGGTGTTACAGACTTCGATAACGGAGTCGCTACTGAATTCCACGAAGGCCCATTAGGCGACCGTGTGATTGCCTCTTGTTCGATTCCAATCGTCTTTAAGCCGGTTAGAATCAACGGAGTCAACTATGTCGATGGCGGAGTATTGCGCAACTTGCCGGCTTGGATAATTCGCGACAAATGCGATAAACTAATCGGCATCAACTGCTCACCCTTGACAAACTACAAATACAAGAACTCTATTCATGACGTAGCATTGAGAAGCTACGACCTCATGGCAAAATCAAACCAGGAACTCGACATGAAAATGTGTGACCTGGTCATAAAAACTCCCGACATTGCCGGATATCAAGTCTTCAATCTTAAAGATATTCGCAAGGTCTATCTCAGCGGTTACGCCGCCGCCCATAAGGCTGTTAAGGAATGGCTCAACAACAATTGAGCCGGAATCTACCAACCCCGACAATGACACAATCAAAAACTACACCGGAAACTACAGCCGCTACAGATACAAAAGCTGCAGCTACAAAAATAACAGCAACTCGTAAGTCGACATCAACTACCGAGAAACCGGTCATCTATCAGCTATTTCCTCGTTTGTTTTCTAACACGACAACCGACTGCATCCCCGACGGCGACATCGAGCGCAACGGATGCGGAAAGATGAACGATCTCACACCGAAAGTACTGAAAGCTATCAAAGGTCTTGGCGTAACTCACGTTTGGTATACCGGCGTTATCGAGCATGCCCATGCGACTGACTACTCAGCCTACGGCATCACGCCCGACAATCCTGCAATCGTGAAAGGCAAAGCAGGCTCTCCCTACGCAATCAGCGACTACTACGATATCGACCCCGACATCGCCGAAAACGTCACCGAAAGAATTGCCGAATTTGAAGCCTTGGTAAAGCGAACCCACGACACCGGCATGAAAGTGCTTATCGACTTCGTGCCCAACCACGTTGCGCGTCGCTATCATTCAGATGCCGCCCCAGCCGGCATCGAAGATTTCGGACAAGCCGACAATTCAACATATTTCTTCTCTCCCAACAATAATTTCTACTACATCACCCGTCAACTCTTCCAGCCCCAATTCAATATCGGTGATTACACCGAATTCCCGGCAAAAGCATCAGGCAACGACTGCTTTAATGCCTTCCCCTCGAGAAACGACTGGTATGAGACCGTAAAACTCAACTATGGCGTTGACTACGGCGACGGTTCTCGCCATTTCGACCCCATACCATCGACATGGTTTAAGATGCTCCATATCCTTCGTTACTGGGCATCAAAGGGCATAGACGGTTTCCGTTGCGACATGGTGTTTATGGTGCCGGTTGAATTCTGGGAATGGGCAATTCCGCAAGTCAAGAGCCATTACCCCGACTTAATCTTCATCGCCGAAATCTATAACGTAGACCAATACCGCGAGTTTCTCGACCGCGGACATTTCGACTACCTCTACGACAAAGTCAACCTATACGACACTCTGCGCGCCGTGCAATGTTACCACCATTCCGCCGCAACTATAACCAACTGTTGGCAACGCGTAGACGGTATCGGTCCGAAAATGTTAAACTTCTTAGAAAACCACGACGAACAACGTTTCGCATCTGCCGAATATGCCGGAGACGCCGCCAAAGTGCTTCCCTCGCTCATCGTGAGTTCAATGATTTCTACCGGACCGTTCATGCTCTATGCCGGACAAGAACTCGGCGAAAAAGCAGAAGACGCTGAAGGCTTCTCCGGTAAAGATGGTCGCACGACAATCTTCGACTATTGGTCTGTTCCCAGCCTGCGCCGCTGGTTCAACAAAGGAAAAGCCGACGGAGGTCAACTATCATCTGTTGAAAAAGACCTGCGCAACATCTACGCCCACGTGCTCAAACTTCTCAACTCTGAAAAAGCACTATATGAAGGCGAATTCTTCGACCTGATGTATGTCAATTTCGACAATCCCCACTTCAGTCCTCACCGCCATTACTCATTTATTCGACGTAGCGGCGACGACATCTTACTTATCGCCGTAAATTTCTCAGATAAATCTGAAGAAATAAAAATCAACATTCCGCCACTAGCGTTAGGCATGTATGGCATAAAAGAGGGATTAAAAAAAGGTAAAGAACTCATCTCCGGACGAGAAACAACCCTGACTATCAGCCGAGAAGAGCCCGTCTCAACCAATATCGCACCATGGGGCGCAGTTGTCTGGAAATTCTCAGCTTCGCGCAACCGACAGAAAAACAAAATCGCCGAAGAGAATTAATAACGGCAATTTGTTTGCCGTTCCGAGGAATAATTTCTAACTTTGCAACACCATTTCCAAGCTCATATACGATTTTATGAATCCTATGTTACCGCCAATCAAGGTTTTTGCAGGTACTAAGTCACGTTACATGGCTGAAGAGATCTGTGCCGACCTTGGAATCGAACTCGGCAAAATGAACATTCTTCATTTCGCCGATGGGGAATTTGAAGTCTCTTACGAAGAGTCAATCCGTGGTTGCGAGGTTTACCTCGTGCAATCAACATTCCCCAATTGCGACAACCTTATGGAATTATTGTTGATGATTGACGCTGCCAAGCGTGCTTCGGCTAAATCTGTCATCGCTGTTATTCCTTATTTCGGATGGGCACGACAGGACCGCAAAGACAAGCCCCGTGTCTCTATTGCCGCAAAACTCGTCAGTGACTTGCTCGTAGCTGCCGGAGTCGACCGAGTTATCACAATGGATCTTCACGCAGACCAGATCCAGGGATTTTTCAATGTCCCCGTAGACCACCTCTACGCCTCGACCGTCTTCCTCCCCTACATCAAGCAGCTCAACCTCCCCGATTTGGTAATCGCTACCCCCGACGTCGGCGGAGCAAAACGCGCAAACAACTTCGCGAAATATCTCAATGTGCCCCTCGTGCTCTGCCACAAGCAACGCGCTAAGGCAAACGTTGTTGCCAACATGACCGTCATCGGTGACGTTAAAGACAAAAACGTTATCCTCGTTGACGACATGGTTGACACCGCCGGCACTATCACCAAGGCTGCCGACTTGATGCTCGCCGAAGGTGCTAAATCTGTTCGCGCTCTCGCTTCTCACGCTATCATGAGCGACCCCGCAACCGAACGCGTTGAGCAGTGCGGATTGACAGAGATTATTTTCACCAATTCAATCCCCTTCAACAAGGATCTGAAGAAAGCAACTATACTCTCTGTTGCAAAAATGTTCGCCGACACTATCCGTCGCGTTCATAACAACGAATCGATTTCATCGCAATACCTTATCTAATCTGTCGCTCCGCGTAGGCCAGACGCCTAAGAATTATCAAAAGCGCCCCGCCTTAAAGCTTGTAACAGATTATCAACACTTGTCAATTGCTCAGACTAAGCTCTCCTAAAAGCATATCACGTTTAATGCTCATGGCCGTCTTTATGACGGTCATGGGCTTTACATTCCCTATAGGGGCACGTCAACCCGTCTTAGCGCCCTCATACTCTTGGAAGTTACTGCCTCCTTTAGGTTTGAGAGAACCCGCCGAGATGGATACCCTTTATACAAACTATTCCCTCCGTTTCGTTCCCCAAACCGTCGCGCCGGCATACGCCGCGACAGGCAACTATTGCGCCGAAGGCTACAACTTAATCTACTTCGACCGCCAACCGATTAGCGATTTCATGTTTCGAGACGCAATCTCTCACTGGGTCCCTAACGAAGAGAAAATCCGCTTCTTCAATACCCGAATCCCGATGACTCTAATGGGATACAGCTTCGGAGGAGGTAAAGAAGACGGCCAAGACGACCTCTCGCTCATCTTCTCGGGCAACGCCAACAAAAAACTTCAAATTGGCGCTATGCTCGACTATATCTACTCAAAGGGCATGTATGCCAACCAAGCCGCCAAAGACCTCACATGGGGACTATCAGGCTCATACATCGGTGAACAAATCGAAGCCCAAGCTTATGGCTACCATTTCGCCCTTACTGCCCTCGAAAACGGAGGAATCACCGATGACCTTTACATCACAGATCCGGCAGAAGTGCAAGGCGGACAAAACTCTGTGCAAACAAAACAGATTCCGACCAGACTGACTGCCGCGCAAAACCGTATAACCGGTGGAGAATTCTATCTTAACGGCAAATACAAACTCGGCTTTTATGAAGAAGAAATCATAAACGACACAACGACCGTTAAACATCTCGTCCCGGTAACATCTTTCATCTGGACTCTCAAATATCGCGAAGGACGACGCCGTTTCAAAAACAACGACGCGGCGCAAAACCTCGAATTTTGGGACAACACTTACTTCAATCCCACGCTTTCTAACGACCTCCAAAGCTATTGGAGCCTACGAAATACCGTCGGCATATCTCTGCTCGAAGGCTTTAACAAATACGCCAAAGCCGGACTTGCGGCATACGCTACTTACGAAATTCGCAAATATCAAATGGAAACTCTCGTCGCTGAATCTATCGACACATCTGAAGGCGCGACGAGCCAACTTACCCCCAACCCCTATCCATCGGTCTTAACCAACGAGAAACAAAACCTACTATGGGTCGGTGCTCAACTAACAAAACAGCAGGGACGAATCTTAAACTATGACGTAACCGGTGAACTCGGCGTTGTCGGTCAGGCTGCCGGAGAAATCAAAGTCAACGGTGACATCACAACACGCATTCCTCTTTTGGGCGACACCGTTAACATCTCTGCAAACGGCAAATTTACAAACCTCTCTGCCCCCTGGTTGATGCAACACTATCTCTCAAACCATTTCGTTTGGGACAACAACTTCTCTAAAACACGCACATTCAGAGCAGGAGGTGAAATTACAATTCCTTGGACATGGACGCGTCTCTCTGCCGGAGTAGAGAATATCCAAAACGCACTCTATTTCGACAGCAACGCACTACCGCAACAACACAGCGGAAGTGTACAAATCTTCTCTGCTACACTCCATCAAGACTTACATGCCGGATGTTTCCACTGGGAAAACCGCATAACATACCAAACATCTTCAAACCAAGATGTAATACCACTGCCCCAACTCGCAGTGAACTCTAACATGTATCTGCTATTCAGAATAGCAACTCTGCGCATTCAATTCGGCATCGATTGCGACTATTTCACTCGCTACAAACCCATCAGCTATCAGCCGGCAACAATGCAGTTTTACAACACAGACGGCAAATGGATAGGCAACTACCCATTTATGAACTTCTATATTAACTGCAGCCTATCTCGCACCCGCTTCTATCTGATGATGTCACACGTAAACCAAGGCATGACAGGCGACAACTACTTCTCCATGCCCCATTACCCCATGAACCCCCGACGCCTACAACTCGGCCTATCAATCAACTTCGCCGACTAACCCCACCCTACGGAAACCTCCTCCCCTACAAATCACCCTACATCATAACATCCCCATACGAAATAACCCTACATTCAAGCCTCAACATTTCGAACCGACAACGCGAATCGAAATATTGAGGCTTGAACCTATAAATACCCCCCCCTAAAACAAAGAAGCAAACCCTCGGGCCTATGTCGTTAGGCGAGTAAGCCCGCGGAGCGGGTGATGGCGTTACTAACCGAGGGGGATGGCGATAGCCGAGCCAGCGGATTCCATCACGTCAGCCGTGGAGAGCACGCGGAGCGGGTAGTGCTGTGGTTGCGCCACCGGTGGGGCCGGTTGGCGAAATATAAACAGAAAAAAGCCGGATAAATCTTAATGATTTATCCGGCTTTCAGCGGAAGGAGAGGGATTCGAACCCCCGGAGGTGTGACCCTCAACGGTTTTCAAGACCGCCGCAATCGACCACTCTGCCATCCTTCCGAGGCAATCAAGGTTGCTATCGTTTTCTTTTTCGTTAGCTCCTCTCGTGATTTGCAGTGCAAAGTTACGACTAATTTTCAAATCTGCAAAACTTTTTGCAACTTTTTTTCAAGAAAATTTCACCAACGCACATCATTACTCTGTTTATCAAGCATATACACAACAAAATATTTTTCAACAAATAATACACCTATTGCATCTCGGCTAGATTTTCAGTAAAAGCCGGCTGACGTCGTAGCCACCTAAACATCGCATCATAGACCGCGCGACGCACACTTGGTCGAGAAAGCACCAAATCATGTAGCCCAGATTCGACAATCGCTTCCGTCACATTTCGCCCCAATCGGCGACCACGTGAAGAAATCGAGTCTACATTTAAAACCGCATCGCCACTATTCGCTTCCTGACTCCATCCATTAAGATAAACACTGCGACGCGAGCGCATAAGATAAATCGGCACATTTATTACTCGGCCATTCTTCATCAGTTGCTTATGACCACGATCAATTGCGCTCACCCATCCCAACGTAATCGGAGCCGGCTCGAGCAATTTAAGTGTCGTATCATACTCCCATTCGCCATGTTTAGACTTCAACAGACTTTCGCCATAAGTAGTATCGTCACCCTGCGACATCTCTATATCGGGCAACCACCTTCCAACCGACGCCGCTATCGGAATCGCAACATTTCGCATAAATCCCGAAAAATTCCAATCCAAAAACGGACTATTTAAAATCATCGCCTTAATCTCCGCGGCAGGCTGATTCTCCATATATAAAGATGTAATAAGCCCTCCGGTAGAATGCCCCATCAAGACAACATCTGTCACACCGTCGCGACGCATACGCGTAATTGCCGAATCAATATCCGCAAAATATTCATTCATATCTCGTGCCTCATAGCGTCGTTGTTGAGGCAACAGCGAACGTCCGTATTTTCGCAAGTCAACAGCATAAAACCCATAGCCTGAATCATTAAATTCTCTTCCCAACTCGCGCTGAAAGAAGTAATCATTATAGCCATGAATATATAAAACCGCCCTACTCGGTTTTTCGCCATACGGCAAACGACGAATCACCGTCGACACGACCCGCCCGGAATAATCATCAGGCTGTTCTACCCTTTCTATCTCATAACCGTCGCCGCCCAACAGCGGGTCTGTCGACCAAGAAATAAATAATAATGAAATTGCCGGCAATAGCAGCCAAATAATATTATTTCGTTTCATAATCTATCAGTTAAAAATCTTTCCTTCAACGTGATTTTCACACCAATATCACATCGAGAAGTTCGCAAAGTTAATACTTATATTTGAATGATTGATAAAAAAAACACATCATTACTACAACCTAAAAAAAGCAACTATGGCAACTGTCAAAGTCAAGTATCGGC
>CAZXAZ010000007.1:0-49533 GCA_964638475.1 uncultured Alistipes sp. | reverse complement strand
CCCTCATCTGTCGACTCTAAAGAGGGAATTATTTATTATCAAATCATCCACAAACGCGTAGCCCGCCAAATAAAGACGGGCTACCATCTTTTCAATGATGAATGGAACTTTCTAACTCAAACCATAAAAACAAACGACAACAAACGAGCAACATATCTCAATTCAGTCAAAGAAGCCTTATCAAGCGACCTAACGCGCATATACGACATCATCACAAAACTCGAAAGCGACAGCCAAGAATTCACCGCCGATGATATCGTCAACCAATTCTTTCAACGAAAAGATGAATATTCATTCTTCATATTCATGCAAGAAATAATCGACCAACATCGCAAACTCGGAAAGATGCGCACAGCCGAAACATACACATCCTCAATGAACAGCTTCAAAAAATTCATCTGTAACAACACCTCACTCAAAAACGACCGCCTTTCAGACGACATCTTCATCAGCGAAATTGACTCCTTCACAATCTCTGCGTATGAATCATACCTAAAACAGCAAGGATTAAGTCCGAACACTACCTCTTTTTACATGCGAAACCTCCGAGCTGTCTATAATCGAGCCGTCGAGAGCAAACTTTCTCATCAACAACACCCCTTCAAGCATGTGTATACCGGTGTAGAAAAGACCATTAAACGTGCCGTCACGCTTAACACAATCCGTCAAATCAAAAACCTCGACTTAACAAAATTCCCAAAACTCGACTTTGCAAAAGATATGTTTCTATTTTCATTCTACACCCGAGGTATGTCGTTCATCGATATGGCATACCTTCGCAAAAAAGACCTAAGCAATGGGGTTCTAACCTATCGCCGACATAAAACCGGCCAACAACTCTTCATCAAATGGGAAAAATGTATGCAAGAAATAATCAACAAATACAATATCGCTCAATCTCAATACCTGTTGCCAATCATCAGGCCTCATAAGAGATTAGAGGAGCGTAAACAATATATTTACGAAGCCCACAACATTAACCGCCACCTTAAAAACATCGGCAGCCACATCGGCCTACACAAACCGCTAACCATGTATGTCGCTCGACATGCATGGGCAAGCATCGCACGAAGTAAAAACATACCGATATCTGTCATCAGTGAAGGAATGGGCCACGATTCCGAGACAACCACGCGAATATATCTCGCCAGCCTTGACAATATGGCTGTCGACAAAGCAAATCGCCGCATTTTAAAAGCACTCTAAACCCACTCTACCTAAATCTTCACCAACACTGTGAGAGAAATGATTTGTCTAATATTACAACACAAACAAACACGATACAAAACAGGATAAATCGACAAAATAAAAACACACCAACCAACAATCTCATCGCAGTTTTCATATCAATCAATATTATCTCGAAAAAATATTTTATTTTTTTACGCAAAAATCACAGCATTTACAAAATATTCTTTAATTTTGCAGATGAATCATTTCTCTCACAAAGAGTTTAAATCTCATACTCCAACTTAATCCACTACTACACAAGTATTTTTCACACACTATGGTTATTAAACTCTTTTCAAAATATAGCTTAGCATCAACTCTATTGCTATTAAGCACAGGCTTAATACGCTCGCAAGAGAGTCGCACGGAGGTCAGATTTGAATTCCGTGTTAACATCACTGCCGTTGACTCGATCTATGGCAATAATGCCGCACGGATGCAAGAGTTAACCTCTTTTTTGCAGAAAGTCAAAGAAGACGAAACTATTGACATTACAAAAGTTTCTTTTTGCGGAGCAGCGTCGCCGGAAGGTAGTAGCGCACTAAACCGTCGTTTAGCTCGCGAGCGCCTCTCTTCTGTCGAAGAAATTGTCCGCAAACAAATAGACATCCCCGAAAGCATCATCTCCCGCGACGATAGTTATATTCCTTGGGACGACCTCAAATCAATGGTTCAAAATTCTGACATCGCACATAAAGATGAAATCCTATCTATTTTGAACGAAAAGTCATCTTACGTTGAATATCGTCCCGGAGCAAAAATAGACCATCGTGTCTTAAAACTCCAAAAACTTGACGGTGGTAAAGTTTGGCGTATAATGCTCAACACATTCTTTACTGAAATGCGTAACGCATACGCCGTTTTCATCACCTACAAGAAAGAGCCCGCTCCGGAGCCTGTTGTTGTTGAGCCGGAGCCCGAACCCATCGTTGAACCGACAGAAGAGCCCGCCCCGGAGCCCATTATTGAGACACCGGAAGAATGGACTCGCCACTTATACATCAAGACCAACGCAATCGGTCTGGTTATGGCTGCAGCCAACCTCGCCGTCGAAGTTGATTTGACTAAACATTGGTCATTCACCCTTCCCCTATATTGGTCTTCTTGGAACTATTTCAAATCAACCTTAAAGTTCCGTACACTTACGCTTCAGCCTGAAGTGCGTTATTGGTTCTCAGATAACAACGACGGTTGGTTCTGCGGAGCCCACTTCGGTTTAGGTTGGTTTAACTACGCAACTAACGGTGACTATCGCTACCAAGACCATGGCGGACATAGTCCCGCAATCGGTGGCGGTATCGCAGCCGGTTACCGCTTGCCCATCAGCCACAACAAACGTTGGAAGATGGAATTCACCTTAGGAGCCGGAGTTTACAAAACTCATTACGACAAATTCATCAACGAAACCAACGGACAGATGGTCAGCACCGAAAAGAAAACATGGTTCGGCATCGACCAAGCTGCGGTTTCACTTGCATACACATTCGATCTTAACAGCAAGAAAGGAGGCAAGCGATGAATAAAATTTTTAGCAAATTCACATCTCTCGCAGCTACGTTAGCTTGCTTGACTTCTCTCTCGCTACTTACGGGATGCGACGTCCATGAGTTCCCCGAAGTGACTCCTCCTGTCGAGACAAAAGCGCCAGTGACTATCAATTTGGATTTCGACACTGAGATGCCACTCTACAAAGAAGTATTACAAGCAAAACCACGTTCTGGCAACACCCCCAACGCCTACGACACACGCCATATCATCAGCGTTCACCGCTTGTTAGCCAACGGGAACTACAACCGAACAGCCGACACGATTGTCACCTTCTCATGCGACGACGTGGCAACGCTCAATTGCTCGCGAGAAATCACCCTTTCACAAGGTAACTATAACCTCTTTGTTTGGACCGACTTCGTAAACGAAGGAAGTCTCTCCGACAAATTTTATAAGACCTCCGATTTCACCGAAATAATCCTTAGCGACAAGAATAACCATGTCGGTTGTTGCGACTATCGCGATGGATTCCGCGGATTACAGCAAGCAAGCATCAACGTCGGCAGTCATAACGAAGTCACTGTAGAAATGAAACGCCCAATGGCTAAATTCAAATTTATTTCTACCGACTATGCCGACTTCGTCGAGACGATGCTAAAGATGGAAGCTCTCAAAAAGAACAAAGAGCTATCTTCAAGCAACGACGCCCCCTTAGATTCTCGTACAATCAACCCCGATGACTATACGGTAATCTTCAGATATAGCGGCTTTATGCCTTGTTCATACAACATGTTTACCGACAAGCCCGCTGACTCATGGACCGGTGTTTCATTCAACGGAGCCTTAATACCGACAGGTCCTAACGAAGTAGAGTTAGGTTTCGACTACGTATTTGTCAATGGTTCTGAAGCGACTGTAGCTATTACACTCGAAGTTTACAATAAAGACAACGAACTTGTCGCATCCTCAAGAACAATTACCGTACCGTTGAACCGTAGCCGCCTAACAATTGTCAAAGGTAACTTCTTAACATCAATCGCCGGTGGTGGTGTTGGTATCGTACCCGACTTCGATGGCGAATATAACATCGAAATCAAATAATAGACACTTCTTCAGATTTCAAATAAGAAATCACACCTGCCCTTTTTAAGATATTCCATTCCCTACATACCTCGACCGAGAATCACTACGATTCTCGGTCGTTTTTTATATAAATTTCTTTTGATAACCAGACTATCTCCGGTATAGGTAGCCCGAGCACCAATATTAGCTTCACTTTCGATGGTAATGGTCACACAATCAGTGATTTCAATATCGAAAGCACAAATGTGGTATATGCAGGTCTCTTCAAGCAATTATTCGGCGGCACAGTGAAGAATCTCACCGTTAAGAATGCTACTGTTAAAGGTAACAAAATGGTTGGTATCATCGCTAGTAATCTTGATAACAATACATCTGCAGATCCTAGCTATGCAGCTGTTCTTTATGCCGCCGTTCAAAATGGTATTAATATCACTATCGACAACGTGAATATCTATAATACACAGATTAAAGATGCTCAAACCGTTGGTGGATTTGTTGGTTTGCCGGCTGCATCCGGAGAAAACACTCTCACAATCAAGAATTCTTCTGTAAAAAAAACACAACTATTACCGGAATAGAAGAAGCTGGCAAGATTAGTGCATTCGTTGGTCGAACACAACTACCCTACACCTGCGACGCTGTTGTTGCTAACGACGTAACTTGCTACAACAACGCTATTCAGATTACAACAACTCCTGAAGGCACTAAGAGCGCAAGCAAGTGTACAACCGGCTACACAATCCGCTAATATCGTAACTACTGAAAGCTTTTTCGCCTAGCAAAGCCTTTCACACCCCTAATACAAGAGACTGTGTCGTAATTAAGGTTTACGGCGCAGCCTCACTATATTATTAGCCGTCGTTTAACCATTCCAACTATTACTCTACGGATTCCAAAGACTAAACGCCCATCTAAAATTTATTTTACATTTTATTTGTTTATATTCTTTATTTGCGTAACTTTGCGACACACAAGACATCACAATGGACGAAAAAAGGATGTTATTCGATCATTGTGTCAATTGAGTTTTTTGTTTCAACCTCCAAAGATAGTCTATTCACTCATGAAGAAAGTACTTACTCTATTTGTCTCCGCGCTGATGCTTGGTATGTCGGCAAGTGCAACTGATGGCTATCGGTCTATTACCATCAACCTCAACAACGGCCGCCAGACCGTTGTCGACATGACCGATAATCTCTCAGCATCGTTTACCACCGAAAATTTGGTAATCACCGGCATTACTGCCGACATCGAGATTCCTCGAACCCAGCTAAAATCATTTACTTTCGGAGCCGAATCCTCCGGAGTAAGCACCATTTCAGTAGAAGAATCAAAACCGTTGCTCAGCAGCGATAAGATTTCCTTCAACAACCTGCCGAACAACACCCACATTGATGTTTTCAACGCTGCCGGACAAACACTCAGCTCAGCAACCGTATCCGGCAATTACGAAATCAACCTCAGCGACCTACCCAAGGGCGTTGTATTTATCAACGTTAGTGGAAACTCTTATAAACTGATTCTGAAATGAAAAAACTGTTAATCTCTGCTGCAGCATTAGCAACCGCTGCGATGTCGCTCTATGCCGCAAGCGACCGTTTAGATATATACAAGCTCGACGGTTCTTTCGTTTCCGTAATGGTTAACGACATCAAAAAAGTAACTGTTGGCGACAAACAGGGCGACGCATACCAAAAAGTCGTTGTTGAGCTCAACGACAATAAGACCATCGAAGGCGTAATTGCAGAAATCAATGGTGTATACTATCGCCTAGCCGACATCACAACACTCTTCGAAATCGGTCTTTACGATGCACCCAACGCCGTTGTTAACCTACTCGACTCTCGCAATAACTCAGGCATCATGGACCCCACCAAGCCCGATGATTGGCGAGCAAGCGAAGCCGACCGCGTTCCTCACTTCTTGATTGACACCGACAAAGGCTATGCGTCAACATACACTATTGTCGGCAAATATACCGGCAAAGAATACAGCTCGATTCCCGGTTTCGTATTCTGGAGCGACCACGAAGACAATCTTCTCGGCATTGACTGCTGGGCATACACTATGCCTTTCGAACCTGTCGACATGACTGCATTTTCCGAAATTCTTCACACCTACGACGACGAACCCTTCCTCGGCACCTACACCGGCTGCGAAATTAAAACTTCCGAAAGCCATCTGACTGCCGACGCCGAACACTCGTTCCAAATTGAGATGCGAGGTAACGAGACCTATACCTTCACCTCGACCGACGAACAAGCATTCGACGTGCTCGATCTCTACGTCTACAACCACGAGACCAAATCTTTCGCCTATGTTCCCTACCAAGGCGAACTGAAGAATGAAATCGACCTCGAAATAAAATTCGGCGCTTATGGTCAGTTCCTAGACGACGACATGATTTATATCAGCGTTATCGACATCATCAACAGCAAGCCCGAAAATACTCGTCACTATCTCGTTGCCAAAGACAACTATACTTACGCCGTTGCCAACGCCGACCAATATGGTTTCCGCAACCTTGTTGAAGCTACTGCAGAAGGCAAGACAACTAAGTGGTACTATCTCGAAGACTACGGCACAACTATGACAGCCGTAGAAATGCAGTTCACTACCGGTAGCTCTATCGGCGACGACAACTGCTCCGCTTATGCTGTTGCCAATGGCGAAAAGCTCTTCAAATACGTTAAGCAGAGCAGCGCAGCCCCCGAATTCGTGCTTCGCGGTAATGAATATGGCACATACACCGGCGCTGCCGGCGAACTCGTTCTTGACGGCTTCAACAGCGCAACTCTTGGTGAAACAACCTATACCTACACCCTCCAGGATGGTTTGCTAACCCTTTCTGCAGAAGGCGTAGACGCAACATTATACGTAATCGATCTCGCGAATAAGACCTACGAACAGGTAATCAGCTCTAAATGGACTGGTCCTAAAAACTTCGTTCGAGAAGATGCTCTTGGCGCATTCAATGGTGGCGAAGAAACTGCCGACAACTACGTAAGAATCGCAATCGACCAAAATCTCAACGGCACCGAAAATGTAGGTACTTGCGCTATCGAAGTAAAAATCGCTCGTCATGACGGCTTCGATCCCATCACCGCTATTGCATCCAGCGGTAAATACATCTACGATGCCGAAGGTAAAAGAATCATCGTAACCAATGTACTCTATGGCACTGGTGCTTACAGTTCTTCCCGCCACAACCTCATTCTTAAAGTCAGCGACGATCTCAAGACAATTTGGTTCGACGACTCCGCTTCCGATAAGATTTACAGCACCAGCCGCGACAATAGCTATATCGTAGCCGGCGAAAGCAATGCCTTCACAGCTGAATCAACAGCACCCGAACTTGCAGCAAGCTACTCCGGCAATCTGCAATTGATTGCTTTCGGAAGCCCTGCTGATGCCCCCTCGACTCTCACTTTCGATACAGCCAATAGCACTGCATCTTTATCTGTAACCGGCTTTGGCACTACATTGCTCAATGCAGTGAATGTAGCCTACGTTGTAGAAGGCCAAAACGTAACTCTTAAAGATGTAGAGGTTGCCGACCCCAGCGATCCTTATGGATACACCACAATGACAACCAACTTAACTTTCGTCCTTCAGGACGACGGCACTTTAGTTGGACAAGGCTCCACAAACGTAGCAGCAATAGGTATGTTGTTTGAGTTGAAGCTCGAAGGTTGCGTACTCTCAGCAGAATAAAGTTTCACATCCTCCTTCACTAGACTGGAGGCAAATAGCATAAGAGGCTGTGCCAAAATAGGCGCAGCCTCTTTTTTAGCTTAAATTCAACGTCTGAAATCTTGGTATTATTTAAAGAAATTCATTATCTTTGTCGACATAACTCACATATTACTACGCCTTGGGGCTAACATCTCTTAATCCGCTCTCGCCACTCTCCTCCAAATGCCCCTCTAACCATGATTGACAATGGACTATTTAGACATCACCAATGTGTTCCATCAAGTGATACAGCAAGCCGGGAGCATTGATATGGCTGAAGCTGAATTCAAGAAAATGGTCGGTGAGGATGAGGAGCTCCACCAACTTTATCGCCAATGGTGCCACGAAGTCGGTAGCTCTGAACGACGCGGTTTCCTCGATTTCTGCGAGGAATATCTCGACAATCAAGACTCGATTTGGGACACTCTTGACAACGACTTCGACAAATGAGCAATCCTATAAATAGACAACAACTGAAACGCTGGATGCCTGCCGAATGGGATTCCAGATTCGACGCAACCCTTATCGCATGGCCTCACGGAGAGACTGATTGGGCATATATGCTTGATGAGGTTGATAAATGCTATATCAACTTAACGGCAGCCCTTATTAAAGCCGGACAGATTGTTTTAATTATCACACCCGAACCAGACCGCGTCAAAGCTCTTCTACCGGAAGATTTGGCAACAGATAAGGTAATCGTCGCATACTGCCAAACCAATGACACTTGGACCCGCGATTACGGTCCGATTACAATCGAAAATCGCGAAGCACGAATGCTTACAGCCGTTTCATATCAATTCAACGGCTGGGGACTGAAATTCGCCGCAGATAAAGACAACCTTGCATTTATCAATCTGATTGCAAACAAGACGTTAGAAACAGAAGTCTACGCTCATAAACGTTATGTTCTTGAGGGCGGCTCTATCGAGACCGATGGTTGCGGCACAATGCTGACAACCTCTGAATGTATGCTCTCAGTCAACCGAAACGGCTATCGCTGCAAAGCTGAAGTTAGAAACGAACTTTTCGAAACGCTAGGTATTACGCATCTATTATGGCTCGACCACGGCGCTCTTGATGGCGACGACACTGACAGCCATATTGATACGCTCGCGCGTTTGGCGCCCAACGATACGATTTTATATGTAAAGTCTTACGACTCGTCTGACTCTCACACTGAAGAGCTCCAACGAATGGAAGCTCAGTTGAAAGAATTTAAGACAGCGAATGGTAAGCCTTTTAACCTACTCGGATTGCCATTACCGTCACCTATCTACGATGAAGATGGCGAACGATTACCGGCTACGTACGCCAACTTTTTGATTACACCAAAGGCGGTATTAATGCCCACCTATGACCAATCGCTCAACGATGAGTTGGCTGCTCAAATGCTCCGCGTCGCGTTCCCTAATCACGAAATCATCACCGTTGATTGTCGTGCGCTTATCCGCCAGCATGGGTCGCTCCACTGCGCTACTATGCAATTTCCCTCTACTTGGATTCGGAAATAACCATCTACCCTTCTACGATTTTAAGCAATAATGACTATGTCTCAAAATAAATCGACTGTTAAAGTCGCTATCATTCAGCAGAAAAAAACGGCAAATATCGCCGACAATCGTCGTCGACTCGCCGATGAAATCAAAAAAGCAGCCTCAATGGGTGCGCAACTAATTGTAAATCAAGAGTTGCACGATTCGCTATATTTCTGTCAGAATGAAGATGTCGACACCTTCAACTTAGCTGTAGACCTCAACTCTGAAGCCACCGGCTTTTATGCCGATTTGGCTAAAGAACTCGGAGTTGTAATCGTCACCTCTATGTTTGAACGTCGAGCAGCCGGACTATACCATAACACCGCCGTTGTTTTCGACTCAGACGGCAGTGAGGCTGGCCGTTATCGTAAAACCCATATTCCTGATGACCCCGGTTTCTACGAGAAATTCTATTTCACTCCTGGCGACCTCGGAATCACGCCTATCGAAACTTCAATCGGCAAACTCGGAGTGCTCGTTTGCTGGGATCAATGGTATCCCGAGGCTGCGCGTATGATGGCTCTACAAGGAGCAGAACTGCTCATCTATCCGACAGCCATCGGATGGCAAGACACTGACCCCGAGGATGAGAAACAGCGACAGCGCGAAGCGTGGACAACCGTTCAGCGCGGACATGCCGTTGCTAACGGCATTCCGGTAATCGCCGTCAACCGCGTCGGCCATGAAGATGACCCGTCGGGCGTTTCAGACGGTATCACTTTCTGGGGGTCAAGCTTTGTAGCCGGTCCGCAAGGTGAGATTCTTCACAGATCACCCGATGACAGCGAAGAAACTGCAATTGTCGACGTCGACCTCCGCCGTAGCGAGAATGTGCGCCGTTGGTGGCCCTTCCTCCGTGACCGCCGCATTGATCTTTACAGCGGTCTCACCAAGCGCTATCTCGACTAACCCCATCTCTTCCTTTCACCTCTAACCTCTCCGTTATGGAAATTCTCCTGCCTCCCGACTTGTCGGGCAAAAGATATAAGCTCTCTAAGCATAGCCAAAGCGTCACTATTATCGGTGCTAATGGTGCCGGAAAGACTCGATTTGCATCATACCTAGCCTCAAGCTTGGGCGAAAAAGCCTTCAAAGTATCCGCTCTCAAAGCCTTATACGCATCAGGCGAACCAACTGCAGAGGCAGGCACCATCGATTCGCTTTACATACACGCAAAAGAGTCGCCGGCGTTTCTGCAAAACAACGCGACAACAACATTTGACCGATTGGTTGCGCTGCTACTTAACGAGGAAATCTCGGCATTGGTTGATTACAAAGTCGCACAATTAGATGTCGCCGCCGGGCGCCTCGATAAGGCTATACCGACGACAACAAAGCTCGATAGGGTGATTGCTCATTGGCAGGAGATATTCCCCTCAAATCAAGTCTTGCGTCAAGGCGGCAGACTAATGTTCGCTCGCGAAGGGCAAAGCGACGAATACTCCCAAAAGAAACTATCGGCAGGCGAGCAAGCCGTGCTCTACTATTTCGGAGCATTGCTATACGCCCCCAAAGACGGCGTTGTTTTCGTTGATGCCCCGGAAATGTTTCTCCACCCCTCATTGCAACAGAAAACATGGGATGCATTAGAAACGATGCGCCCCGACTGCCGATTTATATATATCACTCACGACCTCGATTTCACGGCGACGCGTCAGCGTGACCAACTTCTCTGGGTGCGCGGTTACGACTCAGCTCAAGAGGGTTGGGATTTCACCGAACTACCTCGTGGCGCCGGCATCTCTGATGAGGTTTATATGGCAATCATCGGTTCGCGCGACCCGGTCTTATTTATCGAAGGAGACGCTTCTCATTCAATCGACGCCAAGCTATATCCGCTCGTTTTCAAGGGATTTACGGTAAAATCAATTGGCAGTTGCGACAAAGTAATCGAGTCGACACGCGCCTTTAACGATCAGCGCAATCTTCATCATCTCGAAAGTCGAGGCATCGTTGACCGCGACAGGCGCGAAGATAAAGAAGTTGAATATCTAAGAAGCAAGAATATATTCGTGCCGAATGTCGCCGAAATCGAAAATATATTGATGCTTGAGGAGGTTGTCAGAACCGTTGCAATTGTCAACAATTGCGATGAAGAAAAGGTGTTTAGGGCTGTAAAGAAATCAATCACCGCAATGTTTCGTCATGACCTTCGAAGCCAAGCGATGCAACATACCCGTCATCGCATCAAACGCCTAATGGAACGCCGAGTCGACGGTAAATTCAACAACATCAATGCTTTCGAAGACCATTTGTCGGGCTTGGCTGCCGAGCTCAATCCGCGAGGCATATATGAGCAACTATGCCGCGAGTTCAACAAATATGCCAACGAAGAAAATTACGCTGAGATATTAAAAGTCTACAACCAAAAGTCAATGCTGCCCGGCTCGAATGTTTCACAACTTTGCGGGCTTAATGGGTCGAAAGAAGCATATATCGACACTATTATCTCAATTCTTCGTCGCGATAGCGTTGCGTCTCGACGAATCCGCAACGCTATTATCAATTGTTTCGGCTTGACCGATCGGGCAACACAAACAAAATAGCGCTATAATTAAATCGCCGGACATTAGTCATTACTTTTTCTTAGCATCAAACAAAACGAATCCCACGCCTACAAGAGTCAGACGTGGGATTCGTTACGATTAATCTTTGGGATTAGCGGAAAAGTATCAACGCCGAACGCGGCTCAATAATGGTCTTTCCTCCGTTGAGAGTCTGAAGTGAACCATCGGCATTGAGTAAGCCCTTGTGATTGATTTTGCCGTCACGGGCAACAACCGTCCATTTTCCTTTCGGAAGTTTCACCTCGGCAGAAGTGTCTGCTCCATTGAAAATTAATTTAATTTCTTTCCATTCGTCACCGTTGGCATTATCAACCAATGAGTAGGAAATAAGGTTGGAGGCTGTAACTTTATCAAATTTCAGATGACGAGCGATATCTTCGGCTGACGTCATGCGGAATGCCGGATGAGCTTTGCGTAATGATATCAGTTCTTTATAATAATTAAATTGCTCAGCATTGAGATGTTTCAAATTCCAATCGATTGCGTTAATCGAGTCGGGTGATTTATAGGAGTTATGCACTCCCTTTTTATCGCGGAAAATTTCTTCTCCGGCAAACATAAAGGGTGTGCCTTGTGATGTAAAGACTATCGTCTGAGCCAAACGGGCTGCGCGCTGACGATCGATAACCGAAGAAGCGGGCATCGACTTAGCGAGTTTGTCGGTGAGAGTCAGATCGTCGTGACAACTCACATAGTTGATAATCTGTGAGGAGGTTGATGCATAGGGAAATTTTGAGTTGTTACCCTTTGAGTAATCAACTTGAGGATGAGCAGTTGATGCAACAATACCGATTTTAACGGTTTCCTCATTGCCGGGCTTCCCCGTTGCAAAACCTCGGTCGGCAGCATCTGAATAATGCCCCTTAACGGCATCGCGGATATCATCAGAGAATACAGCGATACCGGTCATTTTGGCTACATTCTCTTTTAAAGCACGAGCTTCAGTCGGAAGTGGAGAATTTCCGGCAGTCCAACCTTCACCATAAACGAATATCGACGGATTGATTTGCTTCAACTCAGCTGCAACGCGATTCATCGTTTCTGTGTCGTGGATAGCCATCAAGTCGAAACGGAAGCCATCGATATGATATTCCTTTGCCCAATATTTCACGGAATTAACGATAAAGTTGCCCATCATCTGGCGTTCAGACGCAGTTTCGTTTCCGCAACCTGAAGCATCGCTATATGAGCCGTTTTCATTATGGCGATAGAAATATCCGGGAGCTGTCAAAGAGAAGTTTGAATGGTCGTTTGACGCGGTATGATTATAAACGACATCCATAACCACTCCTATTCCGGCGTCGTGAAGAGCTTTAATCATCTCTTTCATTTCGCGCACGCGAGTTGCCGGATCTGACGGATTCGTTGAATATGAGCCCTCAGGTGAGTTATAGTTATATGGGTCATATCCCCAATTATACTGATTTGAGGGAAGGTTAGCCTCATCGACTGAGTTGTAATCATATGAAGGAAGTATATGCACATGGGTCACACCGAGCTCCTTCAAATGGTCGATTCCGGTCTTATCGCCGAGTGGAGAGACTGTTCCTTCCTCTGTCATCGCAAGGAATTTACCCTTATTGGCGATTCCGGAATTGGGATGTACAGAGAAATCACGATGGTGCATTTCGTAGAGCACTACATCGTTAATTGCGTTTACTTTCGGTCCCTTATCATCTGCCCAACCTTGAGGATTAGTTTCCCCAAAATCAATGACCGCTGCACGATGACCGTTTACACCGACAGCCTTTGCCCAAATGCCGGGTGTCTCGTCAAGCCAACGTCCGTTAACCTTGACTTGAAATGTATAGAATTTACCGTAAGGGACAGGTGAAAGTTGCGCAGTCCATGTGCCACTTTCAGCCTTAACCATATCTATTGTTTCGATAGGCGCACCATTACGCCCGCTATTATAAATGCTTAATTTAACCGCTTGTGCTTCGGGCGACCATAAACGGAATAAAGCAACATTCTCTTTGAGCGTCAGCCCGAGGTCGTCGCCCTCATAAATAGGATAAGAAAGATACTTTGAGTCCACTTTTCCGGCGGCAGCCACTGCTACGTCACCATTATTAGCACCGCATAACGATTGAGGTGACAAAACAGCTCCGGCAACAAGAGAGCCCACACAAAGGTCAAACATGAAGTTTTTCATCTTGTTTAAGGTTATTTTTTCGGGTCAAACTATTACTAATTGGCGTTCGGCCCTATTGTGTTGATTAATTCAAGTGAATGTAAGAAATCTCGATTAAAGTGACAATCTGTCAATCTTTAATTAAACGGAACTTTTATCTCGATTATTGTGTTATATCAATAAAACTATTGACTATGAAGAATATTCGGAATTTATTAGCTACTCTGTGTTTGATATTACTATTTGGCGGATGTTCTCCTTTCACTCTCGTCAACAGTGAGGTTTACAATGATGCTAACCTTGCCGACTACAAGACGTTCAGAATTGTAACACCGGATATGGGGAAACTGCCTCCCGGAATGGAGATGGCTACATATTATAACATTGCAGCTGCTATTCGCCAAGAAATGGAAATGAGAGGGTTCACCGAATCACCAACATCGCCGTTACTGATTAACATCGCCGTAACAACTCAACGCGAAATCGAGACTGAACCTCTGATTCAACCCGGCTATTTCCCTTATTATGGGCCATATTACCCCTATTATATGTGGCCAAGATATAATTATGCTCCGTATTGGGCACCGCCAATTAATCCGAATGCGCAAGTTATCACGGGTATCTACAAAGAGGGTGTATTAACAATGGATATTATCAATATCGACACTAAACTGCCCATATACTCAGCTTCGGTATCAACAATTATTGACCAAGGCAATGGTCAATATCGTAATCTCAAGAGCATCGCCGAAGCTGTAGAGACGCTGTTCTCAGACTTCCCGGTCAAGAAATTGCCTCAATACCGCAATTAATTATAGCTTAATGCCTCGTCTATCGAGCGCACGGCGGAATTTTGCTGCATTACGCTGATGCTCAGCATAGTTTGAGGTAAAGTCATGGTAGCCAGAGAAATCAGACTTAGCACACATATATAAATAGTTGTGATGAGGTGCATCAAGCACAGCCTGCAAGGTGCGACGCTCAGGAATTCTGATGGGTGACGGGGGTAAACCGGCATAACGATAAGTATTGTAGGGGGAATCGATATTCAACATCCTTCCTCCTACTCTCTTTATCGAAAAATCACCTACGGCATATTTAACCGTCGGATCTGCTTGAAGTTTCATGCCCTTTTGAAGGCGATTGATATATAATCGAGCGACCTTCCCTCTCTCGTCGGCCTTAGCGGTTTCCTCTTCGGCTATTGACGCAATTACTCCAACTTCATCCGGAGTCAAGCCCAACGATTTAGCCTTTTGGCAACGTTCGGGAGTCCAAAATGATTCGTAGTAATCTAAAATCTCAACAATAACGTTCTGAGGTCCGGTTGTCCAATATACCTCATATGTATCCGGCAACATACGACCTAGCAAGACAGCATCAGAAACGCCCAACGAAGCAGCAACCTTAGGAAACTCGGCAGCAAATTCGCCCTTTTCCCAATCCATCTTAGCCGTCAGACGCTTATCTAATTGGTCAAAGGTGCGAATATTGTTAAACGTAAGCCTAATAGGGGTTTGGCTTCGGCTATCAAGACGGCGAGCAAGAGTTATCGCTTTCTCACCCGGCTCTACACGATAAGCGCCACGACTTTGCTCTGGATTTCCCTTCCAAAGTTTCGCAACCGTACGGCCATACTCTTCGCCAAACGTAGCTACCAAAGAATCGGTCACCGAGGCAACTGTAGCGCCATGAGGAATTTTAAGCCAAACAGCTTTATCACCTTGATAACGAAGAGACATTGATGTATATTGACGTACTCCCCACACAGCGGCGACAGCCAAAACCACAACTACGAACCAAAGCGTACGTTTTGAGCTTTTTCTTTTAGGCAAATCACCTTCTGACGAGAACTTTTTTGTTTCACTCATATCTACATAACTTTTTAGGAAGTCAAAATTAACAAATTTCCTGCTGTAAATTACGCGACATCCATAAAAAATCGTTAAATTTGCAAAAAATTATATCCTATGAAAATCAATAAAATTCTCTCCACCATATTGGTGGCCGTTGCGTGTTTTACTTCATCGTTCAATGCCAATGCCGCAGGACCTCTTAAGTTCGGTGTCAAAGCCGGTGTAACAGTCAACGACTTCAAGTTCAACGAAGATCTTTTCAAAGGAGACAATCGTTGTGGCTACACAGCCGGTTTGATGACCAAATTTACAGTGCCTGTACTTGGTCTTGGTTTTGATGCATCTGTTATGTTTACTCACCGCGAGTCAACTGTAAACGTCAACGCATCAGCCCCTACAGAAGTTTACCAAGGTAAGACAGTAAAAAGCGACTACATCGAAATCCCCGTCAACTTCCGCTGGGATATCGGTCTACCTATCGTTGGCAACATTGTTTCACCCTTCTTGACAACCGGTCCGGACTTCTCTTTCTTGGTATCAAAACAGAATGCCAATAATGCTTGGAAAAAACAGACATTTGACTTCGCTTGGAACTTCGGTTTCGGTCTGATGTTTGTCAATAAAGTTCAGCTTCACGCTTCTTATGGTCTCGGTTTGAACAACGCTGCTTCAGCTGACTCTGCTCTCTACGGAAGCAACCTCGGTGATGGCAAAAACCGTTTCTGGACAATTACAGCTGCATATCTTTTCTAAGAAATCTTAGATGGGAAAGAAACAGATTTTCGACGCCGTAATAACAACTACTCGCGCCCTTTCTGACCGCTATTCAATGCTAACCCTTCAGCTCCCCGATTCTGTCGGTGAATTAGACGTGTTACCCGGTCAGTTCGTTGAAATCCGCATTAAAGACTCTCAGTCGACATATCTTCGTCGCCCGATATCTATTTGTGACTACGATAGCCAGAACCGCGTGATGACCCTACTTATCCGCCGTGCAGGAGAAGGCACAGAGCATCTCTGTAACTTAACGGCTGGTAACACGGTCGATATCGTCGGTCCTCTTGGAAACGGATTCACAATTCCCGAGCCGGGACAAACCGCTTTGTTAGCCGGCGGAGGCATCGGCGTTGCCCCGCTGATGTTATTGGGCAAGACCATGAAGAAAGCCGGTGTCAAACCGACATTCTTGCTCGGTGCGCGCACCGCTTCTGAAGTGCTTCTCTACGACGAATTTGCCGCTATCGGTGACGTTGCCGTTTCAACCGACGACGGCACCGCCGGAGAGAAAGGCTATGCAGCCGACAACTCAGTGCTGTCAACCCGTTATGACTTAGTCTGCACTTGCGGACCGAAGCCAATGATGGAAGGTATCGCACGCAAAGCGCATCAAATCGGCTCTCCATGCGAAGTCTCTCTCGAAAACTTAATGGCATGCGGCCTCGGGGCTTGTCTATGTTGCGTTGAGCCAACCTTGAAGGGCAACCTCAGGGCTTGCGTCGAAGGTCCGGTGTTCAACACCGAGCTCTTGCTTTGGAAATTATAATTTTCCAGCTCCTTTTTTTACTATCAGTCTGTAAACCAATCCAATATAAAGTTGCAACTATGGCCGATTGCCAGCCGACACCTATACGCAATATCAATCTTGCAGTCGAAATCGCAGGGATGAAAATGAAAAACCCGATGCTTACCGCATCCGGTACCTTCGGTTTTGGCGAAGAATTCGCCGATTTCATCGATCTCGAACGACTTGGCGGTTTCATCGTCAAAGGAACCACCCTCGAACCTCGCGAAGGAAATCCCTACCCTCGTATGGCTGAAACGCCTTCCGGAATGCTAAATGCGGTCGGGCTCCAAAACAAAGGAGTTGATTATTTCATTTCTGAAATATACCCCAGACTGAAGAGACTTGACACAAATGTTGTTGTCAATGTCTCCGGAGCAAAAATCGAAGACTACGTTGCAGTTGCCGAAAAGCTTGCGACCTTGGAAAAGATCCCGGCAATTGAAGTTAATATTTCTTGCCCTAACGTAAAACAGGGCGGCATGGCGTTCGGCACAACTACAGATGGTGCAGCTGCTGTCACCTCTGCTATTCGTAAGGCTTGGCCTCGCACTCTGATTGTAAAATTGTCGCCCAATGTAACATCTATTGCCGATATCGCGAAAGCTGTAGAAGCATCGGGAGCAGATTCGGTTTCTTTGATTAACACTTTAATGGGTATGGCCGTAGACGTAGAGCGCCGTCGTCCATGTTTGTCTACAATCACCGGCGGCTTGTCTGGCGCAGCTGTGCG
Organism: uncultured Alistipes sp.; assembly: GCA_964638475.1. Lineage (GTDB taxonomy): Bacteria > Bacteroidota > Bacteroidia > Bacteroidales > Muribaculaceae > UBA7173. Next base: position 31,608 of record CAZXAZ010000007.1, on the reverse strand, counting down.
TCCGGTAGCTGTCAGAATGGTATGGCAAGCAGCTAAAGCAGTCAATATCCCGGTAATCGGTCTTGGAGGAATCTCTTCAGGTCGAGATGCTATCGAATTTATGCTTGCCGGCGCAAGAGCCGTACAAATTGGCACAGCCAATTTTATTGATCCGCAAATTACGGTTAAAGCAATCGATTGGATGGCTGATTGGTGTTTACGCCACGGCGTATCAGATATCAATGAAATCGTAGGCGAAATCTAATCTTACGCTTACCAATCAGAACTCTCCGGCAAAGCCGACATTGATTCGGCACTAAGATTACAAACTCCTGAGCAAATACATTATAATATAATGGGATTTTTCAATAAATTTTTCTCCAAAGAAAAGAAAGAAACCCTCGACAAGGGGCTTGACCGCACCAAACAGGGAATCTTCTCGAAAATTACACGCGCCATCGCCGGTAAATCGACAATCGACGATGACGTGCTCGACAATCTCGAAGAGGTGTTTATCACTTCAGACGTAGGGGTCGACACTACTCTAAAAATTATTGACCGAATCAAAGCACGCGTAGCGCGCGACAAATATGTCAACACTGCCGAGCTCAACAAACTTCTCTGCGAAGAGATTTGTGAACTGCTGGCTGAGAATAACAATGAATCTTCTGACGACGACTTTACCATTCCCGCTAATCACCACCCCCATGTAATTATGGTTGTTGGTGTTAACGGTGTGGGCAAGACGACTACTATTGGCAAACTAGCCGCCCAATTTAAAGCTGCGGGCAACAAGGTAATGCTCGGCGCCGCTGACACATTCCGCGCGGCAGCAATCGAGCAGCTCGATGTTTGGGGCGAAAGAGCCGGTGTGCCTGTCGTAAAGCAAGCCCTTGGTTCAGATCCGGCCGCGGTTGCATTTGACACCCTTCAATCAGCCAAAGCTAACGACGTTGATGTTGTAATAATCGACACAGCCGGACGTCTACATAACAAGAAGGGTTTGATGGATGAGCTCTCTAAAATTCGCAACGTAATGCAAAAGGTTGTTCCCGATGCGCCCCACGAAGTTTTGCTAGTGCTCGACGGCTCGACAGGTCAGAACGCCTTTGAACAAGCTCGTCAATTTGTTGCCGCAACCAGCGTTAATGAGCTCGCAATCACCAAACTTGACGGCACGGCTAAGGGAGGCGTCGTTATCGGCATCTCAGACCAATTCAAAATTCCGGTAAAATATATCGGTCTCGGAGAGGGTATTAAAGACCTTCAAGTTTTCCATAAAAAAGAATTCGTAGAGTCACTTTTCAACGAAGAGAATCTAAAATAAAAATGTCAGATAAGAGAAGCGTTAATGTCATTACATTAGGGTGTTCAAAGAACTTGGTCGACTCCGAGCGAGTTCTTTCCATGCTTACAGCTGCCGGTTTCGAGGCGTATCACCAAACAGAAGATAACACCGACATAGTTATTATCAACACTTGTGGTTTTATCGGCGATGCTAAAGAGGAATCAGTCAACACGATTCTCGATTTTTGCGAGGCAAAAAAACGCGGAGAAATTGAAGAATTATATGTAATGGGCTGTCTTTCGGAACGATATCGCAACGATCTCGAATCAGAAATTCCGGAAGTCGACCATTTCTACGGAAAATTTGATTGGAACGGCATTGTTAGCGACCTTTCTGACAATAAGACAAACGCAACTGCCGAATATTCTGAAACAGAAAAGAATACTCCGCGAGTTGTAACAACTCCTTCTCACCATAGCTACATCAAGATCTCTGAGGGATGTAACCGTTTTTGCGCCTTCTGCGCAATTCCTCTCATCACCGGACGTCATCATTCTCGCCCTATTGAGGAAATCGAAAAAGAAGTCATCGCCCTCGTTGCAAACGGCGTAAAAGAGTTTAATATAATCGCACAAGATCTTTCAAGCTACGGCCTAGACATTTATGGTGAACATCGGCTAGCCCAACTTATTGACCGCCTTGCCGATATCCCCGGTGTAAAACGAATTCGTCTACACTATGCTTATCCGGCAGACTTCCCGATGGATATCCTCGATGTTATGGCTCGTCGCGAGAACGTCTGCAAATATCTCGATATTGCTCTCCAACATATCTCAGACCGAGTGTTAACCAATATGCGTCGTCATATTTCAGGCGAAGCGACTCGCGCTCTACTCGCAGAGATACGTCAACGTGTGCCCGGCATACACATCCGTACAACACTCATGGTCGGCTTCCCCGGTGAAGAAGAAGAAGACTTCGATGAGTTGATGGCATTCGTAAAAGAGCAACGATTCGAACGTATGGGCGCATTCGCCTACTGCGAAGAGGAAGGCACTTTTGCTGCCAACAATCTACCCGACATAATTCCGGAGGATGTCAAACAAGACCGACTTAATCGCTTAATGGCGCTCCAAGAGGAGATTTCGCTCGACATTCAGCAAGAGAAGAAAGGCAAAATCTTAGATGTCTTGATTGACACTGAAGAAGACGACTACTATGTAGGGCGCACCGAATTTGACTCGCCGGAAGTTGACCCGGAAGTTTTAGTAAAAAAAGAGCGTAAACTTCGTCCAGGAGATATTATTTCGGTTAAGATTACCGAAGCTCTCCCCTTTGAACTCATTGGCGAACCTATCGGCTGATGGTAATCATGGCTGAAAGGAAAACATCAAGGAATATCTATCGCGACATGGAAAACCAACCGAAAGGGAAATGGGGACCAGACACAAAATGGGCGCAACTATGGAAGGCGGCCTCAAAGTGTCTAAAACTTCATATTCCTTTCGCGGTATGTCATATCCCAGGCAATGAAAATCTCGAGTTTTTCTGCGGAGAAGTCAAATCAACTCAGAGAGGCTCAAGCTGTTTCTCAGCAAAACATAACGATAATACGCTGTCGCAAAATTCCAACGCGTTTATTATCGGACAATGGCTCTCGCCTTGGCGTGAGCGCATATCTATCAATGCATCCGTTAGCTTCACAACTATCGCAGATGATTCATTTGATGAGAATATAGTTCTGCGAAACCTTGCGTCACAATCAACTTACAACTTTTCCCCCTCTCGAGTTATATCAAAAGAGGAATATCTCACAGCTGTCAGCAAAATCATCAATAACTGCAAAGCGCGTAACGGGAAAACTGTTTATTCGCGAATTATACCCGGAGAGAATCACATATTAGACATAACATTCGCTGCTCGAAAGTTATTCAACTCATTCTATGATTCTTTCGGATTTCTCTATTATACCCCAATAACCGGTTGTTGGCTCGGGGCGTCACCCGAATCGTTACTTGACTTCAATATTGATACACGTCTTGCATCAACGATGGCTTTCGCCGGCACTCGCTCGGCTGACGCGGGGAACGCCCCTTGGGACGAGAAAAATTTACGCGAAAACTTATTTGTAGCAGATTATATTCAAGAGCAATTCCGCAGTCTCGGCATTGAGCCAAAAGTCAGTTCACCATACACTATCGGCTACGGCTCTATTCAACATCTTCGACGTGACATCACAGCCTATCTTCCCGAATCTCTAAATTTTACGGAATTATTAGATAAGCTAAACCCCACTCCTGCCCTTTGCGGAACACCTCTTAACGAAGCCATTGCAGATATCAATCAATATGAGTTGCATAAGCGAGAATGTTACGGCGGATTCGTCGGAGTTTACCAAACTCAGACAAACGAAATAGACAACGCTAGTAATGTCAATCAAACAAAGCAACAACGCAGCTTTAGAAGTTTTGTCAATCTGCGCAGTGCTCGCATCTCAACCGATGCAACCCATCGCTTTGAAATAATTGCCGGTGGAGGTATTATCGCCGACTCAAATCCACAGTCAGAGTGGGCAGAAACCGAAGCCAAATCATCTCGTCTCAAAGCGATACTAACATCCGCAACAGATGAATAGCGACAAATAAGCCTCGACACTATTACTGCCAATCGACAAATGACTTTTACAACATTTGCAAGGTGACAAACCTAAGATTTTTAAAGAATTTTATCGAGAGCGGTGAATGAGATTCGCGGGATATGTTGTAACTTTGCATTCTATGATGGAAAATCTTATTGAACGCGAGAAGATAAACCAACTTCGCGACCTAATTAACAAGGCTCGCAAAGTTGTCATCACTTGTCATATCTCTCCTGACGGAGACGCTATCGGTTCTTCGCTTGGATTATGCCATACATTGCGCAATGCAGGCAAAGAGGTAAAAATTATTACGCCCGATACTCCGCCGAAATATTTAATGTTTTTGCCGGGTACTGAACATATCGTAGTCTACTCTCGTTTTGAGACATTCGCCAACAAGATTCTCAACGAAACCGATTTAATTTTCTGCCTCGACTATAACGACGCTAAACGTATCGACCTTGTTGCTCCGGGATTACTCGCCTCCCCCGCGCCGAAAGTGATGATTGACCATCACCTAAATCCCGACTCTTTCCCCGATTTAGTCATTTCGCATCCCGAAGTATCGTCTACCGCTGCTTTGGTCTACAAAACGATTTCATCGCTTGGAATGTTGCGTTTCTTCGACAAAGAAGCAGCTATTGCGATTTACACCGGCATGATGACCGACACCGGTAACTTCTCATACAATTCAAATGATCCTGAGCTCTACCGCATCGTGGCACGTTTGCTTGAAAAAGGCATCGATAAAGATTGGATTTACAAGAAAGTCTACTTCAACAATTCGGTCAATAGGCTTAAACTCAACGGATTCGCACTTTGTCATAAACTCGAGCACTTTCCCGAGCATAATGCAGCCCTCATAACGCTGACTCGCAACGAACTAAACGAATATAATTATCAAAAAGGCGACACCGAAGATTTGGTTAACCGACCGCTGACCTGTCCGGATATCATCTACTCTGTCTTCATGCGCGAAGAGACTGATTATATAAAAATCTCCACTCGCAGCAAGGGCGATTTCCCGGTAAACAAGCTGTGTGAAGAAATCTTCAATGGCGGTGGCCATCTAAATGCCGCAGGCGGAGAATTTTATGGCACTCTCGAAGAAGCTGTTGCGCTGTTACAAGAAACCATGCCGCGATTCGACCACTATCTGCCATAATAACCTCATCTTCAATCACCTCTTTTTAAACAAAAATCTACTCCATAATGAACTTTCGTAAATTATTAACTCTTACGCTGGGCAGTGCCCTAATACTTGCTTTCTCCTCTTGTAGCGATTCAAAGAGCTATGCCGAGTTGCTCAACGAAGAGACACAAGCCATAAACTCTTACCTCGCAGACCAAGTTGTTATTCTTGATATTCCCGAAGACTCTATATTTGAATATGGAGAAGATGCACCATTTTACCGCATTGACCCTGACAACAACGTCTATCTGCAAGTTATCAAACCAGGCAACGGCGAAATTGTGAAAGATGACGCTTTAGTCTTCTTCCGCTTTACTCGCTATAATCTTAACCAATATGCCTTGACAGGCGAACTCGGCGATGGAGCAGGAAACTCTGAAGATATGGCGCTCGGCTCTGCATCATTCCGTTTCAACAATTACACGCTATCGACCTCTTCTGCTTGGGGCTCCGGACTTCAAATGCCTCTCAACTATCCCCAATGTGGCTACGATTCACACATCAGAGTTATCATCAAGTCGCAATACGGACTGACAAGCGAAATTTCGCAAGTTATTCCCTACCTCTACGACGTCCGCTATCTTCCAGCAGTCAGTGAATAAATAATTTGTTACTCCACATTTTCTAGAATATGTCACTCATCAAATCTATTTCCGGTATTCGCGGTACTATCGGCGGAAAAACCGGCGAAGGTCTCAGCCCCGTTGATGTTGTAAAATTTACCGCAGCTTATGCCACTCTTATTCGTAAGACTACAACTCGCACATCTAACACAATAGTTGTCGGACGTGACGCCCGTTTATCCGGCAAGATGGTAGACTCACTCGTTGTTGCGACATTATGCGCAATGGGGTTTGATGTTGTGAATATCGGCTTGGCAAGCACTCCAACCACTGAAGTAGCCGTTGTTGGTGAAGAAGCGTGTGGAGGCATCATATTGACAGCGTCACACAACCCTGCTCAATGGAACGCGCTCAAACTCCTTAACGAAAAGGGCGAATTCCTTAACGATGCAGAAGGAAAAGAAGTTCTGCGTATCGCTGAGGCGGAAGAATTTGAATTCGTCGACGTTATGGCGCTCGGCCGTGAGTTAGTCAACAACACATGGAATCGACGTCACATTCAACAAGTCCTCGACCTAAAGCTAGTTGATGTCGAGGCTATTAGCAACGCAAATTTCACCGTAGCCGTTGACGCCGTAAATTCGGTTGGTGGTATTATCATTCCACAATTACTCCGCGCACTTGGCGTTAAAAATATTATTGAGCTCAACTGCGAAGCTAACGGCAAGTTTGCCCATACTCCCGAACCTATCCCGGAAAATCTCACTCAAATTGCAGACCTTATGAAAGAAGGTCGCGCAGATGTGGGATTCGTTGTTGACCCCGACGTCGATCGTTTGGCAATCGTCATGGAGAATGGCGAAATGTTTGTCGAGGAATATACCCTCGTAGCTGTTGCCGACTATGTCTTACGCCACACCCCCGGAGCAACCGTTTCAAATCTCAGCTCATCTCGTGCGTTACGCGATGTTACTGAAGCGGCTGGATGTAGCTATTCTCCGGCAGCGGTTGGTGAGGTCAACGTTGTCACCAAGATGAAAGAAACAGGAGCCGTTATCGGAGGCGAAGGAAATGGCGGTGTTATATATCCTGAAGCCCACTACGGTCGTGATGCCCTCGTTGGCGTAGCCATCTTCTTGACTCTTATGGCAAAAAGTGGTAAAAAAGTATCAGAGCTAAAAGCCGGATATCCCGCATACGCTATTGCAAAAAATAAGATACAGCTCACTCCCGACATTGATGTTGACGCTATTCTTGAAGCTGTAAAAGAGCGTTATAAGTCTGAAAACATTAACGACATCGATGGCGTAAAAATTGACTTTGCAGAATCGTGGGTTCACCTTCGCAAATCAAATACAGAGCCTATTATCCGTATCTACGCAGAGGCTCACACAATGGATGAAGCAGATGCATTAGCCAACGACATCAAAGCCGTTATTGCGTCAATCTGCAAATAATCTTCAACCCAACAACCTTTAAATAAGGTAAAAAGAAAAAACAATGCGTCGAATTATTCTCGGAATTATACTTCCATTACTATCGTTTACTTGCCAAACTGTCGTTGCACAGCAATGGGCCTTACCAAACGTTTCTGTCGCAATTCTCCGCGCCACTCCTCGTCATACTGCCGAGCAAGTGTCGCAAGTTGTTATGGGAACCCCGCTAAAGGTTATCGAGACCAACGGCGATTGGTGGTTAGTAAACACCCCTGATAACTACGAAGGATATATTCGTCGCAACTCTCTGACCGGACTTGATAACAACGCAATGGCGACATGGAAAAAGTCGTCAAGAGCAATTGTATATTCCGACAAAACTGAATATGTTACCATTGAGCCGACGACTCGCATCGGCGCAACTCGTTTGACCGATCTAGTTGCCGGCTCGATTGTAGAAGTATTGTCTGCCGGAGTTGTCGATACTGATGCTGACAACAATGACAATAAAACAATCGGTCAGCTTTCTAAAATAAAACTACCTGACGGGCGTGAAGGTTATATTAAGACATCTCTTTTGAAGCCGCTAAAACAATGGGCGTCACAGGAATGGACACCAAAAGAGATGCCCATATATGCCAACAGACTTATCGGCGCACCTTACGTTTGGGGCGGCACCTCAACAAAGGGAATGGATTGCTCTGGATTGACACAAATTTGCGCCTATCGATATGGCATTTTGTTACCGAGAGATGCATCAAAGCAAGCTAAATATGGTATCACGCTCAAACGAGGTGATTTCACGAAGTTTCAAGCCGGCGACTTACTTTTTTTCGGAGATGTCAGAAAAGGGAAAGTAACGCATGTCGCAATTTCGCTAGGCAAAGACAAGTATATTCATTCATCCGGCATGGTCAGGGTTAGTTCGCTCGACAGTTCATCGCCACTATATGAAAATTCCGCATTGTTATTCGTGCGCCGAATCGATTCCAGGACAGCAGAGAAACTTTCGGTTAAGAATCATTCGTGGTATTTTTAAGCACACACTACCTCTACGCGCATTAAAATTTCACGCGACTGAATCTTATAATAGCTCTTTCTTTCGGGAAATGAGCAACCAACATCGTTCCATCTAATTCCGCCGATAATTCGGTCATATCATCCTCCATTTCAGAATCTATCCATGTCAAATTATAATGATTCTGAAAAATAGTTGGTGATAATTTACCCTTTACCATTCCTGCACTCCAATTACGGCTATTTTCTTGCGCACCGCTAAGATAAATTACGTCATATCCCCCAACATCATTTTTAATAATAGCAATACGATAGAACCCGCCAAGTCGCGATTGAGTAGTGTTTATATCGCTATCAAGGTACTCATAGATTCCTTCGTTTGAATCGTAGGAAGAATTAAAATATGAGAGCAACCTCTGTTCATCTATGTCGTATTTATCAACAATCGGTTTGTTTTTAGACTTAATATTTACCGATTGTAACGCAACCTTAGCTGTTGCCTGGACCTCTATTTTTCCTATTTCACTATCGATTTCGACCACACCCAGATTCGTTAGTTGTTTGTCGCCACACCATATCTCAAAATTACCGTCTCCAATTTGATTGAGAGCTAACGATAATGTTTTCCCATTATATTTTTTATTAAAGACTTCACTCTTAAACGATGACGAAGTAATCAACGACGATTTAGCAGAGATGTATTCAGCTCTGATTTCAAGTTTCGGCTCGGAAAACTCTTCATCCAATAAAGAAGGTAACGAGGTGACAGATATCATTGCCAAACAAGTAGCGTTATCTGAGCTATACAACAACAGATTCCAACCAGACTGCGTCTCGCTATTTTTACCTAATATTTTGCAACGCAACTCAATGTTCGACCAATGTTGTGAAGAATCAGCTTCATAGCTCCAACTTTCTCCGACATTTAATGTAATATCGCTTTCAACCAACTTACCTACAGCTGCATTAATCGTAAATCCACTCGCTAAAAGAGCGAATAACGAAATGTGCGTGCAGATAAATAAGTAAGCTATAAACTGACTAGGGCAACGTTTCATTTTACCAAGCTAATTCCTTGTTCTTTTTCATAAATCTCGATTGCTCGACGAGCAAACTCCTCTCGCGATAAGTTTCCTGAAATCCAATTGATGCGCAAGCCACGACGTTCGGCTCCACGAAACCATGTCATCTGACGTTTAGCAAATTGATGAATCGCTATTTCGAGTAAACTTCGCATCTCTTCAAAAGTTGTTAACCCCAAGAGATGCTCGGTCAAGAATTTATATTCCAACCCATAGTATATCAAATCCTCAGCCTTAACTCCGCTTTTAAGTAAGCGACTTACTTCATCTAGCATTCCTTCTGCGAGACGGGCATCAAGGCGGCGGGTGATACGTTGACGACGCACATCTCGGTCGACCTCGACTCCGATAATTGTTGCCTTGCGAGGTGTCCCCTCTTTCGCTTCTCGCGCTTCTTCAGGATGGGCAAGATAATATTCCTCGATTTCAATTGCTCGTATAGCCCGTTGACATGTATCAACATCTGTCGTGTTATGCAGTCGTTTCATTCCGGAGAGAATCTGAGTCAATTCGTCAAGCGATTTTCCTCGAAGCTGTTGTCTCAATGATACATTTTCAGGAACTACCGGCAATTTTAAGCCCTTTAAAAAAGACTCAACATATAAACCGCTACCGCCACACAACACCGGAAGCTTCCCTCTTTTCACAATATCAGCCAATGCCGCGTCGGCATCACTAAGATACTGAAAGAGATTATATTTTTCACCGGCATCGGCTACATCGATAAGATGATATGCGACATCTTGATATTCGTCAAGGTCTTTGCCCGTTCCGATATCCATTCCGCGATATACTTGGCGAGAATCGCCACTGATAATTTCGCCACCAGCCATACGCGCAATTTCAACGGCAAACCCGGTTTTACCGGATGCTGTTGGTCCAACTACAGCCAATAATGGGCTTTCATTCTGTATCGAATTCTCCATGTCGCGTTAGCTAAAAGATATTTGTCATAGTTGCATTTCTACCTAATTTATCTTCGAGGCGCTTCACCAGCCACCTCAAACGGAATAATCGGCAATCTTGATTTAATCGTCCAATCTCGAGCCAATGTCCGTCATTATAATCGACATTCCAATTGCGAATATCTTTAATACGGAAAGTCGGGCGATAATGCTTAATGGGATAAAGACGACGTCCGTCACGGTCGTAAGTCTTCCACGCCATCGCTATACGATATATTCGCGCGAGTTCGGAATTAAAATCAACACTTGTTAAATTCTGATCCATTAATTGGCTAATCTCGCCCAATGAAAACCATTCTCCTTTAAGTTTAGACTCTGGGATTTGACTAAAGCTGTCGATAAAAGCAAAATAATGGAAAATATTACGATAAGTAACATTATCCGGACTATCATAAATCTGACGTATTTCTATTGCGTTAAATCCGGATATTTGCTTAAATAATTCAGTAGCACGAGCCGTATCAAATCTTTCTTGATAAGGCAATATCGCAACCGCCGGGGTATCGAATCGCTTGACAATCGCCCCATTAGAATACAACTTATCGGTATGCCTTATGTCAAACAACATTTTATCACCACATATCACCAAGAATCTAACCGTAGTCGAACTCGGATTCTCTACCAAATGGCCTTCATCGTTATGGCAATAATAAATCCATTGGAAATAATATCGACGGCCAAGATAAATTAGCGATGCGACATATACCGTTAACGGCAACCAAATAAAAAAGAAACGATCTGCGCTATTAAGATTGACATTAATATAATGGACCATATAGTAAATCCATTCGACAATAGTCAAAAAGATCGATATAATCAGCAAGAAACGTGTCTGATAACGCCATTCTTTATGATAAAGTCGACCAATAAAGCCATTTTGCACTACATTGCCGTAACGAAGATGACAAAGTTGACAAACTAATGGTTCTTCTCTCTGCTTTAAGAAAATCGTTGCAACAATAGCCGAAATCGGAGCGATCATTAAGATGCCCATCAGAGGGCCCTCAGTGTTGACCGGTTGTCCGGTTAGCTCTACCGAACTGCCGTTTTGAGTAGTTAGGCATCTTATTATAACAACACATGTTATGACCAGAAGTATTATCGCGACTTCCTTATAAAGGCGCGAACAGACCGGCACTCGCTGATTGTTCATCACAGCTCTCACTCCTTGCAAAACGAGGAAAAGCAATAGGCAAATCGGTGAAAGCCAACTTTGACTAATCAAAGGAGAAACAAACGCCACCACCGCTAGAAAACCTATAGCAATAGTCCAATTGCGCCACAAGCCTAAGATGGCAACACTTAATCCTTCTCTGCGTTGATTGGAATGAAACATAATAAGACTGCCTATTGAATTCTTCCGTGATGATTTTACATCCGGCTAAACAAAATCTGCAACAGCCAACTCTATTTTTAACATCGCCGGATGTTATTCAAACAATTTCAGGCATGAAAAGTTCATGCCTGAAATTGTTATTTAGAGATTTTTCGCAAAATAATCTATCATGCGACCATAGACTAATGCTCGTGAATTACAGCCATTAATCGAATGGTTCATATTTGGGAAAAGTAGCATGTCACATACCCGCCCGGATTGTTGTAAACGACTTACATACTCAATCGTGTTTGAAAGGTGGACATTGTCGTCTGCTGTGCCATGCATCATCAACAAAGAGCAATTGACATTATTGACTCTTTCGATTGGAGCACTGGCTTGATAACCATCGCCATTTTCTCCGGGTGTAAGCATATAACGTTCGGCATATACAGTGTCGTAATAACGCCACGAAGTAACAGGCGCTATCGCCACTGCGGCCTTATAAGGCGCTGACGGATCAGAGATTGCCATCAACGTTTCATATCCGCCAAAACTCCATCCGGCAATGCCGATACGCTTGGCGTCGACAAATGGTAGGGACGCTGCATAACGTGCAGCAGCAATTTGGTCGATAGTCTCGTAATATCCGAGATTTCGATACACGATATTTCTGAAAGTAGCGCCTCGTCCGCCGGTGCCTCGTCCGTCAACACAAATGACAACAAATCCACGTTCGGCGGCTGCATAATAGTCCCAATCCATACGCCAACGGTCAACAACCTCTTGAGAATCCGGACCGCTATATTGCCACATAATGACCGGATATTTCTTACCGGGACTAAAATTTGACGGTTTGATTATATAACCATTGAGTTGCTGTTCGCCAGGCACAGTGAAGAACTCTTTGCGAGGTAGAGATGTATATTGAGACGCATATTCGACATTATCAGTTAAAACTCTGACTTCTTTTTCTTTGGTGTTATACATCGTATGGCGAGGCGGAGTCGACTCATTGCTATAGTTGACAACATAGAAATTCATCGCGGGAGAGAATGTTGCCGATGCCCATCCATGAGTCGGGGTAACGGGCAGTACTTTCTTTTTTGCTTTATCGATTTTTTGAATAACTCGACTTATCGCGCCCTTGACGCCCTGTTGATCTAACTGCTGAGCTGTCGATTGGAAATAGATATTACCTTGAGCATCTGCCCCGTAATAGCCGGTAACGTCAAACTCACCGGATGTAATCTGACGCAATTGTTGTCCTGCATAAGAATACTCATACATATGATTCCAGCCACTACGTTCTGAAGAAATCACGAAACTAGTCGCGCCCCAATGAATGTCTTCATATGACATCGGATTGAGCCATGCTTTTGATTCTTCTACCAAAATAGATTTCGAGACTGTCGATTTCGGATTTACGGCATAAATTTCCATGCGGTTCTGCGCACGGTTGAGAGTTACGGCCATTAATCGTTCTTCTCCGGCATTTCCTCCAAAAGCTATTCTTGGGATATACTCTATAGACGAGCTGCCTAAATCAACAGTCTTGATTTTTCGAGTTTCGACGTCATAGCTATGAATCGAGACAGCCGAATTTTGTTGACCGGCTACAGGATATTTATACGAAAATGCCCCCGGATAAAGAGCATATTGAGTATTCGGATTACAGTATCCCTCATAGAGCGGGAAAGAGAATTTCGGCACACGCTCTTCGTCATAACGGAGATAACAAAGAGTTGTGTTATCAGGCGACCAGACCATCGAGCAATCTGTCGAAAATTCCTCCTCATATGTCCAATCAGGAATGCCATTGATAACCTTGTCTATAACGCCATCCTTAGTTACCGCAACTTCCGAATCATAATCTATCTTTTTGATATAGATATTATTCTCGGCAACAAAGGCTACCATACGCCCATCGGGCGAAACTACCGGAGCTTGCTGAAGAGCAAATTGCTTTGAGAGCGGGCGCAAAATATTGCGTTTGATTTCAAAGACATGCCAATCGGCTTTGAAAGAGCGACGATAGATCGGCGTTTTCTGAGTATATAACAGAATTTTCGTGCCGTCAGGACTCAAAAAGAAACTTTCAATAGATGATACCGAATTCTCACGAGTATGAGTTACATCCAACACGGTTTCAATCAGCTTACCTGAAGCTGTTTCGTAGCGATTGATTTTTGTGCCGTTACTATCCAACAATAGATAGCTCAATCCATCAGGCAAGTATGTGAAACTATTCGGCGATTCGGGAGCATTCTCCGGATAAACATATTTTGCTATTCCTTCGACATCAACCTTAGCTTGCGCATTAACCATGCCGCAACCAAGGAGGAGCGAAGCCGCCACTCCAGCGGTTATATTAAGTATCTTCTTCATTTTCAATAACAAATCTCTTTCAATTACCAAAGCAACATCTGTGCCGGATTGTCAGGCGGCTCTTGGCGAGGAGGTTCTTTATATCCGAAAGCATCATCTTGCGACTCAGCCTTCGGCTTGCGCTGACGCTTAGGTTTTGGATGAGGGTCGGTCGGAGGTGTTGCGATTAACCAATCTGTGCTGTCAAGGAGAGAGAAGTCATGGTCATCATCCTCTTCTTTAGCTGACTCTCTTTTGGGCTGCGGCTCATCTTCGACTGTTGAGCGGGGCTTTGGCGGACGCCCGCGACGCGGTTTCGGCGTTGAATCAGCAACGACTTCAGGCGCTACCAATTCGGGCAAGTCGAGAGTTAAATCGATATCTCCCTCTGTCTCTGTATCGACAGGGATTTCTATAATCGTTTCAGGCTGTTGAGCCGATTCAGTTACGTTTTGCGTAGAAATTCCCTTTAATGCCTTTAGCCGTTCGATTTCAGAACGGAGCGCACTCTCAGTTTGGGCTTTATCGAACTGCGCAGTCTCAACCTCTTTTCTCAAAGAATCGGTCTGATCTTCGAGACGTCGGATTGTTTCATCCTTAATTCTAAGAGTTGTGTTTTTGGTTAGCAAATCGGCATCTTTAGCTCGGATGAGTTCATCTTTCTCTAAAATTTCATCCTTTTGTCGGCGCAATTCCGCATCATTGATTCGCTGATTCTCTTCAAGCTTAAGCACTTGTTCCTTCACCTCTCGAACCACTTGTAAATCTTCTTGAGCCTTAGTTAAACGGGCTGTTAAGAGCGCTAATTGTTCGGCAGACTCTTTCAACTCTGTTTGTGAAGCATTAAATTGCTCCTCAAATTTCTCAGCAGTAGCACGAGCCTCGGCAGCCTTGGCGTTCAAATCATTAACCATCGCGCAACTGAGCTCATCTTTCACCTTAGCTTGCTCAAGCGAGTCACGCATCACAGCCAATTCCTTCTCAAGATCAGCTACGCGTTGATTGGTCTCTTCTGAAACGACAGCAGAGGATACCTGCTCGGCTACATTCTGTTCCGCCTCCTTCAACGCCTCTTCGGCTGACTGTCGAAGTGATTCTGATTCTTGAAGTTTTGTTTCGGCTTCCTGTAGCTTTGACTCAAGTTCAGCAGTTTTTTGTGAGAGCACTGCTTCTTTTTCAACGATGCTTTGCTCGCGATTTTTCAACGCAGTCTCTCGCTCGGCAAACTCTTGACTTACTGCTTCGGCATCACCTGACATCGACACTAAGCGTAGCTTGTTTGCCATCGATTTGTTTTCGAGAATATACTGCTCGTTTTCAGCTTCAATAGTCGCTAATTGCTTTTCAAGCTCATGAACTCGCTCTGATAATGCACGTTTTTGGCGTTCGGCACTTAGTTGTAGGTTTTTGGCATTAGAGTTACCCTCCTCCTCTTTCTGAGCTTTAAGTCGAAGTTCTTCTATCTGTTCATGCAACTTTCGAGTGTCTGCTTGGAAACGGAGATTTAGCCGACGTTCAACATTCTTTTCTAGATGGTCGAAATACGTCTTCATAGAGCTATCTAACGATTCAAACAACAGTTGGCGCTGTTTTTCGGGGTCGACGCTCTTCTGCAAAAAATCAGGCAAGGCACCATTAAACACCTCTACAACCCCATCAAAGATAGAAGAAGCATCGGGTCGAGAGGGGTCTTCAGATGGAGCTATAACCGTCGAATCGTTTCGATGATTCTCTTCGCTATCCGGTTGAGTGACATTATCACGAACAGATGTTTCATCATCTTGCTCGCCGCTGAGATTACGTTGGCGTAGTGGAGTGACCGTAGCGTCTATCCCCTCTAATTCGAGTTCGTCATCTTCGGCGGAGGAGAAACCCATCGCCCTTTTCATTATATTGAGTAATCCCATTGTAGGTAAATTTGCAAATCAATTTTAAATCTGTAGCTCCATGAAAACGTCTAAGCAAACGAGGAGCTGCGTCACTTCTTATCAGAAAACAAAGTTACAAAAAAATCGGCGGATTTCTAAATCAACATGTTGAATAGTTTATCTCGCTACAAAATAATCTCTAAATAATCTTTACGTCTTTGAATAAGATTGCGGTTTGGCAACTACACCAATTCCTTTACGACCGTTAATACCGATAAGCAGAGGCGATGATAGTTTTACGATTCTCAGTGTATCTGATTCATAAGAAGCCGGCAAGCTATTGAGATAGTCAACATCATAGTAATCAACTCCCGCAAACGGATTGATCGTGAAATATCCGACACCGAAAGAAGTTAGATTCTGGAAAAAGTGAGTTCCTTGAGATGGTTCAACGCGATAATTCGCGAGCGACGATTCTACAATCAAACGCGCAGCTGAGATATCTGCCCATTTAACAGGAATTCCAAGCGCATTATCTGAAGAGCCCCAACGTCCGGGTCCGATTAATACATAGCCATCACCCGATTCAATAAACTCTTTATTTAAACGAGCAATTTCTTGTGCAATTTCCGGATTTCGGAACGAAGAGAAGTTCTCAGGTCTGACATACATAACCGTGCTTACGGTGTCATTTGTTCCATGGCCAAGTGCGGTTGAACTTCTGAGAATAAGAGATTCATTTTCAAGAGCAAGCACCGATTCTTCAACATCTTCCTTCCGGTCGATAATCGGGCGAATTTGTAACCAATAAATTCTACCCTTCAGTTCGCCGTCAGCCCCGATATTCCCTGCAAATTCGATTTCTACCGGGCGTTGCATTGCGTCTTGCCCATTTGAGAGCATTATATCTACGGCTTCTGCAAGCGGAAAAACATTGTCACGCAAGATATTGGCGAAAGTAACAACTTTTCGTCCCATTCCGAGATGTGAATCTCGAAGCATTTGGTCATTGATGTCGAATGTCGACACCATATATTTCAATGCGTCGCCCGTTTTGGCAAAATCTTGCACATTCTTTTTGGTTATATTAAAACCGTCGTCAACCTTGAAATTCTCCGGTACGTTTTTGAGGTCGAGCGTATAAAGCTGGCGTTGAGTATCGCGTAACGCAAGGTCGAGCGTTGACGTCTGTAAGACTTTTGCCGGATGCTTCGGCGAAAAGCGCAACGCAACACCTCCATCTACGATATATTTGCCCAAACCAACGGCTACTTGCGCAACCCCATCTTCGGTTAATTCGTCATTGATCGGATAATAGTTGAGCGACCGCCCTACACCCGAGAAGGAGGGGAAATAAAATCCGTCATGTTCTGTGCCGACAACCTCCTGTATGATAACCGCCATTTTCTCTTGGTCGATAACATTCGATGTCGCAGACATATATGCTTTTGACTCTGAATAAAAAACTGACGCATATACTCCTTTAATAGCATCGGTCAGCACTCGCCGCATCTGTTCGCGATCGGCGATACGAGGAATCATATATGTCGAATATACTCCGGCAAATGGCTGATAATGGGAATCTTCCAGCAAAGAGGAGCTGCGAATCGCTAAGGGTTTATCAACCACCTCTATCAACGCCAACAAGTCATCTCTAACTCGATCAGGCAGACGAGCCTCAAGGAAACGCGAGAGAATATCTTCATCGGAGGCATCAGACAGAGCGAAAGGATAGAGGTCATTATCTGCCATGAATTCATCGAAAATATCTGTGCAGATTACAACTGTGCGGGGTATAGAAATTGAGACTCCGTTGAAATTATCAAACTCGGGATGTTTTTTAATGATCGAGTCGACAAACGCCAAACCACGTCCTTTGCCACCCAACGATCCTTGACCGATACGCGCGAAATTGGAATAATAGTCGAAACGGTCTTGACGAAATTCGGCAACCACTCCCCTATTTTTCATCTTACGATATTTGACTATTAGATCAAAGAAGAGTTGCTTTACTTCGGGAGCTTCCCTCAAATCGCGAAATCTATGACGACGAATGATATCGGCAATCGGGAACATAGCGCGAGAATAGAGCCAACGCGAGATATCGTTGCGACAAGCATGCCAAAGCAATGTTTTATCCGGGATATCAAACATCCGCTTTTGCATCTCATTTAGAGAACGAATACGCATTATTTCTTCTCCGGTCTCGGGGTCGCGCATGATAAAATCACCAAAACCGAAATTGCGCATAATCTCCTTTCCTAAATCGACAGGTAGTTTTTTTGAGTTCTTATCTAGAAATATGCCATTAAATTCCTCGACAAGCGGAGCATTCGCAACTTCTGTCGACTCAACAATAATCGGAAGGTAGGGGTCATTGTTTCTGACCAATTCTGCAAAACGCAATCCGGCTTTTCGGTCTTTCTCTCCCCCTCGTTTAAAAGATACGTCGGTAATAATGCCGAGCATCTTGTCGCTATATTTGTTATATAACGCGACTGCTTCTTCATAGTCACGCGCCAACATTACCTTTGGACGGCCACGCATACGAAGCATTTTCTCATGCTCATTCAAAGCCTCGGTAGAGAATTCACGGCTCTGTTTGAGCAAAAATTTATAAAGATGAGGCAGTATCGACGAGTAAAATCTTACCGAATCTTCTACCATTAAGATCATCTGAACGCCAACGTCGAGGACATCGTTTTCAGCGTTCATTTTATCTTCAAGTAGCTTGATTATAGCGAGCAATAAATCAACATTTCCAAGCCAAGAGAAAACATAGTCGATACCGCTAAAATCTTCCGACGCAAGTCGACGCGAGACTTCTTTTGAGAACGGCGTCAATACGACAATCGGCACCGCTGGGAAAACTTGTTTGATTTCTTTTGCGCCAACAAATGTTTCGCTGATATCCATGCCGGGCATGGCTATCACAAGGTCGAAATTTTTTTGAGCCATCATCGCCAACGCCTCACTGATATGTGAAACTCGCGTTATGCGGGGCGGTGATGATAGATGAAGCGCCACATACTCGTTGTAGAGTTGCTCCTCTACACGTCCATCCTCCTCCATCATAAAGGCATCATAAGGGGAGGCTACAAGCAGCACATTAAATACGCGCCGCTGCATTAAATTCTGAAACGCTGTATCTTTAAGATACAGCTGGCTCAAAGGCTCTTCATTCATCTCGCTCTAAATATAAATAGGTTGTAGCGGTTGACGGTATAAAGAAAAGAGCAAGCCAATCGTCAACTGAAAGAAGATTATAACTCTTTCAGCGAACGAATTGCAGCATAGGGGTCCGGGGCTTGGAAGATATAGCTACCGGCAACAAGGATATCGGCACCGGCATCGGCAAGCAGTTTTCCGGTAGCGGCATTCACTCCTCCATCAACTTCAATTTGAGCTTTCGATCCTGTAGCATCAATCATTTCGCGCAAGCGGCGAGTTTTAGCTACTGCATTGGGGATAAATTTCTGGCCACCAAAGCCGGGATTTACCGACATCAACAAGACCATATCAAGGTCAGCGATAACATCCTCAAGCAATGAAACCGGAGTCGAAGGGTTGAGCGTAACAGCTGCTTTCATGCCAGCGTCTTTTATGGCATGAATTGTGCGATCAAGATGCACACATGCTTCTTGATGAACATTCATAATCTCTGCACCGAGATCTCTCAGACGGTTAATCCATTTTTCAGGTTCAACAATCATCAAGTGCACATCAAGGGGCTTTTTTGCCGTACGAGCAATAGCTTCAATGATTGGAAAACCAAACGAAATATTAGGAACAAAGACACCGTCCATTACATCGAGATGAAACATATCGGCGTCACTGCGGTTTACCAATTCAACATCCTTCGCCAAATTTGCGAAATCAGCTGAGAGAAGTGATGGGGAGACAAGCATGATGGTAGTGGTGGTTAACTAAAATCGGTTACATAGCGGCAGGTATATCATTATGAATACTGCCATAACTATCATATTACAATATTATTTTTCAGCAGTAATTTTGCGACCATTT
The DNA here is from genome assembly GCA_964638475.1 of uncultured Alistipes sp. Taxonomy (GTDB): domain Bacteria; phylum Bacteroidota; class Bacteroidia; order Bacteroidales; family Muribaculaceae; genus UBA7173. The sequence continues at coordinate 11,875 of CAZXAZ010000007.1, read as the reverse complement.
ATTGCTTGCCATGCAATAAATAAAACACAAAACAACAATAGGCCAAAACCTCCGAGGGTGAAATATTGGTTGTATTTTTCGACAGACTCAAAAAGTTGTTCATACGGCACTGTCTGCCCAAGCCAATAACCAAGAGCGCCAAGCACACAATTCCAGACGGCAGCTCCAAGAGCTGTAAATATAATAAAGACTCCGAGATTCATTCTCGCCAAACCGGCAGGGATTGAAATCAATTGACGGACAGCGGGAATCAGACGACCGATGAAGGTAGAAACGGCTCCATGATCATCAAAATATTTCTCTGCTTTTTCAACTTTTGCCGCATCAATCAGACAAGCATGCCCAAAGCGACTATTAGCAAAGGCATAGACAATCGGGCGTCCCAACCAAGTCGCCAAGAAATAGTTAATCAATGCCCCGACAACGGCTCCGGCTGTAGCCACCAAGATAATCAATGCGATATTGAGATCACCGCGAGTAACGGCAATATATACAGCAGGGGGGACAACAACCTCTGACGGGAAAGGAATGAAAGAACTCTCAATCACCATGAAAAGGAACACGAAGAAATAGCTTGCGTTGTGATAGAAGAAATCAAGCAAATACTGAGCTGAAAACCAATCGCTCACGGCGCATGTTATAAGAAGGTCGTTCATGTTGAGGGGCAATGTTTGTTTTATGAATTGGATATCAAGCGGAAAAATTCTTCACGCAAGGCGACATGGTCATTAAATAGTTTTGTATAGTGGGTTGTCACTGTCGACGAAAGTTGTTTCTCAACACCTCGCATCTGCATACAAAGGTGAGAGGCTCTACAAACAGCGATGACACCACGGGGATGCAAGGCATCTTCTACTGCCTTACAAATTTCGGCAGTCATTCGTTCCTGTACTTGAAGTTTTCTGGCAACGGCATTAACAACTCGAGCAAGCTTGCTCAAGCCTACAATTCTACCATCAGGGATATAGCCAATAGAGACAGTGCCGAAAAACGGCAGTATATGGTGCTCACAAAGTGAGTAAAACTCAATATCGCGAACGACAACCATCTGAGAGCCTTCATGCGTAAAAAGCGCTTGTCGCATAACGTCGGCAGGGTCTTCAGACCTTGTCCCGGAGGTCGAATACCATAAAGCTCGAGCTGCTCTAAGCGGAGTTTTCAACAAACCTTCGCGCGAGGGCTCCTCTCCGATGAGTTTCAAAATAGCCTCATAATGAGCTGCTATTTCAGAAATAACATTCCTTTCGTGTTGGGTTGCTCCTTCGGGAAAATCGTCGTATTGAGTCATAATATATCAAATAAACAATGGTCAACGAGCGTTGATGTGATCACGCACTACTCTGACCTCCTTTGCGTAAGCGGGAAAAGCATGACGGATGTCTGAAGCGACTTTTTCGGCTTCTGCTTGGCTGCGGAAGTCGCCTACTCTAAGACGCCAATACGGTGAGGCATACGCAACATATGTCATCAACGAGGGGAATTTCTGGCTGATTACTTTTTCGCGTTGTCGGGCTTCTCCTTTAGCTACACGCTGGTTATTGTCGGCATATACCTGCACACGATATCCAACAACTCGTCCTTGCGGTCGGTGGACTTCGGTCTCTTTCTCTTCCTCAAAATTATCTTCAGCGCTACTTTCTGGAAGCATAGATTCGGCATTGCGCAAGCGCTCGACTAAGGCTTTGGGCTGTTCGATAGTCACCGTTGCATCGCGACTACTGAGATTCTCTATAATGTCAGCGCATGCTGTAACTATAGAGATTGTCAAGATAAGAGCTACGACAGATAGGCGTGAAATTAGATTCATGCTGACAACTGTTTACTAAAAAAATAAGGTATGTCTCGAAACGACACAATCGCCGTTTCGAGCATACCTATTGTAATAGCGTTAATTAGAAAGCTGTTACGATGCCCATGAATGACTCGCAATCGAGTGCGGCGCCACCGATAAGACCACCGTCAACGTTGGGCTTGCCAAAGATTTCTTTAGCGTTAGAGGGCTTGCAGCTACCACCGTAGAGGATAGAGCAGTTTTCAGCCACTTCATTGCCATATTTGCCGGCAATTACCGAGCGAATATGAGCGTGCATTTCTTCAGCTTGCTCTGCAGTAGCGGTTTTGCCGGTACCGATAGCCCAAACAGGTTCGTAAGCGAGGATGAGTTTGCCGAAGTCTTCAGCAGAGAGGTCGAAGAGGGCTTCTTCAATCTGCTTTGTAACAACATCAAGGAATGTGCCGTTTTCGCGTTCTTCAAGCACCTCACCGATGCAGAAGATCGGAGTCAAGTTCTCAGCCAAAGCGAGGTTAACCTTTGTTTTAAGGATTTCAGATGTTTCGCCGTAATACTGACGACGTTCTGAGTGGCCGAGGATTACATACTTAGCGCCGGTTGAAGCAACCATAGGAGCTGAAACTTCGCCGGTATAAGCGCCCTTAACATGGTCAGCGCAGTTCTCGGCACCGAGACCGAGGTTTGAATCGATAACGTTTGCAACAGAAGCAAGATGTGTGAAAGGCACACAGATAACAACGTCACATTTAGCGTCGATACCCTTAAGAGCCTCGTTAACTTCTTTTGCCAAACCTACACCTTCAGCGAGGGTGGTGTTCATCTTCCAGTTGCCTGCTACGATATTCTTTCTCATGATTATTTTGGAGTTTGTTATGGTTGATTTTATCGACAGTCAAAGACTTATTATGAGTCAACTTGACTATCCGTTGAATTCGTCTGCAAATTTAAGGCTTTTTTTTGATAAATTCTCTTAATTCTTGCAGAAACAGCCAAGACAAGGCTTTGGAATATATAAAGTAACAACAATGATGCTACGAAAATTCCGGTTATCGTCTTAAACCATACCGAAGGTTTCGGAGCCATTCTATTAAGTAGATCGTTGCCGGCAAGCCCTTGATTGAATATCTCCCCCCCGATTGAGCTCATCGTGTATTTTGCTTTCACCTTGCCGTCTCGGAGTTCGACGAGCGCCATTGTTCCGCGCACCAATTCTTTGAGTTTGGTGTCTTCAACAGAATAAACGCCATATGAAGCCATCGAAACATCATTCCAATAATCTATGCCTCGACTATCGGCTGCTATTAAACAAGCCATTTTGACATCGGAGGTGTCACACCATTGTTTTAGCTCGTTAAGAAAATATGTATATGAGATATCAATACGTTGCGGTTCCGGAATGACTAGGAATAGTTCGGCGCCTTCTCCGGTAATTACATCTGTTGTAACATTATTACCATCAGTGTCATATACAACAATTTCAGCAGTATTATCGGTCGTATTCGGCGAGAAATGCGCATCGACACGTTCAATAAATGTCCAAGTTGAATCTGGCAGATTGTCAATTGTAAATTCTTGTCGCTCGCCATTACGCTCGTAAACAAATGTCATTGCCAGTTCTTCGTCTGAGTCGTCATCATCTTCCGCTTCATCCTCTTTATAAGACTCGTCTGAATCAGACTCAACCAACACACTACCAACCGGATATGGACGAAAATCGGCCATCGGCTGCACATTATAGCCATAAAGCGCGACGAAAACAAAATAAAGCGACACTCCGGCTCCGACTATCCATTGAATTGCCGGCTGAAACATACCGATTTTCAATCGATGATTGAAAATAAGCAAGAATAGCAATACAATAGTAATCAATATATTCTTTACAAATGTCAAGCTATTGGATATTATCCAAAAGTCGCCGAAACAGCCGCAATCACTTACCGGATTTTCGACTGCAATATATCCCGACAAGGGTAACATCACCATCATCAATGCCGCTAACGCCCATACAGCGAATCGCTTATAACAACCAACAGCCAATAACAAGCCGAATACAAATTCATATCCGGAAATTAACAAGGCTGCCATTAGCACCAATGAGCGAGGTTGGCTCATATCCCACACCTCAAGATAATCTTCGATTTTGAAAACAAAGCCCCATAAGTCGATGCCTTTTACAAGGCCCGACATTATAAATATGCCGCCTAACAATAGGCGCAATACCCAAACAATTATGGGAAACCAACGATAACCGACAATCTTGTCTGTCCAACGAATCTTTGCCGTTTGGTCTGACATTATTTCATTAAGAGTTTGCTTCAGCCTCCTCAGCGAGTTTAATCAAGCCGAAGATAGCATAATTGATTATGTCTTGGTAATTTGCGTCGATACCTTCTGAAACTTCCGTATGCCCCATATTGTCTTCAATTTCCTTAGTACGCATAAGTTTCATCAATATCAAATCTGTATATGAGCTGACACGCATTTTACGCCACGCCTCATTATAATCATGGTTCTTGGCGAGCATAACCTCTCGAGTAGAAGCCATATTTTGGTCATAAAGCCTTAACGCCTCTTCGGGAGAAACATCCTTTCGATCGGCATATCCTAAACTAAGCTGAATCAATCCGATTATACCATAATTAACGATTGCACGGAAGGCATCATCAATCGGCTCATCAACCCAACTTTCGCCCTTTGTTTCCAACGAGCGAATACGGTCGGCCTTTATCAAAATCTGATCAGTAACCGCAGTCGGACGCATCAAACGCCATGACGCGCCATAATCTTTTAACTTTGAGGCGTAAACCGCACGACAGTCGGCAATTGCTTTATCAAACTGTTTTTCAGTTTTAGGGAAATTGGGGGTTTCGGCTTGAGCCGTGTTTATTGTTGGCATGCTCATTCACTTTGTTTTCTCCGCAAAGATACAAATTTTTCCACCATTTTCGGAATATTTAACCTTGTTTGATTAATCGAATCTGTCATCAATTCTACTCATAAGTTCTCAATACATAAAATTTAGTTCTCGTTGCAACAGATATTTACTATCTCATCGACATTTATTCGATAGAGAAAGTTGTCGCAATCTACCAAAGCTGTCTCTTCTGTATAACTTTATTTTCAGTAATCGGACTGTTTTTACGTAAGTTCTTGCTATATTTGCAGTGAAATGGTTAACCACATCAAAGAAACAGCCCATCTTTTGGCCCGAGCCTTAGAGGCTTACGGGGTTACTGACGTATTTTCATCTCCCGGTTCTCGCGACACCCCTTTAATCGTTGCGTTCAATCGTAGCGAGGGGTTATCGGTTTCACCGGTTATTGACGAGCGGTCGGCTGCATTTATCGCATTAGGTAATGGTTTGATTTCTCAACGTCCGGTTGCATTGGTCTGCACATCGGGCACGGCGTTACTTAACTATGCCCCGGCTGTTGCTGAAGCTTATTATCGCAAAATTCCTTTAATTATCATCTCTGCCGACCGTCCGGCTCATTGGATCGGTCAAGATGACAGCCAAACTCTCGTCCAACCCGGGGCGTTAGCTAATTTTGTAAAAAAGTCATACAACATTAAAGGGGAAATTGATAATGAACATGAACGTTGGTTAGTCAATCGAACACTTAACGAGGCGTTACAAACCGCTATCAATGGTCGTCGTGGCCCGATTCATATTAATATTTCGTTTGACGAGCCATTGTCTTCTGACGAACCAGCTGATTTTAAATCAACGTTTAAGAAAATCGATCTCTGCCTTCCCTCTCCCAAACTCGACGTTGAAGATGCTAAAATACTCGCAGCAGAAGCGTTGACCGAAAATATTCTTATCGTAGGCGGTTTTTGTCACCCTTCCGACGAGATGAATCACGCATTTGCGAAAATCGTAAATTTACCCAACGTAACGGTTGTTGCAGATGCACTTGCCAATTTAAATGTCGACGGCGTTTTATCCAAGCCCGACTTATTTATCGATTCGGAGCTACTCAACAAGCCGGAATCTCGTCCGACAATGTTAATAACCTTTGGTGGTAGCCTTTTATCGAAGAAACTCAAAGAGTTTTTACGAAACAACAATATCAGTTCACATTGGCATGTGGGCGCGAATGACTCTGTCATCGACTCATATTTCTCTCTGACTCGTCGCATCGAAATCGATGAGTGCAATTTTTTTCCACGCTTTGCAAACGCATTGGAACAGGTTACTCATTCCGATAATTATAGCGACCAGAAAGACTCTAGTCTCTATAAGGCGCTTTGGCAAGAAGCGGCATTTCGAGCAGAAGAAGCCATAACAACAAATTATATTAGTAGTGAATCTGACGGATTAACTGACCGACAAGCCATCCATTCTATTTTATCAGCTCTTCCTAAAGAATGGAATCTGCAACTTAGCAACGGACTCACGCCTCGACTAGCAGTGATTGGTAACGCCTGTCGTTTCCACCGACGCGACTGTAATCGTGGTGTCAGCGGTATTGACGGGTCTGTTTCAACAGCTCTTGGAGCATCACTTCCCTACAATGGTACGACCGTGTTACTTACCGGAGATATGTCGATGCAATATGACATCGCCGCTCTTAGTTCTCCTCTTCTATCACCGAAATTAAAGATTGTCGTTATAAATAATGGCGGAGGCGGCATTTTCCGCAAGATTGCCTCAACAAAGTCGCTTCCCGAGCTTGACAAATATTTTGTCTGCGAGTTGCGTCTTCCTCTCAAGCAGCTTGCTGCGGCTTACGGACTTTCATACTACAAAGCTGAATCTGAAAATGAATTAGCCACAGCGCTACCCGAATTCATTGAGGAATCAAATAATCCGGCTTTGTTAGAAATTTTGACAACTGATCTCAAATAAAACATTTTTCTTGAACAATAATTACCTACAACATAATGAAACGAGACTGGAAAACCATCAAAAAATATGAAGATATTCTCTTTGAGCAACTCGGAGGTATCGCAAAAATCACTATCAATCGTCCGGAGGTATACAATGCATTCCGTCCGCAAACAAATTTTGAGATGCTCGATGCGATGACTTATTGTCGCAACACCCCAGATATCGGTGTAATTATTTTGACCGGCACGGGCGACAAGGCCTTCTGCTCCGGAGGTGACCAACATTACAAAGGATTGGGTGGATATGTCGATTCTGACGGCACTCCTCGTTTGAATGTTCTTGAGTTGCACAAAGCAATTCGCTCAATTCCTAAGCCTGTTATCGCGATGGTAAACGGCTATGCAATTGGTGGTGGAAATGTCTTAAATGTCGTTTGCGACCTTTCTATCGCATCAGAGAATGCCCGTTTCGGTCAAACCGGGCCTAAAGTCGGCAGTTTCGATGCCGGATTCGGGTCTTCATATTTGGCTCGCTGCGTTGGGCAGAAAAAAGCTCGTGAAATATGGTATCTTTGCCGTCAATATACCGCACATGAAGCCCTTGAAATGGGCATGGTCAATGCCGTTGTGCCCTTGGAGCGTCTTGAAGATGAGACCGTAGAATGGTGTGAAACAATTTTACAACGTTCTCCGATGGCAATCCGCATGATTAAACGTGCGCTCAACGCCGAGCTCGATGGTCAAGCCGGCTTAATGGAGTTTGCCGGAGATGCAACTCTCTTATATTATCTTATGCCGGAAGCTCAAGAAGGGAAGAATGCTTTCTTAGAGAAACGCGACCCAGATTTCAACCAATTCCCCAAATTCCCCGGTTAATGGAAATCAGTTGGGGAAGATACTTTCTAAATTTTCGCGAGCGGGCTATCACATCGCGCAACTCAATGTTAGAGAAAAAGACTTGGTTTGTGAAGATCCGCTCGCGAGAACTTCCTATATCCGTAGCGATTGGAGAAGTAGCGATGTTTGAAGGGCTGAGCGAAGAAGATTCAGATAATTTTGAAGAAATCCTCGATAAGGCTTGTCGCAAAGCCGAGTTGTGTCAAACTCTACAAGACACTCTTGACTCGTTACCCCCAATTTCGTCAATTCGTTTCGGGTTTGAATCAGCTATGCTCCGCTGCGGATTATATCCCACATCCGGATCGGAAGATGATTGGCTGAATGGGAAAGAGGGAATTAATATCAACGGACTCGTATGGATGGGCGATAAATCGACCATGCGACGTCGAATCAGAGAAAAACTCGACGCAGGCTTTCACTGCGTCAAACTCAAAATCGGGGGGATTCGTTTTGAAGATGAAATCGAATTGCTCTCCGATATACGTAATGAATTTTCGCCCGCAGATATCGAATTGCGACTAGATGCAAACGGAGGTTTCACTCCTGACAATGCTCTCGAACGCATTAATCGACTATCTGAATTTTCAATTCACTCGATCGAGCAACCAATCAAACCTAAACAGTTTAAACAGATGTGTTACATCTGTCAGCACTCCCCTATTGATATTGCTCTCGACGAAGAATTAATCGGCTTTAAGAGTCGTGACGAAAAAATCGAAATTCTTGAATCTATTCGTCCGAAATATATTATACTAAAGCCGTCGCTTTGTGGTGGGTTCCGTGAAGCTGAAGAATGGATAACTCTCGCCAAAGAGCGCAATATTGGATGGTGGGCAACTTCTGCCCTTGAATCAAATATCGGGTTGGAAGCACTTGGCATTTGGACCGCGTCTCTACGTCCGGAAATGCCTCAAGGGCTCGGCACTGGTAACCTATATACCAACAACATTCCCTCTCCGCTACAAATGCGAGGAGAAAAGCTTTGGCATATTCCATCTAACAACCTGAATTAATAACAAGAAAGATTATGTTTCGAATTACATACCTAACCGACGATGATAAATATCGGCATATCGTTGAGGATTTCATCCGACAATGGGATGATAACTCGGAACATATAATCGCCCATACTTCCGGTTCTACCGGTATTCCGAAGGAGATACTCCTGCCTAAAAATGACATCAAAGTTTCGGCAAAAGCGACAAACCAACGTTTTGAATTAAACGCAAGTTCGCGTTTACTTTGCCCTCTTTCTGCTGAATATATAGCCGGCAAAATGATGATTGCTCGTGCAATTCTCGCCAATTGTGAAATTGCGTTTTGCAAACCATCTAACGATTTTTGGGATCACGAAAATGTTAGAGACTACATCTTGCAACGCCATATCGATTTGCTGCCAGTAGTTCCTTCACAATGCTCTATTATCACCGAGAGCGATTCTCCATCAAACTACACCTCACTATTAAGACAGATTCGGAATATTATTATCGGTGGAGCAGCTGTGCCTAAAGCGACCGAAAACAAATTGTTGACTTTCGATACGCATAGCACCCATTTTTTTGCAACTTACGGCATGACGGAAACATGTAGCCATGTAGCTCTTCGGCCTATTGGCGATAATCATTTTTACGCAATGCCGCAGATTGCTTTTTCAACAGATAAACGTGGTTGCTTAACAATTACAGCACCATCATATAGCTTTAAACAACTACAAACAAACGATATCGTGACGCTCTTATCAGATGATTGCTTCATCTGGATAGGTCGTCACGACAACGTTATTAACTCTGGAGGCATCAAGATTTTCCCTGAGGAATTAGAGAAGAAACTTGACGGCCATTTGCCGAGTAACTTTTATATTAAAGGTATAGCCGATTCAAAATGGGGCGAAGCCGTTTCGTTGGTTATTGAAGATAACGAAATTGCCAAGGCGCTTAGTAACGACGAGATTCTAGATATTTGTCGCAACTCTCTTTCGTCAAAAGAGATGCCGAAAACAATCATTCGGGTAACCAAACTGCCAACTACTGCAAACGGCAAGTTGAAGCGATAAGTATCAACCTTCTGTTTTCGACGGACGGCTAAAGGTCTGAACCTTCTGTTCACCACGAAGCGCGCCAAGAGCGTTCAGCGCCAATGCTTCAAGCTCATCTTCACCGGGATATACATATACCGGCGCAAGGAAACTGATGCGTTGCTTAAGTCTGCTAACTACATAATCAGAATAAGCGATGCCTCCAGTCAGCAAGATCGCATCAATATCGCCATACAACACCGGTGACAGAGATGCTATATGTTTGGCGATTTGATATATCATAGCATCGAGGACAAGACGCGCGTGTTCGTCTCCACCGTCGATTCGTTGAATAATATCGGGAATAGCGACTGTGCCAAGATGCGCAGCCAACCCCGCCTTTCCGCTAATACGCTTCTTAAGTTGCTCTTTGGTGTATTTACCTGAGTAACACAAGTCGATCAACGAACCGGAAGGGAGTGAACCTGCTCGCTCAGGTGAGAATGGGCCTTCACCATCAAATGCATTGTTTACATCGATACATCTGCCGTGAGCATGCGCCCCTATCGAAATACCCCCTCCGAGATGACAGATAATCAGATTCATATCTTCATATCGTTTCGGGGAATCAAGATGTTTAGCGGAATAGTCGCGCGAAAAACGGCGACCAATAGCTCGTTGGTTTAACGCATGCCAAGTTGTAATGCGAGGCATTATCGGTGAGCCGGTAACACGTGCGATATCGTCCATTTCATCAACAATACCGGGATCGGCGATGAAGGCTTTGCATCCCTCGATATCTTTCGCGATATCGCGAGCGATGAGACTACCTAAGTTACAAGCATGGTCGCGAGGCGACTCGTTCATCGCTAACACCATCTCTTCGTTGACTTCATAGACTCCGCCCGGAATTGGGTGAGTCAAACCGCCACGACCTATAACTGCGTCAAACTGACAAGCGACAGCGTTGTCTGCCAATGCTTTAATGATCAATTCACGACGATAGCCAAGCTGATCGATTACGCGTTGAAACTGTGAAAGTTCTTCAACTGAATGACGAATGGTATGCGTCATTATCGGTGTAGCGTCTTCAAAAACTGCTATTTTGGTCGACGTTGAACCGGGATTAATGGCTAATATCTTCATCAAATATTCTCGTTATTTATTAACAATTTGAGGCCAATGCTGCTAAGGCCAATGAGTTGTATTTGCTATCTGCCGAATCGCTACGCGAAGGAAGCACTACGGGAGCAATCGTGCCTAGAAGCATCCCTGCCATTCTCGCTTTTGCGAAATATGAGATAGTCTTATAAAATGTATTGCCCGACTCGATATTGGGGAATATCAACAAATCGGCATTTCCACAGACGTCAGATTCAATTCCCTTCACTTGCGCAGAGTGAAGGTCAACAGCGGTCTTAACATCCATCGGACCTCCGGCAATCATGTCGCCATATTTTCCGGCAGTAGCATTATCGACAATTTGCTGATAATCTAGCGAATTAGGAAATTTCGGATTCACTTTCTCATTAAAATGAATCAATGCAACTTTTGGACGTTCGATTCCGAATTTTCGCAACAAAGCGAGATCAAGAAGAATCATCTTCTCTCGCTGTTCAAGAGTGGGATAAGGAATTACGGCGACGTCTGAATAAAAAAGCAGGCGATCCATTCCGGGAATCTCACTAACAGTGATATGAGTCAACAAGTTACCCTTCGGGAGAATGCCTGTTTCTTTATTGAGCACAGCTCGCAGCAGAACATCCGTATTGACCAAACCCTTCATTAAAATCGCAGCCTTACCTTCATTAACAAGTTCAACAGCTTTTGAAGCGGCATCGACACTATCACAAGCATCAATCACTTTTACCAATTCAGGATATTCGCTAACAATTCCGGTTGCTTCAATTTTATCCCTCTCTCCAACAAGAACTGCTTTGATAAACCCATCAGAAAGCGCTTTTGACACTGCTCCGCAAGTCTCATCATCGTAAGGACACACAACAGCAACAACCGGTTGCTCTGTCATTGAGTTCAAATAGGAAGCCAGTTCCCCAAAAGTCTTAATTTGGCTCATAATAGAGAGGTTAATTATGTTTAAAAATATGTTTTATAACATACTTCAATCACAACATTTCAAGTCAAAACATAAGTGCATTCTAAGCAAATAAGAATGACAAATGTTAACTTAACTCGACATTGCGAAAAGATTTCGACTGCAAATTTCGGAAAAATATCGGATATATAACAATTCCGCGGTCGTATTTTTGGAGTTAAGATTGGTCTTTATTACTCCATATTTTTCTACATTTGGTTATTATATCTCAATTTTCTTA
>CAZXAZ010000006.1:33251-109970 GCA_964638475.1 uncultured Alistipes sp. | reverse complement strand
ATGGCGTTTTTGGTAGCTAAATTTGTAATCAAAAATGCCATGTTTAATTTGAATGAAAGTATTAGTCCGAAATTTTATAAGTATTGGAGCTGGTGATCAGGGATTTACTTTTGTTTTTACATTCCCTTTGTATTTATCTTTAGATACGTCTAGCGTCAATTCTTATAAACTGATTTCGTCAATAAGAAAGCTGACCAGTTCTTCCGCTTACAGGAAAAATCAGTTGGACTGAAATATCCTCTGACCTTTTATCTTTTTCTTACCTCGAATTATTTATATCCGTAGGAATATTTTTCTATTTGTTTTTAGATATGATTCTGTGAAGTTGGCGGTTTGTGTTTGAGAGGAGTTTGATTAGGCGTGGCATTCCGGCGTGGGTTGCGAATTTTATCCTTTGTGTTAGCGGACGGTTTATCCAATATGGATTTTTATTCCAGTTTGGTATTAGTTTGTTGATTCCGTTGCGCACTTGTTTGATGCGGTCTGTCTCGACATTTGTGAAGCGGTAAATTGCGCCGTATATTGTGTGTACGAGGTATTGGTTTGTTATTAAATAATTTATTTCGTCGGGATATTTCTCATCTATTCTCAGTCGGCGGAGATGATTTAGCAGGGTTTCGGCAGAGGAGATTCTGTCGAAGAAGTGGTAGTTGTCTGTTGAGCGCGTTACTGAGTTGTTGTCTATTCGATAATGATATAATGTTTGGTTTATTTTTACAACATTATTAGCGGATAGTTGTATGGCTAGGGCAACAGCGTTGTCTTCATAGAATACTTTTTCCGGAAAGTATAGATTGTTGTCAGTTATAAGTGTGCGACGATATATAGCTGTCCATATGGGGGTAGGGAACATTACTAGTCGTCGTTTTAATAAATCTGATGATATAATTGATGAGTCGCTTCCGAGCGGTGATATTGTTTGCTGTATGCCGTCGCGTGTGAGTTGGGCATAATCGAAGAATACTGCGTCGGCATGGAATTCGTGAATGGCGGCTACGCATTGTTTTAATGCGTTTTCAGCTAAAGCGTCGTCTGCGTCGAGGAAGATTATATATTCGCCTTTAGCGAGGGCGATAGCGCGATTTCTGCCGCCTCCTTGTTTTACATTTATTGTCGAATCTATGACCTTGATTCGTTTGTCAGTTTCTGAAAATTGATGGAGAATTTTTATGGAGTTGTCAGTCGATGCATCGTTGAAACATATTAATTCAAAATTCTCATATGTTTGTGATATGACGCTGCCGATAGAGTGTTCGAGAAAAGCTTCTGCATTGTAAACCGGCATTATCACTGATATTAAAATTTGTTCGTTTAAATTCTCCATATTATACATTTTATGCCGCTATTTGGTATCTCAACAAAATTAAGACAAAATTTCCTAATAGAAAAATCGCCTGGCAACATTAGTTGTCAAGCGATTTTTTGTATAAATATTACAGAGAAGATATTTCAATTACCACCGAGCGGTTTAAAGTTTGCGTCGCGTTTCATATTTGTGGCGTTATTTGGCATATCAGTGTAGGCATGTACATCGCCCATTGAGATTATTTTCAATTGATTTCGGAAATCATTCTCAGACAATGCTGTTGTAACATGAATAGTTTTTTTACATTTGGGCATGATGTTGAAATAGTTGTCAGAGAAGAAGTTGTCAATTCCTTCTAGCGACAAGAATACGCCACGAGCAAAAACATCCGATCCGATTGTCACGTCGTATCCGTCTCCATTTTTTACGAAATTGACAGTGTAATCTGGGGCTGAGTAGCTCATATATTTCTGTTTTGTTGCGAAGCCTACATTTTCATATTTTCGGTCTGCCGTTTCGAAGGTAGTATAGAAGATAATGTTGCAACGATTATTATTGTTGAGCAAATTGCTAACCTTGTCAGAGAAAATCTTATTAGAAGTCAGCGGTTTTGCTGTATAGTCAAACGACTTTGTCAAGACCGGTAAGCCGTCGAGAGTCATAGCCGTAAGCGTAAATTTGCCCTTCGCTGCAGTGCGCCGGTCTGTAACGATGTTGACAGAGAGAGAGTCATTGATAACGACAGGAGAAACGAGTATATCATCATATGCCGCCTTTGAGTAATATTGTTGCGCCTTCCATCTGCCATAATAGTCGCGTCCCGCCCAAGAGGCAACAGGCCAGCAATCGTTGTGCTGCCAAACTAGAGTGCCCATACAATGGGGCATATCTCTACGATGCGCCTCAATGGCTGTCTTTATGGCGTCACCTTGTAGGATAGCCCCCACGTAAAGAAACGTTTGGAAATCGTCGGGCGTGCGGAATTCATGGTCCATATATTCCTTGATAAGGTTATTGGCGTAAGAGCCAGCTCTTTGGTGAGCCATCATAACCTCGGAATTAATTGCCCAGTCGCGCTCTTGCGGTGCATAAATCTTTACCGATTCAAATTCCGGGAAAGATTGGAATCCATATTCCGAGAAGAATCTAGACTTTTCGATATTGTAATGTCCGATAGAGTCGCGACCATGCCAAACGCCCCAATAGTGAGCATCGCCATGAATACCGTCAGAAGGCGTATCTTCAAACGCATAAGGCGATGACGGGCGATAAGAGATGCCCCCTCCATATTGTTCAACAACCTCAGGAAGAGTGCGGAAATACATATCCTTGAATTGCTTTGTTGTCAATTCTTCCACTCCCATGTTTTTGTAATAGTTGTAGCGACCTCCCCAACCGTAGTAGACATCTTGACATTCATTGTTGCCACACCAAAGGGCAATCGAACAGTGGTTGCGGATGCGGATAACATTGTCGATAGCCTCTTGGCGAATGTTGGCTATAAATGCCGAGTCGGCAGGGTATGTTGAGCATGCAAACATGAAATCTTGCCAAACAAGAATACCATTTTTGTCACACAGTTCATAGAAATAGTCATCTTCGTAAACACCGCCACCCCAAACACGAATCATGTTCATATTAACAGCCTTCGCGTCAAGAACATGTTTTTCGTATTTTTGGCGAGTAATGCGAGGCAGGAAATTGTCAAGCGGAATCATGTCAACCCCCTTCATAAAGACCGGTTTGCCATTTAGCTCGAATGTTAACGAACGACCGTAAGCATCATCTTCCGTAATCAGTTTTAAAGAGCGGATGCCGATTTCATCATTTTGGGCAACAATATCGTTACCGGCAGCCACTGTTGCCTTAAAATCGTAGAGATAAGCTTCGCCTAAACCATTTGTCCACCAAAGTCGAGGCTTTTTTATCGAGTAGTCAAGCGTTACACAATTTTCTCCCTTTTTGAGAGATACCCTTTTTGTCGCAACAGTTTTGTTGTCAGCAGTAAGAGTGATCGTTGCGTTATCAATGTCAGAGTCAGAGTTAATATTAACGATGGTAGCGAGGTTTGCTCGCGAAGCATTTACATCTTTTTGGATGTATTGCACATTGTTTATTTTCAAGCCATTCCAAGTAACCAAATCGATATCGCGCCATATGCCGGAAGTAACCAAACGCGGGCCCCAGTCCCATCCATAGTGATAACCCGCTTTACGAGCGAAAATGCTTAAGGTCTTATTGAACAGGCCTCCATTTTGGCTTTGGTCAGGTCCGGTGTTAAAAGTATAGTCAAATTGGTCATATTTTGGCAAGTCAACTTTAATAGGAGAGTTGAAATATACTTCCAGTAAGTTTTCCCCCTCCTTAAGCTTACCCTTAACATCGCATACCCAAGTGCGATGCATATTATCGGCGGTTAGGATACGCTCATGGTTGAGATAAACATCAGCATATGTGTCAAGCCCGTAGAAAACGATTTGCTGATTTTCAGCGTTAACCTCTTCGTTTGAGGCGATTACGGAAGTCTCGTACATCCAGTCTTCCTTATCGACCCATTGCACACCACGTTCGTTAAGTCGGAAGAAAGGGTCTTCGATAATATCATTCGCCATTAAGTCTGTATGGACCGTCCCCGGCACGGTAGCCGGATACCAAATATCTGATCGCCCCTGTCGAAAGCGCCAGTTATCATGGAGTTTACGAGTTGTAACGTCTGCTTCGGCAGAAAATGGCACGATAGAAGCAACCGCTAAAGCCGCTGCGATAATATAGTTTTTCATGTCGCAATAAAAATCTACAATTCAAAATTGAGCAGTTCGCCCGGTTTTATAGAGAATGTAGCCAAGCCGTCAGATGAAGTCTTGACTTTTAGTAATTTGCCATCAAGATTTACCCTTGCGCCCAGAGGGATACGCACTCGAATCGTCGTATTTTTTGTTGAGCGGAGAGTTGCATGTTGTAATTTCAAATCTTTCCATTCGATGTCAGCCTCAACAGCTCCGCGAGCACAGATTCCCTTAACAGAGCCGGAATTCCATGCCTTTGGGAGGGCAGGAAGGAATTCGATGTAGCCATTTTGACATTGCAACAACATGTCACACATGCCGGCAACGCTCGCCTCAGTCGCGTCGAAACTGAAAATATCGGCAGGGGCGCCCGCGATACCTTTCGGCGACACTGTCATTAAATTCTCGCGAGTAAAATTGTGGAATAAGTTTTGGATATAGTAATGGGCTTTTTCGGCATCTTTGAGGAATGTGTTGAAGCAAATCATGTTAGCGCAACTCCACTCAGTGTTTTCCCAATTCGGAGATGCTGTTTGCGCTTCAATCGAGTTGCGCGCAGCCTCCATCAGTTCTGGAGTAGAGTCGAATGACATCTGACCGAACGGATATAGCGCATGAAGATGAGAAGAATGGCGATGAGAAGGGTCTTGGCGAGTAACATCGAGCAACCATTCCTTTATTTGCCCATCTTTGCCAACGGCGAGAGGGGGCAGACGTTTGATATCTTTTTCAAGACGCAAACGCATCTTTTTGTCAACATTAAGAATCTTCGACGACTCGATACACGCTGTATAGATTTGATAAACAACCGCACGGTCGAGAGTCGGCATCATTGAAGCTGAATAGCCGCTGCCGTCAGGAAGCTTGAACCCATTCTCCGGCGAGATGCTCGGCCCGGTCACAAGAAATCCGGTAGCGGGGTCTTCGACCATATAGTCGATAAAGAATTCTGCACAACTTTTCAGAATAGGATATCCCGTATTGCGCAAATATTCATCATCTTTTGTGTAGAGATAATGGCTCCATAACTCAGTTGCCAACCACGCTCCGGCTGTCACATTCAAGCCCCAGCTAACATCGCCACCCGGCGCCGTGTAGCCCCATAAATTGGTGACAGTATGAGCGCACCACCCCTTACAGCCATACAACTTCGAGGCAGTCTCGCTTCCATATTTTTCAAGTAGTCGTAGGTAGGTAAACAAAGCCTCATTTGTTTCATGGAGGTTAGCCTTGTTTGCCGCCCAATAGTTTTGGTTGATGTTAATATCAAGATGATAGTCGCAAGTCCAAGCCATCTGACAGGCAAGATTATCATTCCAAATGCCCTGAAGATTAGAGCATAATGGAGAATTTTGACGCGAAGATGCAATTTGCATGTAGCGGCCATATTGGAAAAAGAGGGCATCAAACGCGGGGTCTATAGCGCCCCCCTTAATAAGGCGCAGACGTGTATCCGTCGGTAAATCAGACATTTCACCTTCGCCATTGATTATCAAGCTCATTCGGTTGAACAGAGCCGAATGATCGGCAATATGATTCGCTTTCAGTTTCTCGTATCCCAAAGCCGACGCCTTTGCGATATTATTTTTGGCAACCCTCTTGTAGTCGTCAGAGGTGTAGTCGGTTTGTATATCGATGATAAGAGTGACCGCGTCGGCGTTGCAGACCGACACAGAGTTACCATCGAGAGAGACATCGCCGCCCTCATTGTCAATATGAATTTTCCCGACAAAACTAACCCCGCCTTGACCAAACATGTGATAAGAAACCTTGCCGTCGAAAGTCAAGCAATTATCAGTCGTTGAAATAGCGGCTTCGCGCAGAAGGTCGGTAGACACGGTTGTGGAAATACTAGCCGGTTTGTCTGCCGTTAAGCGAATTGCCAAAACATTGTCAGGATAGTTGCAGAGATATTCGCGACGATAATTGATGTCGCCGCCGGTGTAGGTCGTTGAAGCAACGCCCGTTGATAGGTCGAGCGAACGACAATAGTTTGAAATCGCAGTACTATGATTGTTAAAGTCAATAATCAAATCGCCCACCGGCAGATGGGTGCCAAACGAAACCGAGTGCCCAGAGAGAAATTGATTGGTAAGGAAGTTTCCCTTCGCGATATCTCCGGCGAAGAAAGCAGCCCGAATTTCTGCAAGTTTTTCAGGTCCGCAATAGTCGTTTTGAAGCGAGTCTCGTTGACCCGACCACATGGTAATTTCGTTTAAGGCAATTCGATCATGACTAATGCCTCCGTAGACCATTGCCCCTATGCGTCCATTGCCGAGTGGAACAGCTTCCATCCACTCCTTCGCCGGAGCAGAGTACCAAAGAGTCGACTCATTAGTCGTTGCTTCCGCAGTAATTGAAGCAACGCCGATAGTCAAAGGCAGAAAATATTTTTGCAAAGAGATAGTCATTCGTTTAATAATTATTGCAGATTTATACTATTGCAAAATTACGAGTTGACGAGCAGAGATACTTATAATATTACTTCTATTAATTGTACTAATCAATCAAACACTACCTTGATTGTATAATTCTGCCATTTATAGCCCAATACACGCCTTAGCAGTGTTGACAGACGTGTTTTTTGACTATTTGCGGAAAATTTTATCTCGTTTGCCTTTTTACACCCAAAAATACAGAACAAAGCGATACGATAAGCTTGATGTTGCGACGTTTGTTAAAAAATATGATTTTTTTATCTCAAACAGTCTGTTAATTACGAAGTAATTTTACACTCGCAAAGTCGTGACCCGGCAAAAGCTCGGTAGATATCCGACATACCATGAATTAAATAAAACGAACAATATGAGACTGAAAAGAATCGGACATTTCAAGCCAACGATGGTCGGCCTGTTGTTGTTGCCTTGTCTGTGTAGCTCATGTCAGGATGAATATGTTTATGATGATAAAGCACCGGATAATCTTGGCGCAAGTATTTATGACTATCTCTACGACAATGGCGGATTTACCTATTTCGTAAGACTAATTGACGACCTCAACTATCGCGAAGTATTGTCTAAAACCGGAAGCAAGACACTCTTCCCGGCTAATGACGAGGCTTTCACACGTTTTTTTCAAGACAATAGGTTTGGCGTTACAAGTTACGAAGAATTGACCGTAGCTCAGAAGAAGAAAATCATGAATACGAGCATGATTAATATGGCATATCTGAGCGGAATGTTGTCAAATGTAGCCGGATCTGACGGCGCAAACGAGGGTATGGCTGTACGTCGTAAAAGCTCCGGTTCTTATCTTGATGATTTGATTACAACATTGCCAGACGACTTATTGGC
The DNA here is from genome assembly GCA_964638475.1 of uncultured Alistipes sp. GTDB lineage: Bacteria > Bacteroidota > Bacteroidia > Bacteroidales > Muribaculaceae > UBA7173. The sequence continues at coordinate 102,585 of CAZXAZ010000006.1, read as the reverse complement.
AAGCCCCTATTGGAGTCGATTCGGCGAGAAAGATATTTTCATGGTCGAAGAAGCTCCGATGCTTGTTCATTTCACAGAAAAGCAGATGTCAACCCAAGGGATGACTAAAGAAGATTTCTCGGTCTTATATAACGGGACGACCTTTTCATCCGGCGATATCTATATTAATGGAGTCAGAATAATCGAGCGTGACGTCATTTGTAAAAATGGATATGTTCATGTTGTAGAAGATGTTTTATTGCCGATGTCTAATATGGCAGAGGCTATAAACACATCTTCAGATACTCGCATATTTAGTGGCTTGCTTGAAAAATTTAGTGCACCATATTATAATTCATCTTACACCCAAGAGGTGAAAGAGTATTACGATGGATCGACACCATTACGCCCGCTTGTTAGCGGAGTAGATTCGGTGTTTGTTAAAGGATATTTTAACGAGCGCACACATACAATAGACCCCCACGGCGAGTCATTATCTAGCTATGGAATGCTCTACTACGACCCTACTGAAGCCGGCTATTCGATGTATTCGTCGGAGCAAGATATGGGCGCGATGTTTGTCCCGACCGATCGCGCGATGGATGAATTTATCAACGGAGGCAAAGGTAGCTATCTTCGCGATGCTTATGGCAGTTGGGATAATATTCCGACCGACATTCTCGCAATGTTCTTGAAAAATCATCAGAAACGCTCATTTACAGCATCGCTTCCCCATGCATGGCCTAATCTTACTGATGAGACCAGCTATCCGATAGACATCAAAAAGAGCGATGTAGAAAAATGTATTATGACCGGCAACGGCCCCGTATATATTGTTAACACCGTCTTTCCTCCGATTGATTATCAAGGCGTTTATGCGTCAGTCTTGACAGACGACAACATGAGCGTAATGAAATGGGCTATCACCGATGATTGGTCAAACCTATCGGATACAGAGGCAATGCGTTTCTATATGTATCTCCGCTCGATGGAAAATATGTATAACTTACTCGTTCCTACCGATGACGCGATGAAAAACTATCGGGAACCCATTTCTTGGGCAATTGGCGGTTCGAGTCGCGAAATCTGGGAATTCTCTTATGAAAAGAATCAAAACACAGTAGTTGCGAATGTTTACACTTCAGATGCTCAAGGTAATAAGGGGGAATTTAAACGCGCGGTAACCAATAAGCGTGTAATTCGCAACAGATTACGCGATATAATCGACATGCATATCGTTATCGGAGATAACGAAGGCGGCAGCTTAACCGGATATATCGACGATGGGTCGGCTAATTATGTGCTGACCAAAGGAGGTGCAACGATAGCCGTCAGTGGAAGAGAATCGTCAGTTAAATTTAACGGAGGCGGTGATATAGAAGCTAAAACCCCGGAAGCAACAATTATTACCGGAAATAGTGGTAATCCCTGTCGCTACGACTCAGATAACGGACGAACCTTTTTTATCGACCATATTCTCCACGATGCAACCACAAGCGTTTACGATCAGCTCGCTGCGCATCCCGAGTATAAGGCATTCTTTGATTTATGTCGCGGACATGACCAAGTCTTAACCTATTTTTCAGAGGATAGCGATGTAGAAGAAATCTTTAGTTCAAAGATTGGTTCAAATTCATCAGGTCTTGGAATGATTGTTAATTCATTCAATAACTTTAGATATACCATTTTTGTGCCGACCGCAGAAGCGCTTAATCGAGCCTTCAGCGAAGATCCCAACCTCTACACATGGGAGCAAATCGCCACCGACGACGATTACGCCTCAAAGAAACGCAAGACGCTATATTTGTTATCATTCTTGAAATATCACTTTATGGATAATTCGGCATATATCAGCGGCAAGCCATATGGCCCCATCAGCTATGAGACAGCCGCTCGTAACAACTACGATAAATTCCATAAACTAATGGTGTCAAGCAATGGATACAACCTTGAAATCACCGGAGAAAATGGTATAAAAGCCAATGTTATCAAAGAAAATAACGCCTACAACATTATGGCGCGCGATTTCATAGTTGACTCGCCCGACTATACTACAGCCACAAATATCACCGCATCGTCACGCGCAGTCATCCATCTCGTTGACCAAGCGCTAGGCTTCTGACTTCATCACGAAAATAAATGTCACTATGAATAAAATATATTTCATAATTCTAACAGCCGTCATGCTTTTGATGCCAGAATTGTTGGGAGCTCAAGCTTACAACATGATACGAGGTGTCGTTATTGATGAGCTTGACGAACCGCTGATTGGTGTGGCTGTCTACGAAATAGATAAAAACAATCGTGTTCATAGCACGACGACAACCGACATCAATGGCGAATTCTCATTAAGAGTAAAGAACTCCGCCAACAAGATTAAAGTTAGCTATGTAGGATATAACCCCATTGTATTGCCGATACAGTCGGAGATGAATATCAAACTCGAAAGTAACACGACCCTTCATGAGGTAGTTGTTACCGGACAGAAAATACATGATGACGGCACAATGCCGATTAATCGCTCGGAAATCACCGGTGCGATTCAGAGCATCAATACCAAAGCCTTTGAGGGCTTAGCTGTATCATCAATCGACGACGCCCTTCAGGGACGAATGGCAGGTTTGGATATCGTCAACGCCTCAGGCGACCTTGGTTCGGGCTCATCAATGCGTATTCGCGGTTCGGGCTCAATCAATTCAAATTCACAGCCTCTTATCGTGCTCAACGACATCCCCTATGAAAGTCATGTCGACGGCACATTCGATTATGCAAATGCGACTTCAGAGCAATTTGCCAACTTGTTGAGCATTAATCCGGAAGATATCGAAGAAATTACGGTGTTGAAAGATGGCGCATCAGCGGCAATCTATGGCGCACGCGGTGCGAACGGAGTCATTATGATTAAAACCAAGCGAGGCGTCAAAGGCCCGACAAGAGTGCAATATCTCTATAAATTTTCAGGCCACCGTCAGCCCAAGGGGCGAACAATGTTAAACGGCGACGAATACACCATGTTGATGAAACAGGCATATTTTAATCCTCGTCAAGATGAAAACGCTTGCAACATACCCGAATTCAACTATGACCCAACTTATTCAGAATATGAACAGTTTAATAATAACACAGACTGGGTTGATGAAGTAACCAAATATGGATTTGCTCATGATAATACGATCAATATCACCGGAGGAGGAGATAAAGCAAAATATCGCATATCGCTAGGCTATCTCACCCAATCCGGCACGATTATCGAGCAACAATACGATCGAATTTCATCGCTAATGAATCTCGACTATCAAGTTTCAGACCGATTAAAATTCTCAACCGAATTTTCTTTGACCCACTCAAAGAATCAGCAGAATTATAAAGATGACGGCTATTCAGAAGGATTGCTCGATATTGCATACCGCAAAATGCCCAACGTATCGGTTTATCGTCAAGATGCGTTAGGACAAGACACATCAGAATTCTATACCATACCTCTTTCATCTTCGCTCGACGATAGTCAGAAAAATCTGGTCAATCCTGTCGCCCTTGCTCATTTGGCGAAATACGATGAAATCGATATGCGTATCATCCCGACTCTTCGTCTGCAATATGATATTCTCGATCCAAACAAAACAAAATTGCGCTATTCAGGATATGTGCAATTCGATATAGAGAATAAACGTGAAGATAAGATGCTTCCCGGAGACGTTACTTCATATATGTGGAACAACGAGTATGTCAATCGCGCTTATGGACGCGAAGCGGAAAGTCTTAATATTCAAACCAAACACGACCTCCTGTTTGTGCCCCAACTAGGCGACCGCCATTCATTAATGCTTTATGGAGCATGGGAGCTGACAACCGGAAACTCTCACTATCAAGAGTTTCGCAAATATAATCTTCCTAACGGCATCTTAAATCCGGCAATGGAGGGTTACGAGAATGCCATGCGTAGCGAGCGCGGCGAATGGCACTCAATGGCATACATGGGACGTATCCACTACACCTTCGACAGTAAATATGTATTTGATGCAACCGTACGTCGCGATGGTAGCACCCGTTTCGGCCCCGGTAACCGTTGGGGAACATTCCCCGCTGTGTCGGTAAAATGGATACTTTCTCGCGAATCGTGGTTTAAAAATTGGAGCAGTTGGCTCGACCTTTTTGGAATCCGAGCCGGTTATGGCAAGACCGGACGTATGCCCGATTATGAGTATCTCCATTATGCTCGTTACAATTCAAACTGGGATTCGTCAGACGGAAATAACTACATCGACATCCCGACAATGAAACCGACAACAATTCGTCTTTCAAACCTTCGTTGGGAGACAACCGAATCATTCAACGTTGGTTTCGATTTAAACCTGTGTGATTATCGTTACAACCTCGATTTTAACCTCTTCCATGAAAACAACAACGACTTGTTGTTTAAAGATCAAACGATACCCTCGTCGACAGGTTTCGGCTCGATTAGCTATGTCAATGGCGGTAGCATGGAAAAAAATGGTTGGGAGTTAAACTTCTATACCAACAACTTGGTGAAGTTTGGCAACGGATGGTCGTTTGATGTTAACTTCAACCTTGCCAACTATAATAGTAAGGTAACAGACTTGCTGCCATCGATACTCGACGCGTATAATGGCGAGTTTGATTATAACAACGGCTCTTATCTGACGCGTGTGCAAGTCGGCAACGCCTTTGGTTCGATATATGGCTTCCGCTATAAAGGGGTCTATCAATATAGCGACTATGTTGAGGGCCGCGAAGGAACATGCCCGGTTGTTAGAGACGCCAATGGCGAAGTCGTTACAGATGCGCAAGGCAACCCGATGAATATGTATTTCGGCTACGGGCGTGTCAACTATAAGTTCCGAGGCGGTGATGCTATCTATGAAGATATTAACCACGATGGTAATATCGACGAACTTGATATTGTTTATCTCGGCAACTGTAATCCGAAGATTTATGGAGGTTTCGGATTTACCTTGAAATGGAAGAACCTTTCGATGAATACATTCTTCAACTTCCGAGCCGGTAACAAAATTGTCAACTATGCCCGCATGAATGCTGAGAATATGTATAGCAACAATAACCAATCGATAGCCGTGAATTGGCGTTGGCGTAAAGAAGGTGATGTTTCCGATATGCCCCGTGCGCTTTATCAATATGGTTATAACTGGCTCGGTAGCGACCGCTATGTTGAGGATGGCTCATTCTTACGTTTGAAGTATATCACCTTTAATTACTCCTTCGAGCGCAAGTTGTTGAAAAAGATAAAGTTGCAATCGCTAAACCTCTATCTGACACTCAATAACGTATTGACTTTCACCAAATATACCGGTGTCGACCCCGAAATCTCTCCGAATTCGTTGGGTATCGCCGAAGACCGCAGTAACACACCGCGTTCGCAATATTTCACTTTTGGTGTAACCGTTGGATTATAAATAAAAGAAGAAATGAAACTCAACATAAAAAATATATTCATTGCCTTGACAATGAGCTTGACCTTTGCTTCTTGTGAAGATTTTTTCGAGCTCAAGCCAACCAACGAAATGGTGCTCGACGAGTTTTGGCAGACCGAATCAGACGTATTGAGTGTTACCGGAGCGTGTTATAGAGCGATGCAACAGCCCGGTTTTATGCAGCGCCTGATGATTTGGAGCGAATTTCGTAGCGACAATGTCATACTTGGCAACAACGTCGGCACCGATTTGCTTTATATTGGCAACTTGAACATATTGCCTTCAAACAACTATGCTTATTGGGGCGACTTCTATAACGTAATCAATCTCTGTAACACAGTTGAGCATTTTGCTCCGCAGGTATGTGAAAAAGACCCCAACTTCACGGTTGCTCAAATGCGTGGATACCTCGCAGAAGTAAAGGCAATACGCGCGTTCTGCTACTTTACTTTGGTGCGCACTTTCCGAGATGTGCCCTTGATAGTGGAGCCCACTATCGATGATACTCAAGATTTTCAATGTGCTCAGGCTGATCCCGACGAACTCATCGATTTCTTGATTGATGATTTGAAAGCAGTTGAGAATTACGCCGTAGAGACTTGGACAAATACGGAATATAAAAAAGGACGATTCACCCGAGCAGCTGTTCGTTCGCTCATCGCCGATATGTGTCTGTGGCGCAATCGTTACGTTGAATGTGTAGATTATTGCGACCTTGTAATGGGCGACACTCAGAATATTCTTTCGCTCGTGGGCTCAAACGCTTACAATCGCAGTGTATTTGTTGAAGGGAACTCAACTGAAAGCATTATCGAACTCCAATTTAGTCGTAATAATATTCCTAACTATACTCTTTGCGAATTTTACGGCACAGAGGGTGGACATTCAGGTTGGGGACATCAGCAGATGATGGCTTATGATTTCTCTACGACAACATTATTCTCAACCACCGATATTCGAGGCGTAGACTCATTCTATTCGTCATCATCGTTGGCGGCATTCCCGATTAAGAAATATCTCGCATATCGAAATGAAATTCAGACCAAAGATGTTCGCGAGTCTGATTATATGAATGTCGATGGCGGAGTAAGTAATTGGATTCTTTATCGATTGCCAGACGTAATGTTAATGAAAGCAGAAGCTATTGTTGAAATGGGCGGCAACCTTGAAACAGCTTTTAACCTCGTTTCGTCTATTTATGATCGTGCCAATCCTGAGGCCGGTTCAGGCTCGCTTAGCTATAGCTCTTATAATACCCAAGATAGAATGAGAGACTTAGTCTTCGACGAACGTCAACGCGAATTCCTTTTCGAGGGAAAACGCTATTTCGACATACTTCGACGAATCAATCGCGACCGTTCTCAGTTCCGGAATATTGTCAATACATATCTTATTCCGAAATATTCATCGCTTGACCAATCAACCGTTTCAAGCAAATTGGGCGAGATTAATGCGCTTTATATGCCCATCAAAGATAGCGAGTTGCGTAGCAATAAATTGCTTACTCAGAATCCGTTCTACAAAGTATCATCATCGATTGAAAAGAACTGACCCCATGAATCGACTATTAAGTTTTCTCAAGTATAGCCTCAGTGTAGCCCTCGTGGCATTCGTTACAACCGGATGTAGCGACGACGTCAACGACGATAGCTATTACACCTTTACCGGAGACACAGTGGCCTCTTACTGTGCCTCATTGCCGACCACTTCAACTTTTGCGACAATGTTGTCTGATACCGGTCTTGAAGCATTGCTCTCGACTTACGGCCACTACACCTGTTTCTTGCCAAGCGACGCTGCTTTCGACCGCTATTTTGCCTCTGTTGGTAAAAGTTATTCAGACTTGACCGATGAAGAAAAACGCGAAATAGTTTTCAATCATGTTATCAAGAGTGCCGCTACAGATTATACCTCAGAGCATTTTGAGGAAGGCTCTCTTCCTGAGTCAAATATGAATGAGAAATATGTTACTATTTCTTATCAAGCAGACCCTGAAGGCGGCAGTTTGATTATTAATATTAATAAAACGAGCACTATTATCGAAAAGGATATAGAGTTGCATAACGGAGTCGTGCATATTATCGATAATGTCTTGACTTCGAGTGAAGAATTTCTGCTCAACGTTCTTGAAAATAGTGGTAAATTCACTCTCTTCACGGAAGCGCTTAGACTCACCCATCTCAACGATAGCACCGAAATGATTATCGATGAAGAATATGTTGCGCCATATCCCTCCGGGGTGGTTAAAAAAGGCGAAATGACCTTCAAGGTGCCGGTCACAAAGCGTTATGGATATACTCTGTTTGCCGAGCCCGATGAGGTGATGCATCAAGCCGGAATCAACTCAATTGATGATCTCAAAGCGTTTGCGACGCTCTATTATGGCAACGACGACGCGGATGATTACACATCTCGCAATAATGCGCTCAACAAATTTGTTGCCTACCATATCCTTGACCGACAGATGTCGACAAACTCGTTCGTTTACAACGGAGCATGCACCTCTGCCAATTTTATGTCTGAGCGAAAAGAGTATTACGAAACGATGTATACCTATCGCTTGATGGAAATTAAAGCGGGTAATAAGATTAATACCCTAAAATCGGGCGGCTATGTAGGGCTTGATGAATCTCAGAGCAATCTTAGTGCGATTAATGGCTTCGTCCATTCGCTAACGTCGATGCTCGTTTACGATGAGGATGTTATGGTAAACGATGTCTTAAACAAGCGTATCCGTTTCGACTTTTATAACATTCCGCCCGAATTGACCAATAATAATATCAGATGGCAGTTGGTTGGTATGGCTGATGCGTCGGGTTATGTTATTCCGAATGATTTCTGCTCGAAACATTTGTCGTTTAGCGACGAGACTGAAATTACAATGTGGGCGTCTGACTCGTGGACCAATTTTGAGGCTGATGAGTTGAAACTCAATGGTTGGTATGACTTCAATTTGAGAATGTTGCCGATGCCCCCGGGCTCTTATGAAATTCGTTTGGGATATCGTCAGGAAAGTTGGCGCGGTATCGCACAGTTGTTTGTCGATGGTGAAATCCAAGGTATCCCTCGAGATTTGCGTATCGCCGGCACTGACCCTCAGGTTGGCTGGACTTCTGACACCGGCACTCCCTCTGACGCAGAAAATGACAAAGCGATGCGTAACCGAGGCTACATGAAAGCGCCTGCTTCTATCTGGACTCTGCAAGGGCAAACTACGTTGCGCGATAAAGAAACGTGTCTGCGCATTATTATAGGCCAATTCTCATTCCAAGAATATGGAGCTCACTATCTCCGGGGCAAGAATGTTTATGCGCCTAACCAAGAGTTTCACGGTGACTACATCGAAATAATACCGACAAGTCTTATCGACACCGAGGATATATATTAATCTTTCAGACACAGATATATGGCTAATAAAATATATAATTCGGTTATCGCTGCGAGTCTTATTATCCTTTCGGGGTGTAACGACACATGGGATGACCATTACTCCGATAAAACATCGCTTCAGGAGACGGATTCGTTGCTTAGGGAAATTGAGAAAGACCCCGAATTGTCAACCTTTTTTCAAATGATTCAAATTGCCGGATATGATAAAATGTTGGCATCGTCACAGACTTTTACGGATTGGGCTCCGGTTAACTCGGCGTTGACCGAAGTTGACTTGACCGACACAGCGGCGATTACTCGCACTATCGCCAACCATATCGCTCGGTTCAATATTTCGACGGCAACTCAAGAAGACGAAGGCGTCAAAATGCTAAACGGAAAGTTGTTGTATTTCTCTGAGGGGGCGATTTCGTTTGGTGGAGCCGATATTATTAAGGCCGACATTCATGCGACGAACGGCTTGCTGCATAAACTTACCACAGCTATTCCCTACACTTATAATTTCAGAGAATATATTGATGTACACTCTAACACATCTAACATTTCTGATTTTATCGCGCAGTTTGACGAGATGCTATTGCCGTCTCAAATCCCCGGTGCGAAAGATGATGCGTTGAGTAGTGACATCGCAATGGTTAGCTATAACCGCTTGCTCGAATATCCGATTTACGGTCTGGGTAATATCGCTTCTGAAGATAGCGTTTTCTCGATGGTTATCCCCGATAATCAGGCGTGGGAGAAGGCTTATAATGAGATTACACCCTACTTCCTAACCTATAATGCCGATCAAGCTGTCGCTGATTCTATTCAGAAACAACAGACCTCGTTGGCGATTGTTAGCGACTTGATATTCCGTACGGGATTGGCAAATCCGGTTGAGTTAGACTCGATTATATCAACAACCGGTAGCGTAATTTCTAGCCCGACCGATTTCTTTAGCGGGATGGAGCAGGTTTCGGCTAGTAACGGCCGCATCTTCCTTGCGTCGTCTCTTAATTATGATATGACCGAGACATTCAACAAGGCGATTGAAATAGAAGCGGAAGAGCAAAGCGGACGAACACCGGCGGCAGGAACAACGGTCTATACCAGAAATGTTGCTACTGACAATATTTTTGCTGATGAAATCAGCGGTCAGCGCTATATCGAAGTATTCCCGGCGTCATCATCTCGTCAGCCGGGTATAACCTTTGCTGTGCCGAATATCCTAGCCGGAGAGTATGATATTTATGCAACATTTGTGCCGGCCAATGTCGCTGATGCGACAAATGTTTCCGACAGTACTCGCGTTCAATTCGCTGTTAGCTATCTCGACACTAATGGCCGCTCCAAAAGCAAATCATTCAACGACAAGAGTTTCTTGACCTCCGGCACCAAGATGACTACCATTAAAGTAGCCGAGGCTTTTAAATTCCCTGTTGCCAATTACTATGATCGTGTATGGTTCATGAATCCGAAAAATGACCCTAACGACAGAGTCACAACTACGTCTATCTATGTTTCAACCAATGTTACAAATGCCGAATTCAATGCGAATCAGCTTTCACGCCGTTTCCGCATAGACCGCTTGGTATTTGTGCCGGTGAAACCTATGTAAGTGACCTCATGACAAAACGATAAACTATGAATACGAATATATTTAAGCAGCGTATCGCATTGATTGCAATGGGGCTGACTCTCCCGGTAGCGGCGCTTGCGCAGACTACAAATATTAAAGGCTCGGTAATAGATAGCTCTACCGGAGATTTTTTGCCGGGCGCTCGAATCACGGTTCTCAATAGCGACGAAGCCGCGATGTCGGGCGACAATGGCGCCTTTTCTATAGATGTAGCTCCTCAGGCTATTTTGAGAGTTGAAATCCCCGGATATGAAGTGAGATATATACCAACATCTACAGCGTCATCTGTGAAAATCTTACTTCAACCTGAATCTCAATATGGCTTTGGCGTGTCGGGCTCATATTCAGCGACAGCTTCTACGTCTGTTGAATATTTCCCGATTGACGAAATTAATGCTGACCAAACGGTCAGCAATCTGCAAGGCAATCTATTTGCAGTAGCGCGCTCGGGGATGCCCGGTAGCGGCCATTCGGTTTATATTGACGGCCTACATTCGCTCAGTCTCAGCTCTCAACCGCTATTTGTCGTCGATGGCGTAATTTGGGGTTCAGCGCCCGAGACCGAATCGGTAATGGACGGCTATTTTTCAAACCCGTTATCGCTGATAGATCCGCGCGACATCGCAAAGGTGACTGTGTTGAAGAATGGTTCGGCACAATATGGCGCTAAGGGTGCTAATGGAGTGATTTTAATTGACACCCGACGAGCCAACGATGCGGCAACGCAGATTGAAGCCTATGCAATGCTCGGCGTGAAGACACCCGGCAAGAAAATGGCAGTAATGGATGCTAATCAATATCGCACCTATGTTAGTGACGTGCTCCGCGGAAAATATGACAACTCATCACTGGTTGGAAATCTTAATTTCCTCAATGATGACCCAACATCGTCGACCTATGCGATGACTCATAATAATACCGATTGGCAAGATTTGACCATTCATACCGGAATGATGATGAATTATGGCATCAATGTCCGTGGAGGTGACGACCGAGCGTTATATGCTTTCTCATTGGGATATGCTCAGAGCGACGGTTCGATTCGCGAAACCTCTTACGACCGATTGAATGTCCGTTTTAATTCTGATATTAATATTTGGAAAGGCTTGACGACTCGTTTCGATATCGCTTTTGCGCAAGCTACTCGCAAGATGCGTAACGACGGCATCGATGGCGTTTCATCGCCCGGATTTATGTCGATGATTAAAGCTCCGTTATTTCACTCGAATATTCTGACCACGACCGGAGGCGTTACTAAAAAGTATGCTGATGTCGACGAACTCGGAGTTGGTAACCCGATGTCGATCCTCGACCTTGGCATCGGCAACAATCGTAACTATCGTTTCAGCCTAAATGTGACTCCGCGTTACGACTTTAATAGCAAGTGGGCTGTTCAAGGAAGAGTTAGCTATACTTTCGACAAGATGAAAGAGAATTCTTTCCTCCCGGATTATGGTGTTGAGGAAACAAATCTCTACAATAACAATGGCGAAATTTATGCCGTATCTAAAAATGTTGTGAAGAGTCAGATGGGGCGTTACACTTCGATTGATATGGATGCTCATATCGAATATGTCCCCTTTAAAGATATTAATAACCAACTCGCTTTCACATTGGGATATCGTTATATGAATGACACGTATAACTATTCTTACGGCGAAGGTCATAATACGAGCTCTGACTATATGAATGACCTCTCGAACACAAGCGCGTCGTTACATTTCTCTCACGGTTTAGACTCTCAATGGCGCAATATGGCTTGGTATCTAACAACCGGATACTCCTGGCGAAATCGCTATTTTATAAATGCTGATGTCGCGATGGAAACATCCTCTCGCTTTGGCAAAGATGCGCCCAGCGCATTGAAACTCGGAGGCGTTTCATGGGGCTTATTCCCGTCGGTTAATGGCGCATGGTTAATCTCGAATGAAAGTTGGATGAAGCATGTTGATTTTATCTCATTCTTGAAACTATATGCTTCTTACTCTATCGCGGGCAACGACAACCTGCCGATGTACGTAAATCAAACCTATTACGAATCGAAGGGTTTAATGGATAACGCCTTCGGATGGGTGCTCTCAAATTTGGGTAATGACAAACTTAAATGGGAAAGCACTAACACCGTCAGAGCCGGACTTGATATGAGTTTCTTTAATAATCGTTGGTCGCTCGGGATTGATGTCTATCGCTCCGAAACATCAGACTTGTTGATGCGCAAGACTCTTCCCGACCAGGCCGGTATTGCGTCATATTGGTCTAACGACGGGACGATGCGTAACATCGGATTTAATGTGTCAACATCTGTTCGTGCGCTCAATCTGCGTGATTGGAAACTTGATGTCGGTTTTGCAATTGGCCATTACAATAATAAATTGACAGAGTTGAGCGAAGCGTTTATAACTGAAATTATGGGTGGTCAAGTATTGACAGAAACCGGGAATCCGGTTGGCGTATTCTATGGTTATAAGACAGATGGCGTTTTTGCATCTGCCGATGCTGCTAAGGCTGCAAACTTGGGCATTAGAAATGCCGACGGCAGTGTGACCGCGTTTGGCGCCGGCGATATGCGTTTTGTAGATACAAATGCCGACGGATTTATTGATGATAAAGACCGAACAATAATTGGTGACCCCAATCCGGATATTTACGGTAACTTTAATTTCAACCTTCAGTGGAAGGGCTTCTCTCTGTCGTCGCTATTTACATATGTAGTCGGTAACGATGTCTACAACGCCTTGAGAGCTAATCTTGAGTCGGGCAATAGCGTTTATAACCAAAGTGTAGCAATGATGAATCGTTGGGTTGCCAATAATCAGCAAACCGATATCCCACGCGCAACTTATGGCGATCCGATGGGCAATGCTCGTTTCTCAGACCGCTGGATTGAAGATGGCTCATATTTAAAATGGAAGAGTCTCGAAATTAGCTATAATCTGCCGATTCGTTCATCTTTTCTTCAGGGCATTACCGTTTCGGCAGCTGTGCATAACCTGTTGACGTTGACCAAATACCTCGGTCCGGACCCGGAATTCTCTTATGGGACATCGCCTCTTTATATGGGAGTTGATGCCGGTCTGACTGCTCCGAGTCGTGAATTCTGTTTCGGAATCAAAATCAACCTCTAAACAATCTCTACGATGAAAAAAATCATCATTCCAATTATATCGGCTCTCTCTTTGGCGGCTTCTTTGACATCTTGTGAAGATATGCTTGAAACAACGTCTAACGGATATGTCTTCGACAAAGAGCATAAGCTTAATTCGCCGAACGACTCGTTATACTCTGTTATGGGTATTCTGACTCAGCTACAACCTCTTGGTGAACGATATGTCGCATTTGGCGAATTGCGCGGCGACCTCGTCAGTGTGCCCGCCACTGCCTCCGTTGCTTATCAGAATCTGAATAATTTCACCACGTCTGCCGACGATGGCGCTACATTGGGTTCGAAACGTGATTATTACAGCGTTATCAACAATTGTAATATCGCGTTGGCTAGAATGGATACGACAATAACCGAACATGGTTCTCATGTAATGCTTCCGGAATATGTTGCTATTCGCTCTATCCGCGATTGGACGCTCTTACAGCTTGCGCTAGTTTATGGCTCGGCGAGCTATATCGAAGAGCCTATTCTGAATATTAACGATGCAGAAAGGTCTTTCCCGGTTGTCGGTCTTGATGAATTAGTCGTTAAGCTGATTGCCGACCTCGAGCCATACACCGCTTGTTATACGCCTAATTATGGCACTATCGATGGTTTCGCTTCGCAGTCATTTTTCATCAAGCCTGCCTTGTTGCTTGGCGACCTTTATCTGTATAATGGAAATTACGAGCAAGCGGCGGCGATGTATTATCGCATTATCAAAGAGGGTGGGTATGCTATTTCATATGAAAATGGTAATCGATGGACAACTTCGGTAAGAAATGAAAGCGTGATGTCGCATTATAACACTTACTCGACTGAGAATGTCGTATTGATTCCCTATGCTGCCGATGCGAAAAAATATCATCCTAATTTGGTAAACCTTACCTACAGCGATGAGCCGAGTCTACTACCGGCAACGTGGTTTGTCAATGAAATGAATACGGCCCAGCATTTTCATATCGACCGACTTGGAATTACGAACATCTCCGGTTATCTTGAAGGCGACCTCCGCGGTATGCTGATTAATCGAGAAGGCGAAACCCAATCTTCCGCCTTCGGCATAACCGAAAGTGCGGTTCATGGTTCGGAGTGTATGATTACCAAATTTGCGTTAAACGGTTCGACAAATACATCGGTGACGAATCCTGCTAATTCGCTGATGAAAGATGGCGTAATTTTGTCGAGATTCGTATCGCTTTATCGAATCCCACATATCTATTTGCGATATGCCGAAGCTGTTAACCGTGCCGGCAAACCGTCGTTGGCGTTTGCGCTACTCAAATATGGTTTGCGTAGCGAAATTCTCGAAGATGAAACTAAAGTAGACCCCGAAGAACTCGCCGATGAGGTTGAGTGGACTAACTTCTCAGACCCGATGTTTGACTCGAATTACGGCACGGCAATGCGAGGTCGCGGATTAGGTATTTCTGTTGAGCATACAAGCTATGTCCTTCCTCAATCAGACGACCGTAATGAAACAATCGAATGGGTTGAGGAAAGAATTCTTGAAGAGCTTGCAGCTGAGACTTGTTTTGAAGGGAATCGCTTCTTTGATTTATTGCGCATTTCGCGACACCGCAACGATCATCCGCAATTTATGGCAAAACGGATTTCGCGACGTTTCGACAACCCCGCGCAAATCGAGTCGAGACTCTCAGATATTAATAATTTGTGGGTTAAATAAAATTTGCAGAAATGCTCCAGAAGAGATTGATTACGTCAAATTTGAAAAAAAATGGCGTAATCAGTCTTTACAAGGTAATGTAAAAGCAAGAACTTTGCAGTGTCGGTTAAGCCGACTAATGAAGTTTGTTCTATCTTAAATCAACCATTTAAAAATTACAACGATGAAACATTTTACTTCTTTCG
This sequence comes from uncultured Alistipes sp., assembly GCA_964638475.1. Classification (GTDB taxonomy): domain Bacteria; phylum Bacteroidota; class Bacteroidia; order Bacteroidales; family Muribaculaceae; genus UBA7173. Next base: position 87,134 of record CAZXAZ010000006.1, on the reverse strand, counting down.
TTGCTCTTGGTTTTCTTGCTGCGGCAAGTATGCCTGTAGCTGCGCAATCTACTTTTGAAAAGAGTGAGGCTGAATTTTGGACAACTCACCGCACATCGCCTTATATGGCAGACTTTACAAACAATGATAATCTAGATATTATTTATGGCGGTCAAGGTAACGCGTTGTTCAACCCTATCGGTTGGTGGTGGCAGATTCAGCAGAATCTTTGCCTTAACAATGGCGACGGAACATTCTCTATTGACGGATATAGCTATTCCGAGCGCCAAGGAACAAATGAAGAAACCGGTGAACCCCAAACTTTTTATGACCGAGTTTTCAGCAATCATGGCATAATCGGATCTTCGTTTAACCAATATGCTGCTATCGATTACAACAACGATGGCTTGCTTGACCTCCTCCTTTTTGGCCGTTACGAATGGGATATATTCTTGGATGATGACCAAAAACAACTCGATCGCTACCTGCTCCTCTATAAGAATCTTGGCGATGGTAAGTTTGAACTCGTAACCGAGGCTGCTTTCCCGAAGATGAAACCTGATAACGATAGCGTGAACTATTCGCTCGCAGTTGGTGACTATGACCGCGACGGTTATGTTGACTTTGTTGTTTCTGCTACCGACTTAGAGCGTGAAGAGAACTATCCCGGACGCACAGTTTCGCTCTATCGCAACCTAAACGGTACGGGCGCATTCGAGGATATGAAGATTGCCGAAACGAAGGGTGGCGTATATACAGATGAGAAGAAAGATGACAGCGGTAATGTAATTGTTGAAAAGAAACTTCTCGAAGGTTACTTCCTTCCCGTCAGTGGTAACGTTCATTTTGCCGACATAAACAATGATGGTTGGTTAGATATTGTTTATGACGGCTGGGCTGACAATAATTGGGATGGTATTCACGGCGCCGGAAATACCGCAAAGGTGTATCTCAATCAGCAAGGTCAGAAGTTTGTTGATGTAACTCCTGAATCTCCGGCATTCGTAAGCCTTCGTTCGTCAGCTTCTAACATTGTTGACTTCGACAAAGATGGTAACCTCGATTTCTTCCAGACAGGTTGGGGCGACAATGGTTACGCTTGGAATGCTTTCTTATTTTACAATAATGGAGATGGCGAAACTTTCTATGAAGAGGCTCTCACATGTGACGCACTTGGACTTGACGGAACTGAAAAATGCCGCCAGATTGTTCGCGACTTTGACGGAGACGGCTATCTCGATATTTACTATTCAGGCGCGACTAATTGCCATGTTTACTATGGCGATATGACAGGTTCTTTCTCAAAATCAGAATCAACATTCGCTTCTTATAGCAGTGGTTATGCTGCAGCCGGTGATATCAACAAAAATGGTTTGAGTGACATTTTCGTTGCCGGTTATGGAAATGATGGTGCGCTTGCAGATCTTTATCTCAATACCGGGGCAGCCATCGAAGCCCCTGCTGCTCCTACGAATATCGCGGCCGAAGTCTTAGATGGTCAGCTCATTATCTCTTGGGGTTATGATACAGATGCTGCTATCGAAGAGTCTCTCGTTTACAATATCTTCGTTAAAAAAGCAGATGGTAACATCTACACTCTCGTGCCTGCCAATCCCGAAACAGGTTTCGTAAAAGTTGGCGAAGGTCGCGTTGTAGGTCTTCGTCCTCAGATAAAGCAATATACATTGCCCGCAGATGAAGGCGAATACACAATCGGTGTTCAGGTTATTAGCACAGCAAATGAAACATATAGCCAGTTTGTAACCGCATCTTTAAATGTAAGCGGTATCGCTGCTCTCGGAGCAGACGATGTTGACGCCCCTGTTTACTACTACAATGTTCAGGGTATTCGCGTTGACAATCCTGCAAAGGGACAGATGTTGATTAAGGTGCAAGGCAATAATGCAACTAAGATTGTATATTGATTTTGACCGGTAAAAAGAATTGTTAGGTTTTTTTGACTAAAAAAACGGGCTTCGCACACAATCTTGGCGGAGTCCGTTGTTTTTACTTCTGATATTGAAAAATAGGTTCCAAAATCCGCAATTCTTAAATTTATTGGGCATATTTTTAAAATTTGCGTCACTGCGATTCCCTAATTTTGCAATAAAAACGATTATTAATTTACCCATGAATAAACTGATTTTTGCCTCATTGTTGGTTCTGGCTTCAACTTCGGCTCTCAATGCAGCCGATTACACGGCAACAGAGGGCGATTGGACAATTAAAATATCCGAGTCGACAAACAAAATGTCAATTTCTTATAATGGCATCAATTTGTTTAACGATGCCTATGCAACCGTGACATATAATTTCCTCGGCGACGATACAGACTACATTGTCTCTTCTCAAAACCCTTCAGCTATGCCTGAAATAAAAGTTGAATCGGCAGACGACTGTTTTGGAATTGGCAAAACTTATATTTTTAGTTATCCCGCTGACGGGGCTGTGATGAATCATCGATTAAGCTTCTATGAGTCGTTGCCGTATATGATTGTCTCTGTAGATGTGACCGGAAATGACGGACGAGAGTTGCAATCGCGGTCGTTAAAGGCATTGGCTATCGGTCAGACGTCGACTCCATTAAACGGCGCTTCTAACAGAGTAGTGTGTGTGCCGTTCGACAATGACGGCCATCTCAAGTATGAGGTATCCCAACTAACAAATAGTAAAGAGATAATATCTCATGAGGTTGGATATGTTTTTGATGGTGATTCGCGTCGCGGCATTGTTGCCGGTTCGGTTGATCATGACAAATGGAAGAGTGGGGTCACTATTGCCGGAGCTTCGGGCTATAAACTTGAAAAGTTTGAATGTCTGTCGGGTTATACCGATCAATATACTCGCGATGTCTTGCCTCACGGAAAAGTTAAGGGTAAAACTGTTTCATCGGCCCGATATTTTGTCGGATTATTTGACGACTGGCGCGAAGGGTTGAATCTCTTCGGAGAAGCCAATGCTAAGGTCGCTCCGAAAGCCCCTTGGGATGGTGGTAATCCGATGGGCTGGAGTTCTTGGGGCGTTCAGCAAAACTATATAAACTATGCCGGCGTTGTTGAGTCTGCGGAATTTATAAAGAATAATCTTTATGACCTTGGATTCCATAATAAGGATGGGCAGACGGTAATCAGCCTTGATGCGTTCGCTTCTGATAATATCTCATCTGCCAATCTCTATAAGCTCGGCACAAAGGTCTTTTCTGACGAGACCTACAAAGATGGCCGCGAAACAAAAGAGGGGTTGAATATGATTTTGGGGCAATATTGCGGACCGTTAGTCGCATGGCAATGGGCGCTCGATAGCAAGGTGCCCGGAACCGGGCTGAATGGCTCTTCAGACTATACCTACCGCGATATCGCACTAAAGGTTAATGGCGATGTTTATGTCGTGACTTCAAATAATGGATGCGCAGTTGACCCGACACATCCCGGTGTGAAGGCAAATATTGAATATTTCATGCGCCAATTTTCTATGGCTGGCACAAAATATATTAAAGCAGACTTTCTCAATAATGGTATTGTAGAGGGCGATAGTTGGTATGACCCCGAAGTTACGACAGGCGTGCAAGCTTATAATTATGGTATGAATTTGCTCTATGAAGAGGCAAAGAAATATGGCATGTATATCGTAGAGTCAATTTCGCCAATCTTCCCCTATCAATATGCTCATGGACGCCGCACTTGTTGCGACCGTTTCAGCGAGATGGGAGAAACCGAATATGTGATGAATTCAATTACATATGGATGGTGGACAGATCGTCTATATTCGGTCAACGATCCAGACCAATTAGTGATGTGTAAGGGAGGCAACAAAGCGAAAGAAACGCTCGGCGAAAATCGAGCTCGTGCGACGTCAGGTATGGCCACCGGTGCGTTTATCTTCGGCGACAATTTTAGTGATAATGTCGTTTACACCGATGATAACGGTCACACTAAGGGTGATATTGTCGGATATCCCGAGACATCGCGCACTCGCGCTTTGCAAATTATGGGCAACGCCGATATTAATGAATATGTAAGAAACAATACGGGCTCATTTATGCCTGTCGACGGTCATAAACCATCGACTTCTCAGAGCGCAGAGAGTATGTTTGTAAGACGCGTTGAAAATCAACTCTATCTCGCAATCTTTAATTATAAGTCGATATTCGCTTCATCCGGCAGCGTCGAATTCTCGCGCTTGGGAATCACAAGTGATGATGTCATTACCGAAATAAAAGAGCTTTGGTCAGGCGACATCATTTCGTCGAATGGCGAGTCGTTGTCATATTCCGTTCCGGCAAAGGATGTGAAAGTTTATCGTTTTACTTTTAAACCTGCAATTACGGGCGTTGAAACGGTTTCATCAAAAGCAGTAAGCGATGTTTCAATCGTCAATAGCGCGATGAAACAGTTTACAATATCAGCGAATATGGAGATGAACGAATTGCGAATTTACGATATTTCAGGTAAATTTGTTTATTCGCTTGGCTTGTCCGGCGAAACGACAGCTATTGCCGACCTTGCTGCGATATCCAACGGCGTTTATCTCGCTGATGTTGTTTTGGCAGACGGATTTCATAAGTTGTCGAAAATCGTAAATAAATAATTTATCGGATACCTCCTCTATGCCGAAAAACAGCATTATTTTATTCCTGTTAATATCACTCTGTCTGATTTCAGGCAGAGTGACGGCTTTTGCCGTTCCTCATTATTCTTTCAAGCATATCGGAAGCGATGAAGGGTTGTCGTCATGTTATGTAAAGGCGTTGGCTCAAGATTCAAACGGCTTTATGTGGATCGGCACGAAAAATGGTCTCGACCGTTTCGACGGTGTTTCAGTTAAATCGTTTCATTGTCGAGATGAGAAGGCAGAGAGGGGAAATAATAATATTGGCGCAATCTATGAGGATGATAAGCGTCAGCTTTGGGTAGGCACAGACCGCGGAGTCTATATACTCAATCCGCAGACAGAAAAATTTACAGCTTTGACAACGTTGAGTTCTAACGGCGTCATGGTTGAGGATTGGGTACAGACGATTGCCGGAGATGGATTGGGGAATATCTGGATACTCGTGCCGAATCAAGGTGTCTTTAAGTATAATGAGGGGAAAATAGAGTATTATAGTGTTACAAATCATAATGGTGATAAAGAGAAATTGCCGTTATCGTTGTTAGTGACATCGTCTGGGAAAGTTGTTGTCGGCACGAATAATCAAGGCTTATACATCTATGACAGTCAGACCAATTTCTTTCGCAAAATATCGTCGAAAAATCAAGGGTTGAAGCCATTAGATAATCTGATGGCACAATACATCGATGAGTTGCCCGACGGGCGTATCGTTGTTGTTACACGATTGGGCAACTTATATCAAGTCGATTTGTCTACAATGGAAATGTCGGAGATTAAATTCTCTAAAGCCGGAAAGATATTTCTCTATGCGATAGAATGTGTCGATTATGAACTTTGGATAGGAACATCAGAGGGAATTTTTGCGATCAATATTGAAGACGAGGTTGAAACCGAATTGAGTAAAATGACCATGGGCGATTACTCAATATCCGACAATACGATTACCTCTCTCTTTCTTGATAAGGCAAATAATGTTTGGGCAGGCACGATGTTTGGAGGGGTCAATCATATCCAGCGTTCGGGATTGATATTTGAAAAATATAGAGCAGATGTGACTCAACGAGGCTTGTCGAGCAACCATGTGCGTGGCGTCGCAGTTGATTCCAATGGTAAGATTTGGATAGGAACCGAGGAGGCGGGGTTGAATATCCTAGATCCTGAATCAGGCGCGATTACCAAGCAACCATATTGTGGCCCGTATAATCGAATTTCACTCTGTCTTGAGGCTATTGATAATAAGATATATGCCGGATTTGTAAGTGGCGGTTGCATTGTCTTGGATGAAGATGGCAGGTTGATAGGAGCAATCGGTTCTGATTTGCAGAAATCGGTTAATGATGTTTACTGTATTTTCAAAGATAGCGACGGCAATTTGTGGATTGGTGCGGCTTGGGGCTTGTATCGTAGAGAAAATGGTGGAGACTCTTTTTCTCAAATCGAAGATGTCGGTTATAGTTGGATTTGTGATATGATGCAAGACTCTAAAGGCATTGTTTGGATTGCATCAATGGGAGAAGGGATATGGTCATATGATCCTCAAAAAGAGATTTATCGGCATTATGCTTTTGACGAAGGCTATACTAACGGGCTGCGTTCAAATTCGATAAGCTCAATTATGGAGGATAGCAAGGGGCGTATTTGGTTTTCGACCGACCGAGGCGGTCTTACACTATATTCTCCCGAAACCGATAGTTTTAAATCCTATAACAAATTAAACGGCTTGCCCGACGATACGGTCTATGATGTTATTGAAGATAACAATGGATTTCTATGGTTCGGCACCAACAAGGGATTGGTTAAGTTTAACCCGGAAACAGGGATTGTCAAAACTTTTTCGCAAGGCAATACTCAATTTAACTATAAATCAGCTGTAAAGGGGCATGACGGCCGTTTTTATATGGGAAGTATCGATGGCCTGTTTGTCTTTAATCCAGAAGAAGATACTCAAACCGATACTGCCAAGGTTTTCTTTACAGATTTCAGACTTCTCGGCTCTGATGAAACAGCTGTGGCGCATAACCCGCAATATCATAAGAGTATCCTATACAGCGATTCGATAAGACTCAGTTACGGTAATTGTGACTTCTCGGTTAGCATCGGGTCGCCGATTTATATCTCTCACGCCAATGAGCAGTTTGTTTATCGCCTGTTACCAAATAATGTAGAGTGGAGTCCGGTTTTAGACCCCGCAAATTTATCATTTGCCGGTGTGGCGCCGGGAAATTATGCCCTTGAAGTAAAGAAAGTAGGCAATGGCTCGGATGTTAGACGCATAGTGATTACGATTTTGCCTCCCTGGTATCAGTCGTGGTGGGCAGAATGTCTTTATTCTCTTTTATTGCTGGGCGTTATAGGAGTCTGCTGGGCTGTCTATCGCAAGCGTCAGTTACGAAAACTCGAAGAGAAGGCTGAGATATTTACGATCGAGAAAGAGAAAGAATTGTATAAGAAAAAGATGCAATTCTTCACCGAAATCGCACATGAAATCCGAACACCGTTGACTCTTATCGGCACTCCCCTCGAAGCAATTGAGGAGATTGGCGTTAGTGATAACCGTATTCAGCGTTACCTCAGGGTGATACGACAAAATACATCGCGATTGCTCAATTTGGTGGGGCAAATTCTCGACTTCCAAAAAATGGATTCCGAAACCCATACATTGAAGTTTGAAACCGTTGATGTCAATCAACTCATTCGCGAAATAATCGACCGCTTCGAGATGACGATTTCGACGCGCAATAAAGAACTGGTTTGTAAACTGCCTGAGGAGCAAGTGGCGGCTACGGTCGATAAAGAGGCTGTGACGAAAATTCTCAGTAATCTCTTTAACAATGCGATGAAATATTCCGACAACCATATCGAAATTTCGCTTGAAACATCGGGCGAGAATTTTATGGTGTCTGTAAAAAGCGATGGTGAGAGAATCGTTGGCGATAGTCGGTTCCGCATTTTTGAACCATTTTTCCAGGCGACAAATAAAGCAGATAATGGAGGGGTTGGTATTGGGCTACCGCTATGTCGCACTCTTGCTCAACTCCATGGTGGCACGATTGAGCTGCTCGATGATGCAGACCCGTATTGCAATACGTTCCGACTGACGTTGCCTCTAAAGGTGCCGATTGACGAGCCCGAAATGACATCAAGTAAGATTATGACGGAGTATCTTTTAGATGAAGATTCACCGGTCGAGTCTAACAATTCTAGTTATAGCCTACTCTTTGTTGATGATAATGATGAAATGCGAGAGTTTCTCTCTGATCAATTGAGTCAGAACTTCGTAGTTGAAACGGCGTGTAACGGCGAAGAGGCGTTGGCCAAGATTAAGGAGCATGCGTTTGACCTGATTGTAACCGATATTATGATGCCGGTCATGGATGGCTATGCGCTATGTAAAGCCATCAAAGACGACCAGAATCTCTCGCCGATACCGGTTGTTTTCCTTACCGCTAAAAACGACCTCGAAAGCAAGGTGCGCGCCTTAGAGTGTGGAGGAGAATCATTTATCGAAAAACCATTCTCGATTAAATATTTCCGCCAACAAATCAAATCGCTACTCGACAATCGTCGCCATGAGCGCATGGCGTTTCTAAATAAGCCGTTCTTCACTGTTGATAAGATGAAGATGAATAAGGCTGATGAGGAATTTATGAATAAGGCGATTGAGCTTATCAAAGAGAATATCAGTAATGAAAATTTCAACGTTGAGAGCATGGCTGATAAATTCTGTATGAGTCGCAGTAGCCTGTTGAGAAAAATAAAGACGTTATTTAATCTTTCTCCCGTAGAGTTAATTCGTATCATTCGTCTGAAAAAAGCAGCCGAGCTTATTCAGGAAAATAAATACCGCATGGGCGATGTCTGCTATATGGTTGGCATTAATTCGCAATCATACTTTACGCGATTATTTTTTAAACAATTCGGCATTACGCCGAAGGCGTTTGAAAAGCAATGTCAAGAGAAATATTCTCGCGATGAAAAGCCGGAGTCTTTAAATCCGGAAATTTAATAATTAGCAGTGAGCGATTATTCGAATTGTAAGACAATTATTTGTATGAGAATCTTAACATTAGGAACTGTTTTAATAGCTTCGATATTTACTATATCAGCGGGCGAATTTACGAAGTATGTAGATCCGTTTATTGGCACCGGTGCGATTGACGGTGGTTTGTCGGGGAATAACTATCCGGGGGCTACTTTGCCTTTTGGAATGGTGCAACTCAGCCCTGACACTCATGAAGCGCCTGATTGGTATAATGCGTCGGGATATGACCATAACGACAATAATATTTATGGCTTTAGTCATACACGTTTGAGCGGCACCGGTGCGAGCGACTTGATTGATATCCTTTTGATGCCGACAACCGGCGACCGTAAGGTCTCAACATTTAGTCATGAAGAGGAAACGGCAACGCCCGGATTCTATAAGGTAAAACTCGCAGATGAGTCGATTGATGTAGAGCTGACTGCGACAACTCATGTCGGCTTACATCGATATTCATATCCCGAAGGTCAGCAACGCAATATCTGGCTCGATGTCGACCATTCGGCGAATAAGGGTAGTTGGGGGCGACGTATAATCAATGCTCAGATACGCCAAACTGCGCCAACTCGTTTGGAGGGTTATCGCGTAATTACCGGATGGGCTAAGTTACGCAAGATTTACTATGTAATTGAGTTCTCAGAACCAATCGGAGGATTGAAACTCTATGACGGTGACGGTCGCAAATATGAAGATGGAGAGGCTACGGTTATCAATGGATGTTCACCGCGAGCGTTGGTCGCTTTTGGTCAAGGCGATAAGCCGCTGGTTTGTCGGGTTGCAATCAGCGGGGTCAGTATCGCAAATGCTCGTGAGAATTTATCAGCAGAGGCTTTGTCGGGCAGTTTCGATGATTATGTTGCTGCTGCAGACCAAATTTGGGATGCACAACTCGCAAAGATTGAAGTAAAAGGAGATGCGGAAAAGATGACGACATTCTACACCGCGCTCTATCATACGATGATTCAACCGAATCGTTTCTCAGACGTTAACGGCCAATGGATGGCGCCTGATTATTCGGTCGCAACGCTCCCTGAGGGTGAAACGCAATATACAACATTCTCGTTATGGGATACTTATCGCGCCGCCCATCCGTTATATACGATTATCGAACCGCAACTTACGCGTGATTTTATCAACAGTATGCTTCGTCATTACGACTATTATGGTTACCTGCCGATTTGGCATCTCTGGGGTCAAGATAATTACTGCATGATTGGAAATCACTCAATTCCGGTTATTGCGGATGCTTTGTTGAAAGATATCCCCGGCATAGATAAACAGCGAGCATGGGAGGCGATTAAAAACTCATCAACACAGTCTCACCCCAATTCTCCTTTTGCGGTTTGGGAGAAATATGGCTATATGCCGGAAAATATTCAGACACAATCGGTTTCAATAACTCTTGAGATGGCTTATGACGATTGGTGTGCGATGAAAGTAGCCTCATTAGTCGGTGATAAAGATGGTGTTGAGCGTTTTGGAAAGCGTTCACAGTTCTATAAGAATCTCTATAATAAAGAGAATATGTTTTTTGCGTCGAAAGATGATGCCGGCAATTGGATTATGCCTTTCGATCCGTTGAAATATGGCGCAAACGGCGGTCAGCCGTTTACCGAGGGTAACGCATGGCAGTATTATTGGTATGTGCCCCACGACGTTGACGGCCTTATCGAATTGACCGGAGGAGATAAAGCCTTTGAGCAGAAACTCGACACCTTCTTCACTCTTACCGAAACTTCAGGAGAGAAAAATGATAATATCTCAGGATTAATCGGCCAATACGCGCATGGCAATGAACCGAGCCATCATGTCGCCTATCTTTATAACAATGTCGGACGTTATGATAAGACTTGTCGTTTGGTGAAGCATATCATGTCTGCGCTTTATAATAATAATTACAACGGCTATGCCGGCAATGACGATTGTGGTGAAATGTCGGCATGGTATCTTTTTAGCGCAATGGGCTTCTATCCCGTAAATCCGGCATCGGGAGAATATGCGCTTGGCTTACCGTTGTTTGATGAATGTAAGATTCATCTTCCATCAGGAAAAGATTTTGTAATTACGGCAAAGCGAAAGAACGCAGATAGCGCAAAGGTTAAGCGCATTTCATTAAATGGGGAAAAATATCAATCGCTTTCGTTGCTACATAAAGACATAGTTGCGGGTGGTTCGTTACATTTTGTAATTGATTGATTTCGATGCCTGACTGATAATTTACGCCGTGAGGATTTGTTCTTATAGGCGGCGGTTCATGATAAAATATAAAGCAGCGGAGGCTCAAATTTGAGCTGCCGCTGCTTTGCGTTATGGCTTGTGATGGCTTATTTCTTTTCTTTGGGAAGAATGAGATTCAAGATGATGGCTAATAAGAAGACGACGGCTACGCAGTTGTCGCCGAAAACGGTTTGAACCATCTGCGGGAATACTGAGAACATGCCGGTCGCTTGGGTGAAGCCGAGTCCGACGCTGAGCGACATGCTGACCAATATCATGTTGCGGTTGGTGAAGCCGCATTTGGCAATCATGCCGAAGCCGGCGAAGAGGATTGAGCCAAACATCATAATGGTGCATCCGCCGAGCACGGCTTGCGGGATTGAGGTCAAGATGACGCCGATAGCGGGGATGAAACCGCTTAGCAGCATCAATAGTGCGCCCATGCCGATTGCGAATCGGTTGATGACTTTTGAAATATTAATCAAACCGACGTTTTGAGAGAAAGAGGTGATTGGTGTACAGCCAAAAAGTCCGGCGATTGAGCTGACAAAGCCGTCGCAGGCAACTGCTCGTCCGAGTTCTTCTTTCTTCGCTTCGCGTTGTAGGGCGCTTGAACAGAGCACTGAGGTGTCGCCGATTGTTTCTGTCGCGGATACCAAATATATACAAACAACGGCTAAAATGGCGTCGAGACGGAATTCCGGAGTGAACGGCATGAATTTGGGTAGGGCAATGATGCCGACTTCGCTTAACGCAGAGAAGTCAACCATTCCCATGCAGAGCGAAAGGATATAGCCGACAATTAATCCGACCAAAACTGCCAAGGCGCGCAAAAGCCCTTTGCCGAAAATCATAACGATAAGACAAGTAAACAGGGTTACGGTGCCAACAATCCAATTGTTGATGCTGCCAAAGTCAGCGGCGCCTTGTCCGCCGGCGAAACTATTTGCGCCGATTGGTAATAGAGAGAATCCGATAGCGGTTACAACCGTCGCTGCTACTTCGGGAGAAATAAGTCGAGTCCAATATTTCGGGAATAAGCCTAATAAACCTTCGATGAGACCGCCAATGATTACGGCGCCCATCAATGTGCCCATGCCTTGGCTTGTCGCGATTGCGATTGCGAGCGAGAGGAAGGTGAAGCTGATACCCATAACGATTGGCAGTCGCGAGCCGATACGCCATACGGGGTAGAGCTGAACGAGTGTTCCGATGCCGGCAATTATCATGCAGTTTTGCACCAATGCCGAGCTGAGCTCACGAGGCATTTCTACGACGTTGGCGAGAATGATGATGGGGGTGATATTGGCAACAAACATTGCCAAGATATGCTGAAGGCCGAAGGGTAGGGCTTTCAGTATCGGCATCCTGCCGTCAAGCTTGTAGAGGTTATCGTTGGCTTGAGTCACGGAGTTGTGGCTATTGCTCATTGTCTGAAAATAATTTCTTGTTTATCGTAATCCATAGATTCGATTACGGCGATGGATTCAAGATGATATCCTTCTTCGCGAAGCATTTGTCCGCCTTGTTGCTGGCCTTTTTCGATAGCGATACCAATACCGACAACTTTTCCTCCGGCTTGGTGGACGATATCAATAAGCGCTTTTGAAGCTTGGCCATCGGCGAGGAAGTCGTCAACGATTAACACTTTGTCGTCGGCTGTTAGATAGGGGCGAGAAACGAAGACATTGTTAGAGCGCTTGTGGGTAAAGGAGTAGGCTTGCGACACATATTTGTCGTCGGTAGAGTTGGCAGTTTCTCCTTTCTTGGCAAACACGACCGGCACGTCGTAAAGGTCGCCCAATAAAGTCGCGATTGCGATGCCGCTGGCTTCGATTGTCAAAATTTTGTTTACCTCTTCACCGCGGAAGCGACGTTTAATTTCGTAAGCAATCTGACGAATGATGTCAACATCAATTTGGTGGTTGAGGAAATTGTCGACTTTCAGAATGTTGCCCTTTTTGATGACGCCATCTTCAAGAATCTTTTCTTCTAAGAAATTCATGGCCTTGTTTGTTATGTTGTTATAAATTAAATTTTACAGCCAAAGTCGGGTTGACGTAGAAACGAGTCGTGGTTGAGTTTGTTGGATAAACGAAGTTGCTCGACAGCTCAATTTCGGTGCCAACGGAGAAAATATTGCTGAAGTTATACCAAAGCTGGGGTTCGGTCATAAAGATGACGCCTTTTTTCTGTCCGTTGTTATCCCATTCGGGAATATAACCGGTCCAGAGATCGGCACAGCCGCTAAAGGTCCATTTCCCGCTGCCGAAGGTGATGCCCCATACGCCGGTGAGCTGAACGCCTGCCAACGCTTTTAGTCCGTTGCTTTTCAAACATTGTTTATACAACAATTGTATGCTCCATGTTTTTGAGAAGTCGGCTGAATGGCCATTATATGCCGGACCAATAAGGAATGCGTTTTGAAAACTTCCGTAGAGGTTTAATCCGCCGTCAAATTCGATGTGCGCAGCAAAGGGCGAATCTTTTTTGAAATTAAATTCGCGGCTGATTTCGGTGTAAGCGCCCGAAGCGCCACTGCTTCGTAAGTCTACATCTACGAAATAATACCAAGAGCCCAGTCTGTCGGCTTTAAATGCCTCATAAGTTAGTGTAACTTTTTGGCGGTCAGACTGCTCGGAAGAGTAGAGGTCACGTCCGAAGTCATAATGTAGCTGCACATTCTGAGCGCCAACACTCATCGACAATAGCATCATTGTCAGTATAAAGCTGATACGTAGGCTGAAACGTCGGCTCGTAAATTTTGTCATAATAAATAATAGATGTTAAAATGTTTTGCAAAGTTACGAAATCTCCGCGATTCAAATATCTTTTAGCGAAGTTTTTACCCTTGGTAATCGGATGGTTTAGCGCAATTTTTAGAGTAAAAAATAGTGAAATAATAACAACCGAGAATAAGGCTCGCGATGAGCGTTATTCTCGGTTGTGTTTATTGATGCAAAATCAGTTTTGACCGGCTATTGCCGAAGTCGCATTAACTGACTATTAGATGCGAGATTTGATAGCGGCTGTTTCAGCTTCGTAGCCGGGCTTTTCGAGAAGGGCAAACATGTTTTTCTTGTAAGCCTCAACGCCGGGTTGATTGAAGGGGTTAACATCGAGGATGTAACCAGAGATGCCGCAACCTTTTTCGAAGAAGTAGATGAGCTCGCCAAGGTATTCTTCGGTGAGGGCGGGAATAGTCAACTGGATGTTGGGCACTTTGCCGTCTACGTGAGCCAAACGAGTGCCGAGTTCTGCCATCTTGTTTACTTCGTCGACGCGCTTGCCGGCGAGGTAGTTGAGGCCGTCGAGGTTAGCTTCGTCGGTAGGGATAACGGTTTTCTTGTCTGCGCTCTCTACAGAGATAACGGTTTCGAAGATAGTGCGTTCGCCATCTTGAATCCACTGGCCCATAGAGTGGAGGTCGGTAGAGTTGTCAACCGATGCGGGGAAGATGCCCTTGCCATCCTTGCCTTCGCTTTCACCGTAAAGTTGTTTCCACCATTCAGCGATATAGTGAAGTTTGGGGTTGTAGTTAACCATGATTTCAATCTTCTTGCCGGCGCGGTAGAGGGCGTTACGAGTTGTAGCGTAGAGGAAGCTGGGGTTGTTGTCGTTAGCTTCAACGGTAGCAGCTTCCATACGGCGAGCGCCTGCGAGCAATTTGCGGATATCGTATCCGGCGATTGCGATGGGGAGAAGACCTACGGGGGTCAATACGGAGAATCGACCGCCAACGTTGTCGGCGATAACGAAAGTTTTGTAACCTTCTTCGGTTGCGAGTTGACGGAGAGCGCCACGTTTTGCGTCGGTGATTGCAACGATACGTTTAGCGGCTTCAGCTTTACCAACTTGGTTTTCGAGTTGCTCTTTGAGTAGACGGAAGGCGATAGCGGGCTCGGTTGTTGTGCCTGATTTTGAGATAACAACGATACCGAAGTCTTTATCTTTCAAGAGGTCTTGAAGCTCGTTGAGGTAGTCTTCACCGATGTTCTGACCGGCGAAAAGGATGTTGCAACGACGAGCGTCGCCTTTCTCGCGGAGAGTTGAGAAGCTGTCACCGAGAGCTTCGATAACCGCTTTTGCTCCGAGGTAGCTACCGCCGATACCGATTGCTACAACGAATTCACACTTTTCGCGGAGGTCTTTAGCTACAGCTTCGATGTCTGCAACGAGGCTTTCGGGAGTCTCAGAGGGGAGGTTTAACCATCCGAGGAAGTCAGAACCGAGGCCGGTTCCGTTGTGGAGTTTGTCAAGAGCGGCAGCTGCTTCGCCGTCGAGGGCTTTAATCTGCTCGCTTGTTACGGTCTGAAGGACATCCTTCACGTTAACTTTGATTGTTTCCATCTTTGTATATACTTTTGTTTTAATTATTCGAATGTATTATGGTCAATGCTTATCGGCGATACGCATTGTTGAGTTGTTGCTAAATTATTTTGCGGAGAGTTTTGTCAGTTTAATCAGTTCGAGACGAGAGGCAGATTTTTCGGTAATTTCAAGACGAAGGCCTCCAAGCTCAATGGTTGTGCCTTCGCGCGGAAGTAGCCCCGTTTCATTGAGGATATATCCGGCGAGAGTTTGATAATCGTCAGACTCCGGAATGTCGAGGTGATAAGCTTCGTTGAGATGCTCGATTTCGATGCGACCTGAGAATTCCCAAACATCAGGGGCTATCTGTCGCTCGATAATGTCGGTTGAGTCATGCTCATCTTGAATGTCGCCGCAGATTTCTTCCATTAAGTCTTCAAGCGTAACCATCCCGGCAGTGCCACCGAATTCGTCGACGATAATCGCTATTGAGCGCTTCTCGGTCAGCAAACGGCGCATCATTTTGCTCGCAAGAAGAGTCTCCGGAGCGAACAATACGGGTTTAAGTTTGTCTTTCCAATCAACTTCGGGGGTGAAAAGCTCGCTAACATGGATATAGCCGAGCAAGTTGTCGATATCTTCTCGGTAGACGAGAATCTTTGATCTGCCGGAAGAAGAGAAAAGAGCAGAAAGTGTTTCGCGGTCTGTAGTGTCAATGTCGACAGCTACGATTTCGTTTCTCGGCACCATGCAGTCGCGCAGGTGGATTTTAGAGAAATCGAGAGCGTTATGGAAAATCTTCACTTCGCTTTCAACTTCGGTATGCTCGTCGACACTATCGTCGATAGTCTGTTCAAGATAATCGTTCAGCTCGCCCAGCGATATGATTCCATTTTTCGGTGCGTCGGTTTTAATGCCGAAAAGGCGCATCAAAATTTTAGAAATCCAAGTTGAGAAAAGCGAAATCGGGTAGAGAATGCAATAAAGTAATGCCGTAAATGGGGCGAATAATCTTAATGAACGGTTTGGATTGATACGGAAGATTGCTTTGGGGAAGAATTCTCCGGTCAATAAGATGACGATTGTTGATAGCAATGTTTGGCATATCAACACCCACGCTTGGTTATCGTTGAGCAATTGGTTGAGCCATGGCTCAATCATTTGTGCTGCCCCAATACCGTATATGACCAATACGATATTGTTGCCCACGAGGATTGTTGAGATGAAAAAGTCGGGGTTTGAGTAGAATAGACTCAGACATCGACCTAAAAGACCTCCTTTTTGAATGTCAAGTTCGACACGCACTCTATCTGAGGTGACAAAGGCAATCTCGATGCCGGAGAAAAGCGCCGAAAAGCCGAGAGAGATTAACGTTATTATCAACCAATATGCGTCCATGTGGTTATCTTGACTTTATTTTTCAGGAGTAGTAGAGCGATTTGTGACAAAGGCTGACGTTGGGAAGATGCCTGAAGGACGGCGGATAGTGTATTCGGTCATTTGTTCGTTAGACTCGAAACCGTAACCTTCGATAATCTTGTCGGTTCGTTCGATATGAATAAACGAGTCGGAG
This sequence comes from uncultured Alistipes sp., assembly GCA_964638475.1. Lineage (GTDB taxonomy): Bacteria > Bacteroidota > Bacteroidia > Bacteroidales > Muribaculaceae > UBA7173. The sequence continues at coordinate 70,401 of CAZXAZ010000006.1, read as the reverse complement.
TATATCTTATGTTTGTTTTGATCCCAGAAAAGTTGCTGGGTCATAAACTTGTCGCCGTTGACATTCTTCATTCTGACATTGCGATCAAAGCGCCAAATTTTCTGTACACTCCAAAAAAGTGCGGTGTCAGCGGTGAAGGTGCCATCCTCTTTCATGTCGTTGTCGAATTTGACAACATCAATGCCGTCGGGGAAGTTCCAATGAGGCTCTTTCGCTTCTTCGAACATCAGCCAAAGGGGAGCAGTGATATGGTAACGAGTGTAGCCTGAGTCTGAAATCGTTGTCGAAACATCGATAGTTTGCATTGTCGGGAAAGTCTCGGGATCGGCTGAAATCGATATGGTCTCTTTTTTCTCTTCGTTACATGAAGCGAAAAAACAGCCGCCTCCGATGGCTATTGCCGTCAGAGCCAGAGGAAACAACGTCATTGTCAACCCTTTGCGTTTCATGACAACTTCTCGCGGTTATGCAGGTAGAATTAGCGAAGCTTGTTCTGCCAGAACCAAAGCTCGTTGACGTTTACGCCCAATGTGAATTGGAAATAGTTTTCGGTTACAAGGCTTACGGGAGAACTTGAGCGGTGGCGATATTCAAACGATAAGTTAATCATAGTTTTTGTCGACGGTGCGGGTAATCCGAAGCCGAGAGATACGCCATACTCTTTGATAGCGTTGTCGTCAACTTTAATGTAATCGTTTGAGTAATATCCGCCAAGGCGATATCGCATACGTTGCAGGTAGTTTCCGCGTAGAGCCGGCTGATATTCCGCGCCGAGAGCTGCTTTCCAGCGGTTATCGAATTGGTTTGAGCCGAGTTGGCCGAACCCTTCGATTGATTGGAATTTTTTATTTTTCCACGGTTGATATGTGAAGTCGGCTTCAACAGTCAAGCTTTTCTTCCAATTCCACGATATACCGGCGCCCCATGTCTCGGGCATTTCGTAATGGCCTTTCATCGAGCCGTAGGCGATAGTGTCGTTGGTCGCGTCTTGGTTGATATCATATTTAACACCGTAGGCGTGGCCGTGGAACGATTTGGCGGGAGAGTAGATAGCGCCGATGGTCATCGCATGGTCGCGGTTGATGTTAAACCCATACTGAATACCGAAACGGAGATTATAGTCGCGCACTTCCATTACGCGCTCGAAGAGCGACGTTGAAGAAGAACTGTATATATATGTGTCGTTGAGCAGTGTGCCGAACATATAGCTTGCGTTCACCCCGACGGTTAATCCTTTGATGGGTTTGGCAGCCAAACCAACAAATAATTCGTTGATTGTTCCTGAACCTTCATGTTGGTTCGTGCCGTTGGCGATTTCGTTGCCGAAAGAGTAGCCCACTTCAGAGAAGGGGACGAACCCGATAGCCATACCGCCGTAGCGGGTTACGGGAAACTGCATTGCGACATAATCAAGTCCGCCTGTAAACTCTTTCCCGCTTCTTTTTACTCCGTCGATAAGCTCTTCTGAAGATAGAGTCTTTCCGGTTGCGGCGATATCAAACAAGAATGTTACTGAGTCGATAGCGGCATATGACGCCGGGTTCATGAAGTTGATGTAGTCGCCTGAGCGTGATGCGAGACCGACTCCACCCATAGCTTTTTGGGTAGTGTTGGCATATCCGGTAAGAGCACCATAGCCGAAGCGTGAGTATGCCGATATCTCTGAATTCTCAGCTGTAGCTACTTGGAATCCGAGAAGCCACGCAACAGTGGCAAGGATTGATATAGAGAGTTTCTTCATAATTTCTCGTTGTATAAGAGTATGCTTAGCAGACCTTTAGTAACTAAACAGGGGTCGATTGTGACCGGAAAATCTAGTAGCGAGCCAACTCGTCGTGACCAACCGCCGGTCAGCACTACATGTGTGCCTTCAGGCAATAGACTGCGGTAATAGTTGACCTCACCGACAACGCCGTGTACGGCTCCCGCTCTCATTGCGGTTATCGTGTCATAACCGAATTCTGGCGTTTCGCCGTAGCCGTTTACTTCCGGCAGTCTAGCTGTAAAGCTTCGAAGGGCTCTTAAGCGCATCCCGACGCCGGGAGCGATATTGCCGCCGATATAGTGGCCGTTAGCGGTGACAACGTCGTAGGTTACAGCCGTGCCCATATCGATAACCAGAGAGCCTTCTTTGGGGAAAAGGCTCCACGCTCCGACGGCAGCCGCAATGCGGTCAGGGCCGAGTGTCTGCGGGGTGTGGTAGTCGATAGTGAGCGGGAGGGGAAGCTCCGATGATAATTCGCTAGCTTCAACTCCGCGGCTCGACAACCATTTTGTTATCTCGTTGCCGTTTCCGGTTACTGAGCAACAAAGCGCTTTGCGAGGGGCAAAACGGTTTATAACCGTCTCTAGGTCGCAGTGTTGGAGGCGACGCTGAAAGGTCTCCTCATCTATCAGCTCCGGACCCTCCCAGAGGGCTATCTTGGCGGAACTATTGCCTTGGTCGATTGTCAGCAGGGGCATAAACCGTTTGGTCTGTGAGAATCAATTCATTAGGTTCTTCTCGTCGGTTACAGACTCGTTATCTTTTTCTCTGCTGTTTCTGCTGTTCGCGGAGGATTGCTTGTTGCTGGCGCTGAGCTTCCTCGAGACGAGCCATCCAACCTGATTTCTTCTTGGGCTTTGCGGCGTTAGCAGCCATCTGAGCGCGCATCTTATCTTCATTGGTGAAGTAGCGGAAGAGATAGGTCTGTATGATTGTAATCAGCAGTGAAAGCAAGTAGTAGTAGCTCAAACCGGCAGCGTAATCGTTGAAGATAAAGAGGAACATTACCGGCATGAGATACATCATCCACTTCATTCCGGGCATTGCAGCCGAACCGCCTTGGTTCTGCATATTGATGCGGGTGTAAATGATGTTAACAGCAGTCATCAGCAAGCAGAAGAGGCTGACGTGGCTACCATACCAAGGAATTGAGAAGGGAAGGGTAAGAACAACGTCGGGGGCAGAGAGGTCTTTCGCCCAGAGGAACGATTCGCCGCGGAGCTCAATTGCCGAGGGGAAGAACCAGAACATGGCGATCAATACCGGCATCTGCAAAAGCATCGGGAGACATCCCGACATCGGGCTTGCTCCGGCTTTAGAATAGAGCGCCATTGTCTTTTGGTTGCGCACCATCGCGTTTTCTTGGCCGGGGTATTTTTCGTTGATTTCCTTGATTTCGGGAGCGAGCAAGCGCATCTTGGCTTGCGATTTAAAGCTCTTGTAGGTGAAGGGGAAGATGATTAACTTGATAAAGATGGTTAACAAGAAGATAATCAAACCGTAAGAGCTGATAAACTTGCTCAAGAAGGTGAATACGGGGATAATGATTATGGTGTTAATCCAACGGAAGAGCGACCATCCTAAGGGGATAAGGTTCGTTAAGTCGAGCGATTCATCTTCAGAGCCGGGAATCTCTTTATCAAGCGAAGAGAGAAGGGGGTAGAGGTTCGGGCCCAAGAAAATGTCGATAGAAACCGGAGTCTCAGCCTCAGAGCTGTAGTCCATAATAGCTTCAGCTGCGAGATTTTTGACAAATGTCGGATTTCCCTTAAGGTCTTGCGAAGCAACTTCTGCCGAAGTAAAGCATGTGCGGGGAATCATCACCATTGAGAAGAATTGGTTTTTGAAAGCAATCCATTTCAACTTTTGGTTAAGAGACTCCTCTTTTTCGCCTTGCGCAGTCAAATTGTCGGGGCTATCACCGACGTATTTGTAGTAAAGACCTGAATTACGTTCTTCGAAAGTGCGTCCGCGTTCGTTGCGACCCATTGTTTGTTTCCAAGAGAGGGTAGTTGTTGCAACCGACGGGGGAATAATCTTGTTCATGCCGGTTTGGAATACCTCCATATTGACAACATAGCTGTCTTCGGGCAAGGTATAGCGCAAACCCCACATGGCGCCGCCGCCAAGGTCGAGGGTCATTTCTACAACCGAGTCGTTAACTTGACGAGGAGTGAAGAAAAGATCGGCAGTGTTAAAACGGCGCGACGCAGAAAGCAATTCAAATGAATATTCGTTAAAGCCCGGACGACAAATCTCGACATTTGCCGTGTCAATAACATTGGAATGTTCGTTCTCAGGCAAATAAGTTTCGTAGTCAAGCAGTGTGGCGCGAGAAATATAACCTCCTCGGCTCGATAGCTCAAGGCTTAAAAGCGAGTTTTTCAGTGCAACGGTTTCAGTCTTTCCGCTGCGGTAGCGAGCGAAAGCGCCGTAGCGCTGAGCGTCTTGAAGAGCGCTACGAAGGTTTGCTACAGCTTCGTTGCGAGTTGAGATGGTGACATCTTCGCTGAAACGACCTGTCGCAACTGCGTCGTAAGAGAAAATCGTATCTGACGCCTTGATAGAGCCGCTAATTGTTTTGCCGTCATACGCCAATGAAACCAAATCAGTATCGTAGGAATAATGGGCAGTAGAATCGGCAGAATGAGAAACCTTGCCAACTTCACGCATTATAACAGGGACAGCTGCCAACTCGGCTGTGCCTAAAGAATCGATGCTTATCACACCGGCGTTATCCGCCTCAGCCTTCGCTGCGGTTTCGGCCTGCTCTTGTTGTTGCTGAAGTTGCTGTTGACGCTTGTTGTTATTCATCCATGTGAAACCGAAAATCAGCACGCCCATCAGCACAAGGCCGGTCAGTGTATTCTTATCCATTTCTTATTTTTTGGAAACAGTATAATTAGTAATTACTTTTCAAAATAAAATTCTCTGCGAATCGCTCGTTAGCCAGCATAAAAAGGCTTTTGGTTGCCCTCTGTAACGCATTTTCGCGATTGAAAACGAACGAATTGAGAGATAAACAATATCAAGCTACAAAGTTACTGATTTTTTTCGATTCCATCCCCCTGTTAACGCTTATTTGCAAATAAATCAAAAAAAATACACTAAGAAATATTCTAATTCCGAAAAAAAGTATTACCTTTGCACGCCTTTAAACGAGAAACCGCCCTCCCGTAGCGGGGGAAGGTCTGCGTTAAAAGCGGCAACGCAAAGGCTCTCGGGGTGTAGCACAGTTGGTTAGCGCGCCACGTTCGGGACGTGGAGGTCGGAAGTTCGAGTCTTCTCACCCCGACCAACTAAAAAATGAGAATCAGCATCAAGCCGATTCTCATTTTTTTTGTATCTAGTTAAATGGTGTAGTCGAGGAGGGAGAGTATAATCGGAGTTAGAATAGCGGTGAGCAATCCGTTGAGGGTGAGTCCGAGAGAAGAGAATGCGCCGTAACGGTAACTGCGCTCCATAGCGGCGGCGGTGCCGACGGCGTGAGCGGCAGTGCCGATAGATAATCCGGTGGCAATAGGACTTTTGATTCGGCTGATTTTTACCATTTTGAATCCGGCAATGCCGCCAAAGATGCCTGTGCAGACAACGACAGCGGCGGTCAGCGACGGAATGCCACCGATGGTAGATGAGATTTCGATTGCGATTGGCGTAGTCACGGCTTTTGGCACTAATGATAACACAACTTCGCGCGACGCTCCGAGAAGTTCGGCGACAGCAATAACTGAGAGAATGCCAATAACGCACCCGGCGATTTCGGCTATGAGAAGGGGAAGAATTTGTTTTTTGATGGCTTCAAGTTGACGATACAATGGTACTCCTAAAGCTACTACGGCGGGTTTGAGCCAGAAGTTGATATATTCTCCACCAGTTGCGTAAGTGTCATATGAAATGTCGCAAGAGGTGAGAAAGATAATCAAAATGATAATCGAAATGAGGATTGGGTTGAGGAGAGTCAACCCGGTTAGGCGTTGGAGCTGTTTTGAGAGAATAAAAACGCCGAATGTTAGTGCGATTAAGAAATATTGGTTGGTGAGAAATTCCATGAGAGGCTCGCTTAGAGATTTCTGTTTCGATAGTTAAAATTTGCGCATTAGTTGGTGGATCCACCCCGTGACGGCGATGATGATGAATGTGCTGACCACAGTCGCGCCGACAATCGGCAACCATTCGTCGCCAATAAGGTCAAGACAGCGCATCACGCCGACCCCGGCGGGCACAAAAAAGAAGCCCAAATTTTTCACAAGAAAATCTGATATTGCTTCTACCCATTCCAATTTTACGACGCGGAATTTAAGGGCGGCGGTTAGTAGTAACATTCCGATAATACTTGATGGGAATGGCGCGCCTGTAAGCCATACGATTAGCTCACCTAAAGCGAGAAACAGAAACAAAATGGCGCATTGTAATATCATAGCTGGATGATTATTGAAACAAAAAAGAGCCATGCAAACAGAAGTTTTTCAAGGCTCGATAATAAAAAATAGTATTTAAAAATGCATCACAAAAGTAGCATTTTATTTCTAACCCGGCGCAGAATTTCGGTGTTTTTTTCTGCAAATTAAACCAAACTGCGGTCTTTAAGACTATTGTATTCACTTAGTAATGAGCGAGAGATAGCGCTCAGCGATTGTTGCCGGGGCAAAACGGCGAGCAACTTCGTTGTGAAGGAAAGCCGGAGTAAAAGGCTCGGTAGCGGTTTCGTTGCCGGAAATAGTCGTTGTGTCGATAGCGCGAGCGGTTTGGAAGGCGAGCGATAACGCAAATGCCAGAGATGCAGGGGTGTGGCTCGGCGCAATAAAGCCGTTCTCGGCATCGGTCACGATGTCGGTTTGTCCGGCGTCGCCATAAGTAACCGGAATAGCTCCGGCAGCCATACCTTCCATAAGAGTTGCTCCCATGGTTTCATATTTCGATGACGAAATGACAACGGATGCGCGGGCGTAAAGTTCTCGCAATTTGTCAGACGCGAGAAGTCCGAAGTGTTGATAAGGAAGGCGAAGTCGCTTCAATTCAGACGTGTCGTTGATAGCGCCAACGAACGCCACTTCAACCCCTTTGGCATCGGTCGGATATTCCCAAGCAAAAGTGTTAAGCGCATCAATTGCTGCAGGCAAATCTTTGACAGGGTCGTCAAGGCGCGCAGCCGCCATGATAATGAGGCGTTTCCCCTCAGAATTAGTCTTAATTCCCGGCTGATAGAGGTCGATAGGGAAAGGATGTGGGATTACCGTTATCTCTTTATTGGTTAGAATGCTACTTTTTTGAGCTTGAGCTCGTTGCCAGTTGCTGACCGCAACAAGTCGTAGATTCTCGTTCGCAAAAATACGACGTTTGCTGTCGGTTATTTCTTTGCGAAGAGCCGCCCCCTTCATCCCCTTTTTCCCCTTAAAGTAGGGGCAAATTGCGCAGTCAGAACCATCGGCATAGTGGCCGCATTCGCCCGGAAGATGACACAGTGAGGTTGCCGGCCAAAGATCGTGCATCGTGTAGACAACCGGTTTGCCGATAGCGAGAATCTTCTCTAATGAGTCGAGTGAAAGAAAACCTTGAGAAGCCCAGTTTACAAAAATAGCATCAGCTTCGGCGATGAAGGGGTGTTTTTCGAGCCCGACACCATACCGCCCAGTTGAGACCTTGAACACATCTCGGCGTTTTACCCCCTTTAGCCAAAGCTCGGCGCGCTCGGTCAGAAACGGGCGACGCCATTTCGACTTCTCGATGCATATAACCGTCCGGTCGTCAAGCTTTGCATTTCCCGGCCGAGCAACAATCATGCGAGCATCATGTCGCGCATCGCGCAGAGCATCGGTCAGTCGTCGAGTAACGATAGCTGCGCCACCGAGGTCGAAATTGGTCGAGAGTAGGGCGATTTCCATGTAAAGCGATTCGGTTTAGGCGTTGATTTTGCGACGCGCCGTTGCGCGGTTGATGAGCAATACACTTCCTGCGAAAACAGCCAATAGTAGAGTGCGACAAGGGAAGTCAATCCAGATGTTTTCGGTAGTCAACACTGAGGATACCAACCATAAAGCCATCGCAGAGATGAAATAGAGACTGAGTTTGCCGAGCTGATAACCAATCGGATATTTGCGGTTGCCGACGAGGTAGCTGGCGACCATCATAAAGCCGTAACAACCGAATGCAGCCCATGCGCAAGCGATATATCCGAAGTGTGGCACGAAGATAATATTTAGCAACAGCGTGACAGCCAAGCCCATCAAAGAGAACCATGTGCCCCAGATGGTTTTGTCTGAAAGCTTATACCACAGCGAGAGGTTGAAGAAAATGCCGGCGAAAAGTTCGGCCATCATGATAATCGGCACAACTCTTAGCCCCTCAAAATATTGCGGGGCAATGAAATATTTCAGTATGGGCAAGAAGAAAATCACACCAAGGAAAATAAACAAGCCGAACGCAACAAACCAGTTCATTGCCTGAGAGTAAGAGGCATTCTTATCGGCGCCCTTAACTTCTTTATTCTGAGCAAATATGAATGGTTCATAGGCGAAGCGAAACGCTTGAGTAAACATTACCATTACGATTGCGATTTTATAGTTCGCTCCATAAATTCCGAGCCCGGTCATCGCTGCGGCTTTGTCTGCAATCAACATCGGATATAGAATCTTATCAATCGTTTGGTTCATAATTCCGGCAATGCCGAGAATCAGAATCGGGTAGCTATAGTTAAGCATTTCCTTGAGTAGACGGCCGTTAAAACGATATTTGACAGCGTTCAGCTCGGGATAGATTAATAGCAAAATTGTCAACGAACTGATAAGATTTGCCAAGAAAATATATCCGATACCGAAGTCGGGGTCGTAAAACCATCTGATTGAGTTCGGCGCGTTTTTCCACAACCAAGGGCAGAGAAGAATAAAGAAGATATTCAACCCAATATTAAGCCCAATGTTAAGTAATTTCAGTGAGGCGAAACGCAAAGGCCGTTTTTGGTAACGGAGATAGGCGAAGGGGAGCGATGTGAATGCATCAATACCGACGGTTACAATCATCATCCAAATAAAAGAGGAATGTTTCGAGCAGTCGAGCAATTTTGCCAGTTCGGGTGAGAATAGACTGCCGACGATGATAAAAAGTAACGAGCTCGTCGCCAATGAAATTAGTCCGGTTGAGTAAACCTCCGACGGATCTTTCCATCGGTCGTGATTAGCGAAACGGAAAAATCCGGTTTCCATGCCGTAGGTTAGAATTACCAATGCGAGGGCGACGTAGGCGTAAATGTTGGTGACAATGCCGTATTCCCCGGCGGCAAACAGATAGGTGTACATCGGCACAAGACACCAGTTAAGGAATCTTCCGACGATCGAACTTACACCGTAAATGGCGGTATCTTTGAATAGTGACTTTATTGAAGCCATGATGCGTAGTTGAAATAATAAGGCTTATCGGGAGTGACAAGACTTATGATTCTCAGTTGGATGGGGTTTTAATCGAATAGACCGCGGTCGATATTCAGACGGTCGATGCCGAGATGGTTCCACGCGAGATCGGTCACTTCGCGGCCTCGGGGAGTACGTTTAATGAAACCTTCTTTGATAAGGAATGGCTCATACACTTCTTCAACCGTGCCCGGGTCTTCGCCAAGGGCTGTGGCGATTGTCGACAAGCCGACAGGCCCGCCACGGAATTTTGTTATGATTGTTGAGAGAATCTTATTGTCGATTTCGTCGAGTCCGTAACGGTCGATATTGAGGGCTTCAAGGGCGTAACGCGCAATCTCGGGGTCGATAGCGCCGGACCCTTTGACCATCGCGAAGTCGCGAACACGACGAAGCAAACGGTTGGCGATACGAGGAGTGCCGCGCGAACGGAGAGAAATTTCATGGGCGGCTTCGGCGCTACACTCTACATTCAGCAGTCGTGCCGAACGAAGAATGATTCGCTCGAGGATTTCGTGGTCGTAATATTCAAGATGGCATGGAATTCCGAAACGAGCTCGCAACGGGGCTGTCAGCAAACCGCTGCGCGTGGTAGCACCGATAAGTGTAAAGGGCGACAGCGCCAACTGCACTGAGCGTGCTCCGGGCCCTTTGTCAATCATGATATCGATGCGATAATCTTCCATCGCAGAATAAAGATATTCTTCGACGACCGGACTTAGACGGTGGATTTCGTCGATAAAAAGTACGTCATTCTCGTCCAACGATGTCAGAATGCCTGCTAAATCGCCAGGCTTGTCGAGCACCGGCCCGGAGGTGACTTTAAATCCGACGCCTAATTCGTTGGCGATAATTGCCGATAAGGTTGTTTTTCCCAAGCCGGGAGGACCGTAGAGAAGCAAATGGTCAAGAGCTTCTCCGCGCATACGTGCTGCTTGCACAAACACACGCAAGTTTTCGACAACTTTATCCTGACCGGAAAAGTCGTCGAAGCGACGAGGACGTAAAGCCCTCTCGAAATCATTCTCAGAGTCGGAACGCGTAGCGTCACGGCGGATGTCGAAATCTTCTTCCATATTCTACCGCAAAGTTAGCAAAAAAACGAGAGGAAAGAGGAAATGTTAAAGAGGAAAAGTGAAAACGAGAGTGATGAGGGAAACGATAGTAGAGTCGGTCGGGTTATATTTGGGGTAGACAGATGAAAAACGGGCGGAATCGCAAGGTTGCGTCCGCCCGTAGGTATAAATGGATTTATTTGATTTCACTGTGAGAGAGGAGCGAGGGGGATTATTCTTCAGATGAAGAAGGGGTTGAGTGGGAGTCTTCTTTGAGAAGGTTATCGATGTTTTCGATGTAGTCGAGAGAGTCGTCGATATAGAAAGCGAGTTCGGGCACTTTGCGTAGCTGGTAGCGCACTTTTTGGCCGAGGTCGTAGCGGATTGTCTTTGCGCTATGGTTGAGACTCTCGATGATTTCGGGAGATTTTGCCGAGGGGAAGATAGATAGGTATGCGCGAGCAATCGAGAGATCAGGACTGATGCGGACGGCTGATACGGATATGATTATTCCGTGGGTTTTGGCGGTCTGCACGCGCAGAATTTCGCTGAGCTCTTTTTGTAAGAGTCGTGCTATTTTTGCTTGGCGGGTAGATTCCATAATTACAGTTTTTGATATTCTTAGGTGTTCTCTTATTGAAAAACACAGATATTCAGTGCAAAGTTACTGAAAAGTCGTCAAATTTTGGTCTGCTTTTCGTAACTTTGTGGTGTAAAAAGCTATTTAAAAGCGAAATATAATGGAGAAAAAGACCATTCTTGACATGGGGCGCGACTCGGTTGAGGGTTATCGTTTGAAAAAAAAGATACCCTTGGTTGTTGTGCTTGACAATATCCGTAGTTTGAATAATATTGGGTCGGTGTTTCGCACGTCAGACGCGTTTCGTGTAGAGCGTCTAGCGCTTTGCGGAATAACGGCGACCCCTCCATCGGTGGAGATTCATAAGACAGCCCTCGGCGCAGAGGAATCGGTGGCTTGGAGCTATCATGAGTCGACGGTAGATGCTGTTAAGGCGTTGCAAGCAGAGGGTTATAAGGTGTGTGCTCTCGAGTTGGTGAAAGGCTCTATTAGTTTGGAACAATTTCCTGTGGATGCGGAAGGGAAATATGCGATAGTCGCCGGTCATGAAGTAGACGGCGTAGCCCAAGAGGTTGTTGATATTTGTGACGGTTGTATTGAAATCCCCCAAGAGGGCACGAAACATTCGTTGAATGTTGCCGTTTCAACGGCTCTCGCTATTTGGCATTTCTATCTCGGTCTTCGATAATTATTCACTCTTTTTCCTCTAGAATACAACAAAAGCCCGCCGACAATTGTCGCGGGCTTTTGTTGTTGCTTGAGATAATGCTTATTTCGCTACACGTTCAAGCCATTTTACCATGCTGAACATAACAGCCATTGAGATGAAGCAAACGATTGCGAATACGCTCCAAGTTGCGGCGAGTGAGATGTGTTGATACATAACTGCGCCGAGGAAGAGGCATGCATTGCCGACAGCGGTTGCCCCGAGCCAGCACCCTTGCATGAGGCCTTGGAGATGGGCGGGCGCTACTTTAGATACGAATGAGAGTCCGAGGGGTGAAATGAAGAGCTCGGCAATGGTCAAGATGAAGTATACGCTGAAGAGAATCCATGGGGTTACGCGCTCGGCGACGGGAACGGGAGCTCCGGCGAGTGAAGCTTGAGAGGGCAGACCGATTGATGCTACACACATTACGATGTATGCGGCGGCAGCGATAGCCATACCGATACCGATTTTCTTCGGAGTTGAAGGCTCTTTACCTTTGGCGGCGAGGCGAGAGAAGAACCACATTACGACGGGGGTCAAGAAGACAACTACGAAGGGGTTAACCGATTGGAAAATTTCGGCAGACAATTCCATGCCACCAATGCTGAGGTTGGTATAGTCTTTCGCAAACATTGTCAGGGTCAGACCGTTTTGGTGGAATGAGAACCAGAAGAAGATTACGATGCCAAATACAGCCATAAGCGCCATGATGCGCTGTTTGATTTCTTTAGCAGACTGACGAATTTCAGCTTTCTCTTCGGCGCTCTTAGTTGCCGAGGTGGCAACTTTCTTTCCGGGGGTGGGGAGCGCTTTATTGAAGCAGAGGAAGATTGTCAGTGAAATGAGCATTGCCAAGATTGCTACGGAGAATGCGTAGTGGAAACCGGTGTTGAATGCTTCAAGATAGCTGTGAGCGAATTGCTCAAGATTAGAGAGTGTTATTACTTCGGTCTCAGATACTTGGTTGGCATATTCGAGGAACAGGTTGGTGTCTACTTCTCGACCGGCAATAAGTGAGTTACAGAGCCCGGGCAGGTCGGCGTTGTAGGCATAGCCTTGTAACTTAACGAAGGTGTTGCGCACCCAAACGGCGATGAAGGGAGCGATACAGCCGCCGATGTTGATAAACATGTAGAAAATCTGGAAACCGGAGTCGCGCTTGTCGCTATATTTCGGGTTGTCGTATAGCTGACCGACAACAGCTTGCAGGTTGCCCTTAAAGAGACCGTTACCAAAAGCGATTACCAACAATGCGCCGAGGGCGATCCATTTGGTTGTGATAAGCGATGGGATAGCTAACAAGGCATAACCGAGCGACATGACGAGAAGGCCGGCAATGATAGTGCCTTTGTAATTCTTTGTTTTGTCGGCGATTACACCACCAACGAGAGCGAGAATATAAATCGCGCAATAGAAGGTAGAATAGAGCGTACCAGCCTCGGTGCCGTCGAGGTCGAATTTCGACATGAGGAAAAGCGTCAGAATGGCCATCATTACATAGAAGCCGAAGCGCTCACCCATGTTACTTAAGGCCGCAGGAATCAAGCCTTTGGGTTGGTTCTTAAACATAGTCTTATGAAATTGGTTTGTTATTAGATTTATTCGTTTTTCATGCGTTGCGTGATTCTTGCAACTCTTTAAATGCCAAAGCGTAGACACGAATTTGCTTAATCATGGCGAGTAGACCGTTAGATCGTGTCGGCGAGAGGTGTTCAGAAAGCCCGATTCGGTCGATGAAATATAGGTCGGCATCAAGTATATCTTGCGGAGAGTGGCCCGACAAAACATCGATTAGCATTGAGATGATTCCCTTTACGATAATTGCGTCAGAATCAGCTGTGAAGTTTACCATCCCATTGTCATCAAGGGTTGCATCAAGCCAAACGCGGCTCTGACACCCCTCAATGAGTCGAGAGGGCGTTTTGAGTTTTTCTTCAATCGGGGGAAGCGAATTTCCGAGGTCGATGATGTAGGCATAGCGATCCATCCAGTCATCGAGACCAGAAAGTTCGTCGATTATTTCGTCTTGTTTTTCGTTGATTGTCATATCGTAGTAAATTCTATTGTTTTTCTTCTCGGGCGATAAGATTGAGAACGACTTGTGTCACAATTCTCATAGTCTCGCGGTCGATAGCCGCGAGGTTGTCAGAAACCGTGTGCCACGTAGGATTGAAACTCTCCGTCTGTGGGTTGGCGCTCTCAATGATGTCAATACAGGGTATTCCTGCTTGATTGATATAAAGATGGTCATCGACAATTGAGCCGCCGATAGTGTTGGGGAATCGGTCTGCATATCCTGAGGCATTAGCTAATGCCCAGATTTTGTCGACGATAGGTTTGGCGTAGCTTTGCGATATATGTTCGCGGTTGAATCGCGCATTTATGCCGCCAACCATATCGAAGAGAATTCCATACATTGGGCGGTTGTCGATAGTGTAGGGCATCGCTTCAACCCATTGTTGGGTGCCGACACACCAACTATCGTTGTCGTTGTAGCGCCCGGAGTCTTCAAGGTCGACCATCAACAAGTCTATGCCGAGCTTTTGTAGTGAGGCGGATTGCAGACACCTAGCTGTTTCGAGCAACACGGCAACACCGGAAGCTCCGTCGTTAGCTCCGTCGATAGGGGTTTGACGATATCGTTCATCGGGGTCTTCGTCTGCCCACGGGCGAGTATCGTAGTGGGCAAGCAAAAGAATTCGGTCTTTTGATGTCGGGTTTATGCGCCCTAAAATATTGTATACGGTATGCTTTTCGCCGTTCCAAATCGTAACGGGTTGTTGCTGAATAATAACGGTGTCAACGCCAAAGGCTTTCAGCGACTCGACTAGATATTTTCGACATCTTTCATGACCCTTCGACCCGGGATTTCGAGGTCCGCATAAGATTTGCGTCTCGACAAATTTGTATAGCGAATCAGCGTTGGCGGTTATATTAAGGGCATTCTCTGTAGTTGCGACGCCTTCTTTTGCTGAGCCGGAAGAGGTCGCGCTATCGGCGTTGGTTGATTTTCCGCCACACGCAATCAGCCCGACAGATATAGCAACCGTTATCGCCCATAAAAAGTTCTTCATCGTCAAATTTGTTGTCAGTATATCGGAGGAATAGGCTTTTCGGCAGATTCCTTGCTTCAATTCACAAAGTTAAGAGGATTTTACAAAAACAACAAATTTAGATTGGCGAGGGATATAACTTTTAATATTATTTTTTGAAAAGGATGGTTGTAAGATCCGGATTTGCCGAGTTGGCAATGTTGATGCGTAGCCCGCTGACCTCTTGACGACTCCAAATCGCATCGATGTTGAAGGCTATGTAATATTGGCGATCGAAAGTGGGCGCTGATGTAGGGCGCTGATGGTAGAGGTATGCTGTCGGAATTTCGTCGTTGATAGTTTCGGGGTCAATTACGAGTGAGAATTTGCGGGGTTCTGATTCATAGCCCAAGCGTAATCGCATGCAGATTTTATTGCCGGCACGCCATGCCGACATAAGCCAAACCGGATCGGAGTCCCAACCAATAATATCTTCAGTCTTTTTTGCTTGTTGGATATCGATGTTTGTTATTGGAGCCCAATTTAGGATTGTGATATAGTCGTCGGTGTAAGGTTTGCCGTTTTGAGGAACGTAGGCGGCAAGGATGACAGTGCCCGCTTCGGGAGCGGGGTTGCCAAGGATGCCGGGTTGGGCGGTCAAGATGATTGGGGAGTTGGCATTTGGGCGATAAAGGTGTAGTATCGGGTTTTGACTGTTTTCTGCCGACGCCACTTCACAGATGTCGTAGAGTGTCGCTTGGTGGGGCTGGTCGCTTCCTTTATCGCTACAAGCAGAGAGTAGGATAGTTAAGGGGAATAATAGAGAAAATAGTCGATAAATGAAACTTCTCATTTTTGCCTGTTTTGCCCGAATGAATCAGATTGAAATTTTGCCGTCGGAGATATGAATTGCCCTATTTGAGCGTGCAGCGAGGGCCTCGTCGTGGGTTACGATGACGAATGTTTGTTGGCGTTCGTCGCGAAGACGGAAGATTAGGTCGTAAAGTTCGCGGCGGTTGGTTGAGTCGAGACTGCCGGAGGGCTCGTCAGCGAGGATTACAGCGGGATTGTTGATGAGAGCTCGCGCAACAGCTGCTCGTTGGCGCTCGCCACCTGAGAGTTGCGACGGACGATGGTTGGCGCGGTCGGTAAGCCCGAGATAGTCGATTAGTTCGTTAGCGCGGCGGAATGCGTCGTTGCGGCGGTCTCCTCCAATCAAAGCGGGCATGGCTACATTTTCAAGCATCGTAAACTCTGGCAGGAGTTGATGAAACTGAAAAACGAAGCCGATGTTTTTATTTCGGAATTGAGCGAGTTGTTTTGAATTTAGATTGAAAACGTTAGTGCCGTTATACTCAACGATACCTGAATCGGGGCGGTCGAGGGTGCCAAGAATTTGCAAGAGGGTTGTTTTTCCGGCGCCGCTAGCCCCGACGATAGAGAGCAGCTCGCCTTGACACACTTCGAGGTCGACCCCCCGGAGGACTTCCAGGCGGTCGAAACTCTTGTGTATGCCTTGCATCCTGATCATGTCAGTCGGTCAGCGATGCGAGATATTGCGTATTCGGGTTGAATGCGACGGTAGAGGATGTCGTAGACAGCTTCTGCTATCGGCATGTTTACCTTATATTTCTCGTTAATCTCGTGGATACACTTAGCGCCGTAGTATCCTTCCGCGGTTTGCTCCATCTCCATTCGTGCGGCATTAACCGAGTAGCCTTTGCCGATCATCGAACCGAAGTTGTGGTTGCGCGAGAAGCGAGAGTATGAGGTGACAAGCAGGTCGCCAAGATATACAGAGTCGCAAATTTGGCGTTGACGCGGATTGGCGGCGTTGAGGAATTCTTCCAACTCTCTGACGGCGTTTGATACTAGCATGGCGAGGAAATTGTCGCCGCGCTTCATGCCGTGAATGATGCCGGCAGCGATAGCGTAGATGTTTTTCATTACGCCGGCATATTCGATGCCGTCGACGTCAGTTGACAGAATTGCGTGGCAGTTGCGCGCTCCGGGGCCGCAGAGACAATTGCCGAACTTCTCTGCTCTGATGATGTCTTCACAGCCGACGGTTAGATAAGAGGGACGCTCAAGGGCGACTTCTTCGGCGTGACACGGACCGGAAACAACGAGTGTGCGGTCGCGTTTTACACCGAATTTCTCAATCATGTAGTCGGTTACCAAAAGGTTCTCGTCGGGCACGATGCCTTTAACAGCAGAGACAATGTTTTTATCGCTGAGGTCGACATCAATTTTTGCAAGATGGCTCTTGAAATAAGGCGACGGCATCACTAATAATAGCGTGTCTGCTTTTGTCGCGATATAGTTAATGTCTGACGAGAACTCGATGCGTTTGGTGTCGAAAGCGACATCTGTCAGATAAGCCGGATTGTGGCCAAAGCGCATAAACTCTTCTATGCGGTCGTCGCGCCGCATATACCATAATATAGATTCGCAGTTCTTGAGTAGCAGTTTGGCCAGAGCTGTGGCCCAGCTGCCTCCCCCCATGACGGCAATCCGTCCGGGGAAATCGTTGGATGACATAGCTTCCGGATTTAGGATTACTATTCTTCGTTTTTGGCGGGGTATAGCTCGAGGGCGGCTGCTACCCATGCCTTAATTTCGTCGGGCTGAGGATTCTTCAACTGGAGTTTGTATTTCTTGTTGATTCCAAGCAACTCTTGTTGGAGCTTCCCGGGGACGGCAGATGCGAGCGATTCAACGGTTAGGCATCCGGCTTTCTGAATGGGGGCAACCCATTCGGCGGGAACGCCGATTGCGGTGAAGGCTTCCTCTTTGTCGCGACGAGCAACTTTTTCGGGGCGCATCTGGGGGAACAATAATACTTCTTGAATTGTAGTCTGGCCGGTCATGAGCATAACCAAGCGGTCCATGCCGATACCCATACCGGATGTCGGGGGCATACCATATTCGAGAGCGCGAATAAAGTCGTGGTCGATAATCATCGCTTCGTCGTCGCCCTTTTCCGAGAGCTTCATTTGTTCAACGAAGCGTTCATATTGGTCGATTGGGTCGTTAAGCTCTGAATATGCGTTTGCCAACTCTTTTCCGTTGACCATCAACTCGAAACGCTCTGTTAGCTCGGGATTCTCGCGGTGACGTTTTGTCAGAGGCGACATCTCGATAGGATAGTCGATGATGAATGTCGGTTGGATATATGTGGCTTCGCATTTCTCACCGAAGATTTCGTCGATGAGTTTGCCCTTGCCCATTGTTTCGTCAACGTCGATGCCCATGCTCTTTGCGGCGTCGCGCAATTCTTCTTCAGACTTGCCGTTGATGTCGTAGCCGGTGTGCTCAAGGATAGCGTCGCGCATAGATACGCGAGGGAAGGGAGCTTTGAAGCAGATTTCGTTGTCGCCAACTTTGACGGTATCAGTGCCGTTGACTTCGAAGCAGATACGTTCGAGCATCTTCTCGGTGAAGTCCATCATCCAGTTGTAATCTTTGTATGAAACATAAATTTCCATACAAGTAAACTCCGGATTATGAGTGCGGTCCATACCCTCATTGCGGAAGTTCTTTGAGAACTCATAAACGCCCTCGAAACCGCCGACAATCAGACGCTTCAAATAGAGCTCGTCAGCGATACGCATGTAGAGGGGAATATCAAGAGCATTATGGTGGGTGATAAACGGACGAGCCGATGCTCCGCCGGGAATTGATTGGAGAATCGGAGTCTCAACCTCCATATATCCATGCTCGTTGAAATAGTTGCGCATTGAGTTGAAAACTTTCGTGCGCTTGATGAAAATCTCTTTTACACCATCGTTAACAACCAAGTCGACATAACGACGGCGGTAGCGCAACTCGGGGTCATCGAAAGCATCGTAGGTTACGCCGTCTTTCACCTTAACGATAGGCAGGGGGCGTAACGACTTGCTCAATACGGTTAAGTTGCGAGCGTGGATAGAAATTTCACCCGTTTGAGTGCGGAAAACAAAACCTTCTACACCGACAAAGTCGCCGATGTCGAGAAGCTTTTTAAACACGGTGTTGTAAAGTTCCTTGTCTTCGCCCGGGCAAATTTCGTCACGGTTGATATATACTTGGATGCGGCCATTGG
Organism: uncultured Alistipes sp.; assembly: GCA_964638475.1. Taxonomy (GTDB): domain Bacteria; phylum Bacteroidota; class Bacteroidia; order Bacteroidales; family Muribaculaceae; genus UBA7173. The sequence goes on along the minus strand of CAZXAZ010000006.1, from coordinate 51,773 downwards.
CATCCTGAAGCTCCATGAACGAAGCTTTACCCATGATACGGCGACCCATCACACGTCCGGCAACCACAACTTCGCGAGGAGCACTAATCTGATTACCTTCGGCGTCGGTTTCCGGGTCGCGGAAATTCGCTTTTATTTCGTCTGTATGGGCGTTGACGGGAAACTCAGCTGCGGGATAGGGGTCAATACCCATTGCACGCATCTGATCGAGAGACCCGCGTCGTACAATTTCTTGTTCGCTCAATTCGAGAATATTCATCGTAGAAAGTCTAAAAAGATTCCAAAATTACCGCAAAGTTAATAAATTACCCCCAAAAATCCCAATAAAAATGGTTATAACCGAGTCTGGGGTTTCGTAAAAATTATGAATACTCAATAAAATAAGCCCGTCGGGGTTATTCTTCGCAGGTAAACGGCGGGCGTTGTATGATTTTAAATTATTACAAATGATATGAAAAATTTGTCTACAAAGGTATGAATGCTTTTTTAATCTATGGTAACTATGGCTTATTTAATGATTAGCATGTGAGGCATCTATAATGAAAGAAAAACAGGCGAAAATTTTGTAGAATGAAAAAAACATTTTACCTTTGCAACGCAATGAAGGGGTACTAGCTCATCTGGCTAGAGCGCGACACTGGCAGTGTCGAGGTGAGCGGTTCGAGTCCGCTGTACTCCACTATTTACGCGATTTCTGAGTTACGATTCAGAAATCGCTTTTTTATTGCGAGAATATTTTTTAGGCTATAACTAAAACGGCGATGTGTCGATTTCGATACATCGCCGTTTTGGTGTAATACTCAGCGTTGGTTTGCCTCGGATTTGGCTGTCGCGCTGAGGAAATTATTACGGAAGTAATTACGAATTATTTCTTTTTAGCTTCGATTTTGGGTGATTCGATGTCAACAACTTCGATATCGAATACGAGGGTTTCGTTGGGACCGATGAGGCTGCCTGCTCCTTCAAGTCCGTAGCCGAGTTCACCGGGGATGATAACGGTCAACTTGCCGCCCTTAGCGAGAAGGGTAAGAGCTTCGTTGAAGCCGGGAATGAAGGCTGTTGCAGATGCGGTGTAGGGCTTTTCTTTTGTTTCATCGAAAACCGAACCGTCTACTTTAGAACCCTTGTAGTTGATAGTAACTTTGTCGGTAGCTTTTACCTTGTCGCCTGTACCGGGGTTGGCGATTTTGTAAATAATACCGCTTTCAGCTTTGGTGTAGCCGTCTTCAGTTACTGCCTTTTCAGCGTAAGCAGCGCCGGCTTCGATGTTGTCTTTGTTTTCTTGAGATTCAGCGATACGCTTGTGCTCGATTTCTTTAGCACGAGTCTGAAGTTGCTGGAAGGCAGCTTGATAAGCAGCGAAGTAGGTGTCTGTTGAAGCCAAAGAGTCTTTTTCGTAAACAGATTTGAATGCGTTGTAAACAATTTCGGGATCAACGGGGAAACCATATTGTTGAGAGATGCCGATAATCGGCTGGAGGAGCTGAAGACCGGTCTGGATGCCTTGGAAGTAGCCCATGCGAGCGGTGTCGGCGTTGAGCACTTCGCGCAAACCTGCGAGGAAGTCTGATTTTTTGAACTTGGCAACTTCTTCGGGAGACATATTCATTTTCATGCGCTCGAAAGAAGAGTGCTGCTGGGCAGCAGCAAATTCGCCGAGAGATGTAGCGATGGTGTCGGCAAATGCCTTCGCTTCGCTTGAGGTAGCTGCAGCTTTATCGCCGCAAGAGGTGAGAGCACCGACGGTGAGGGCGGCAACTCCGAGAGAAAGAATAAATTTTCTCATCTTGATGTTTTTTTATTTTTTTTGTTAATTAGATTCGTTGGTTATTTTCCCATTTGCTGTAACGATATCGAGCAATGTGACGGTGAAGTCAAGCGCAGCCCCGGGGGGGATAACTCCGCCCGCACCGTTTGCTCCGTAGCCGAGATTTGCGGGGATAAACAGTCGATATGTGCCTCCGAGTTTCATCATCTGTAATCCTTCAGAGAAACCTTTGACAACGCCACTAACCGGCAGGTCGATTGGTTCTTCGGTTGAGTCGAAAACTGAGCCGTCAGCTAAAGCACCTTTGTAAGTTACTCGAGCGATGTCGTTTAAGCCGGGAGTGGCGCCCTCGCCTTCGGTTATAACCTCAAAGAGTAGCCCTGACGCAGTTTCGACAACACCTTCGCGAGCTTTATTGGCGTCGAGAAACGCTTGCTGAGATTCGTCTGAGGGGGCTTGCGGTGCGGGATACATTCGTTCCATTACCGCATGGAGATATTTATCGGCAGAGTCTTGACTCATGCCGAAAGTGCGCCCCTCAAACGCGGCTTCAAGGGCGTCAAGATAGCTTTCGGGAGTGAAAGGGAATCCCATTTCAGCCATCGCGTCGAAGCGGTCGAAATTAGCCATTGCACTTCTGACGCCGGCAAAGTATGGGCTATCTTCATTGCGGATTTCAAACGCGTGGCGCATGCCGTCGATGAACCCTTTAACGGCGCTCGTGTCGTTAGGGAAACTTTCCTTAAGATAAGGCGCAAGGTATGTCGCCATCACCGTTGCGTAAGCTCGGTTGATGGTGTCAGACTCCGCTGCTGAAAACTCGATAGCAGGCTTAGATGTCTCCCTGTTTCTGCCCTGAGCCGACACTCCTTGTGCGCCACAAAGCGAAGCGAGAAGCGTCAAAGATATCAGATGCTTTCCGAGAGTTCTCATTGGGAAACCGTTTGCGGAATTATTTCTTGTAGACTTTGATAAGTTCAACGTCGAACAGCAAGGTTTGGTTCGGGCCGATGGGGCCGCCGGGGGTGCCGTTGGGGCCGTAAGCGAGCTGAGAGGGGATGAAGAGACGCCATTTGTCGCCTTCTTTCATCAACTGGAGAGCCTCAACCCAACCGGGGATAACTTGAGTGACGCCGAAAGTTGCGGGCACACCGCGGTCTACAGAAGAGTCAAATTTAGTGCCGTCGAGAAGAGTACCGGTGTAGTGAACTTCTACTTGGTCTTCTGCAGCGGGAGATTGTCCGTTGCCCTCAACGAGAACTTCGTATTGGAGACCGGAAGCAGTAGTTTTAACTTCGGGGCGCTTGCCGTTTTGTTCCAAGAAAGCCTTTCCTTCGGCTTCGTTAGCTTCGCCGATTTTGGCAGCTTGAGCCTTTTGTTCAGCTTCCATTGCGGTGAAGAAAGCTTGGATTTCGGCTTTAGCTTCGTCATATGTCATTTTGGGCTGAGCACCGTCGAAAACGGCAGCAACGCCGTCGGCGAAGTCTCCTACATTGAGTTCGTGGATGCCGGAAGCACGGAAGTTGTTACCCATGCTTAAGCCCAGCGCGTAGCTGATGCGGTCTAATTTTTTTTCGTCCATTTTAATCTAATAGTTTCAAGGGCGCAGCGGAAACCTTCCGTAGCGGCCTCATTCAGAGTGCAAAGTTACAGCAAAATCCGTAACGCGATTAACAAAAATATCAAAAAATACTTAAATACATGTTGGCTGAAATATAAGAGTAAATTAAAAAATACAAAATAAGTAGTTTAATGAGCGCAGTAAAGAAGAGGTAAAAGATGCGTAAGAAAGATTCTAACTTTGATGTTTTGGGAATTGAAATATTTGGTGTAAATTTGTGAAATTAAAAGGATGGGAGCCAAAAGCCCCAATCAAAACGAAAACTATATGCGAGCAAAGTATAAGAGAGTATTGTTGAAACTCAGCGGAGAATCGCTGATGGGTGAGCAACACTATGGAATTGACCCTAAGCGTCTCGATGAATATGCCAATCAAATCAAAGCAGTCGTTGAAACCGGAGTGCAAGTTGCAATTGTCATAGGCGGAGGAAATATCTTCCGCGGAATGCAAGGCGCTGCGAAAGGTTTTGACCGCGTAAAAGGCGATCAAATGGGCATGTTGGCGACAGTCATCAACTCCCTCGCGTTGAGCTCTGCGTTGGAGGCTCTCGGTCAGAAAGCGAAAGTCTTTACCGCAATTGCAATGCACCCCATAGGTGAGCATTATAGCAAGTGGCGCGCAATCGAAGCTATGGAGCAAGGTCAAGTTGCGATTCTTTCCGGCGGAACGGGAAATCCATTCTTCACAACCGATACCGGAGCGGCATTGCGCGGAGTAGAGGTTGAAGCGGATGTCATGCTGAAAGGAACACGCGTAGACGGTATCTACACAGCCGACCCCGAAAAAGATCCGACAGCGACCAAGTTCTCAGAAATTACCTATGACGAGGTCTATACCCGAGGTCTTAAAGTGATGGACTTGACAGCAACAGCCCTTTGCAAAGAAAACCACCTGCCGATTATCGTATTTGATATGGATACTGTTGGCAACCTCGCCAAAGTCTTGTCAGGCGAACCTATTGGTACACTCGTCTACTAATCCCCCTATTCTCTATTCGCTCTCTGTCTTCTCTATCATCTATCTCTCTCTCTCCCCCCCCCGCCCCCCTCTCTGTTTTCATTCCTATAAATAATTATTCTCGAAAATAAATTTAAACGCAATATACCCCATGACTGACCCAAAGACCTACCTCGATCCCGCAGAGGAGAAAATGGAAATGGCTGTAATCTATCTCGATGAAACCCTCGCACGTATCCGTGCCGGAAAGGCCAATCCCAAAATCCTTGAAGGAATCAGAGTTGACTATTACGGTTCTGCAGCCCCGATTTCTAACGTAGCAAATATCTCAGTGCCTGATGCGCGAACAATCGCGATCACTCCTTGGGAGAAATCAATGTTTAAGGAGATTGAAAAAGCAATTATCAACTCCGAGCTCGGTATTACCCCCGAAAATAATGGTGAGGTTATTCGCCTCTCTATTCCCCCGTTGACCGAGGAACGACGTAAACAGCTCGTTAAACAATCAAAGGCTGAGGCAGAAACAGCTAAAGTTTCGGTTCGCAACGCCCGTCGCGATGCAATCGAAGGCTTGAAGAAAGCTGTAAAGCAAGGTATGCCTGAAGATGTTGAGAAAGATGCAGAAACATCTGCTCAGAAACTCCACGATAAATATCTCAAAAAAATCGACGACCTCTTCGCCGCAAAAGAGAAGGAAATCTTGACCGTTTGATGCAAACCGTATTGTTTCACGAGACAATATTCGGACCTATTCATTCCCGTCGTTTGGGGACATCGTTGGGTGTCAACCTGACCCCCGACGACGGGAAAATATGTTCTTTCGATTGTCTATATTGCGAAGCCGGGTTTAACTCACAAGGAGTCGGTACAACCGGTTTTTCTTCGCGCGAGTCTGTTGCTCAGTTGCTTGAAGCGAAACTCTCCGAGATGAAAGAGCATGGCGATAGCCTCGATGTTATCACCTTCTCGGGCAATGGCGAGCCGACCTTGCATCCCGACTTCGACGTTATCGTTGATGACGTTCTCGCCTTGCGCGACCGCTATTATCCCGATGCGAAAGTCAGCGTGTTGTCAAACTCAACTCGCATTTTCGATCGTTCTATTGTCTCCGCCCTACAGAAAGTCGACAACAACATCTTAAAACTCGATTCGGCGATAAACTCAACGATAAAGACGCTCGACCGACCGAATTCCCCCGGATTTACCGCTGAAAAGGTGATAGATGCGTTACGCCAATTCTCAGGTCAGGGCATTATTCAGACGATGATGTTGCGTGGAGAGTGGGAAGGTGTGAGAATCGACAATACGACAGAAGAAGAGGTTTCTGCTCTCATTAAGGCATATATCGAGATTGCTCCTCGTCAGATAATGCTATACTCAATAGACCGCCAGACGCCTGCTCGCTCATTGGAGAAAATCGAGGCTGAGGAATTACGCTCTATTGGAAAATATATCGAAGAGCAGACCGGAATTCCGGTAAAGGTAAACTAAACAACCGGTTGAATTGTAGATACAATATTATCGGCTCTGTTGAATTATAAAGACCATAGAATCAGATGGTGAAACTCAGACCGGGCGATAAGGTAGCAATACTATCGCCCGCATCCATCATAGACCCTCGCTATATTGACGGGGCTGTTGCGACACTTCGCGAATGGGGATTCGTTCCGGAGGTGATGCCTCATGCATTGGGCGAGTCAGGCTCGTTCAGCGGAACAGTTGAAGAGCGCCTATCCGACTTCAGAACTGCAATGCTTGACCCCGATATCAAAGCGATCATTTGTAGTCGTGGAGGATACGGATGTGTTCACCTCTTGCGCGACCTCGACCGACTGATAGCGATGCGAGAGGTAGCTGAGAAATGGATTGTAGGGTTTAGTGATGTTTCGGCGTTACATGCCTTATGGGGAAAGTATGGTTGGCAGTCAATACATGCTTCTATGACCAAACATTTAACGCTTGGAGGACCCAATGATTCGCTAAATCTCAAGTTGTTATCTATGCTCAGAGGCGAAACTGATGAGGTGACGTTGTCAACCGGATTTTCCGGCTCTGTTGCCGGGAAACGTAACCATCAGGGGTGTTGCTCCGGCAGAATAGTCGGAGGAAACTTAGCTGTGTTGGGCGGACTTATCGGCACTCAATACAATCAGATTGAGCCCGGCTCAATACTTCTTATCGAAGATATTGCAGAACCAATTTATAAGGTAGAGCGAATCTTGTGGCAGCTACGACTCGCCGGCATCTTCAGCAAGCTTTCCGGATTAATTGTCGGACAATTTACGGAATATCGAGCTCCCACGCGCGACCATGTTGACGTCTATTCGATGATTGACTCATTCTTAGAGAGTTCTCCTAATATCCCGGTTGCTATGGATGTCGCTGTCGGACATATTGATCAAAACGAGCCGCTATTATTAAATCGCCAAGCGCAGTTAGAGGTGACCGCTACAAAAGCGATTATTCGATATCGTTGATCTAATTGAGAAGAAATCGAAAATGAAAGAGACAGACTACGATAAGACCGACGGACCGCTGTTTTCCGTAATTACGGTGACGTATAATGCCGAAAAAGAGTTAACGCCAACGTTGAAAAGCGTTCGCCAACAGACCTTTGACAGCTATGAGCATCTGATTATCGACGGGGCGTCTAAAGATAATACTTTGGCGATTGCGCGTCTTGATGCTCCGAGTTCGCAAACGCTCGTTTCGTCGCCCGATCGCGGATTATATGATGCGATGAATAAAGGACTCGATATGGCAAAGGGAGATTATGTCATATTCTTGAATGCCGGTGATACATTTCATAGTCGTGAAACATTGAGTATTATCGCCGATAAGATTATGGATAACGATTTTCCCGGAGTTGTCTATGGTCAGACTGATTTGGTCGACTCTTCGCGCCGCCGCATTGCCGGACGTCATCTCGAAGCGCCAGTCGAACTAACCTATGATAGTTTTAAGCAGGGAATGTTGGTCTGCCATCAGTCGTTTGTCGCATTGCGCCGTATTACCGAGCATTTCGATTTAAAATATCGCTTTTCGGCTGATTACGAATGGTGTATTAGAGTGTTGCAACATTCGCGTTACAACTGCTATGTCGATGAGGTATTAGTCGATTATCTGATGGAGGGAATGACTACTCGCAATCGGCGAGCATCGCTCATCGAGCGCTTCAAAATAATGTGTCACTATTATGGGGTTGTTTCTACAATCCTTCGCCATTTTAGCTTTATCGGCAGATTCTTGCGCCGCCGTAAGCTTGAAAATAAGTTGCTATCTCAAACCGAAGAATAACAGATGACAATACTAAACACTACTTTCGTTGTCGCAGATCATTTGATGGAGTCTTTCCTCGATTGGGCGAGACTGATTTATATACCTGCACTTAATGATGCGGATTTATTTGAGACTCCAACGATGGCAAAGGTGCTTGCCCAGGTTGAGCCGGGCGCAACGTCGGTTGCTATCCAAACAAAATGTAATGATATTGAGGCGGCGACCCGTTGGCATGATGAAACCGCTGTGGCGCTTCAAGAGAAACTTCGCATTAAATTCAGCAATCAAGTTTTGTCATTTACAACATATATGGAGGTGCTTGAATGACATCACAAGATGAAATAGGAGTATCCGGCGCCACGCTCGGTCGCGCCGACGAACGAATAATAATCGGCATCGACCCGGGAACAAATGTGATGGGGTATGGCATACTCGGGGTCTCGAAAAAGACGCCGAGGCTTATCGCTATGGGGGTTATTAAACTCTCGAAATTTGACGACCATTACCATCGTTTGCGCCGGATTCATGAAAGAGTTTTAGGTTTGGTTGAGCAATTCTTACCTGACGAAATGGCGATTGAAGCTCCTTTCTTTGGAAAGAATGTGCAGTCGATGCTGAAACTCGGCCGTGCTCAAGGAGTAGCAATGGCAGCCGCTCTTGTTAGAGATATTCCTATTACTGAATATGAACCACGCAAAATCAAGATGGCGATAACCGGTAACGGTGGCGCGTCGAAAGAGCAAGTGCAAGAGATGTTGCGTCGTATCTTATCTATACCCCGAGAGCAGTTGCTTCCGGAACTTGATGCAACAGATGCCCTCGCCGCCGCGTTATGCCATTTTTATGAGACATCAAAGCCGACAGCTGCAGGCTCTTCTCCAAAATCATGGAAAGCCTTTATCGCCGCAAATCCCTCTCGTGTCAAAAAATGAGAGAGAAGAGAGATTTATGGCAATGTTAACCGTAGTTTTATTAGTTTGTTTGGGCGCGAAGCATTGACGCAAGACGCGCAACTCCTTGGCTTGCAGGCAGGGGAATAACAGTTACGCCTTGTGGCACTGCCGCGGGATTCGGATCAATGTAATAAACCGGCACACCACGACGAACATAGTTAAGCAAACCTGCCGCCGGATAGACGTTGAGTGAAGTGCCGATTACAACAAAAATATCGGCTTGTTCAACTAGCTCGATAGCCGGTTCGATGTTGGAAACCGCTTCTTGGAAAAATACGATATGCGGACGTACGTGATGCCCCTCTATTATAGTTTCGGGAGTTGTTTCGAAATAGGGGTCTGAGGGCTTAAGTTCAAAGACTATTGATTCGTCATCTAGAGCTCTCGCTTTCATGAGCTCGCCATGGAGGTGAAGAATGTTGCTTGACCCCGCTTTTTCGTGTAAGTTATCGACATTCTGAGTAATAATGTTAACGTCGAAATCATTCTCAAGGTCAACCAAGCCGAGATGTCCGTCATTAGGCTGAGCGGTCAGCAATTGCTTGCGGCGATCATTATAGAATTGATGTATGAGGGCGGGATTTCGTCGGAATCCGTCTGCCGATGCAACTTCCATTACATCATATTGTTCCCATAATCCGCCCGAGTCGCGAAATGTGGAGATGCCACTTTCTGCGCTCATGCCGGCGCCGGTTGATATTACCAATTTCTTTTTCATAATCGTCTAAATTTATGAAAGTTAATTATCTTAGAGAGGCAGGGGCGAAGAGTGTGGTTGCGAGATGGAAGTAGCAGATGTGGCTGATGAGGAGTAGTATCAAAATTACCCAACAGAATAGCTGACGACGATTGTAGCATTGCCACGCGAGTAGGGCAGATACGAGCGAATAAATAGGGTAGAACCAAGTCAGCCCGTCGATGCTCAAATTTCCGCAGTTGAGTAGCTCTCCGGCAAATGGAGATGCAACTCCGGGGATGGCGCATAGGATGATTATTAGCGCCATCCACCAAGGGGTAGTGTGGCTAGGAGTGTTGAGCTCTTCCATTCGTTAATTATTTTGTTTCTCCACGATATGCTCTGACGGTTTCGCGGATGCCGTCGCGCAGAGAGAAGCGAGTTTTGAATCCGAAATCTCGCTGAGCGTCAGACACGTCGGCGTTCCAGTTGCGTTGCTTAAGTATCTTGAATTTGTCGCGGTTGAGGGTTGCCGGTTTCGCGGTGAAGTGACCGATTTTTTCTGATACGTAACAGGCGATCCAAGCCATCCATAGAGGGAGTCTGACGGGTATAACCCATTTCTTGCTGAGTTCATCGGCAACTATGCGACGGAACTCGTTTTGGGTATAAGAGCGCTCTTCCGAAATGATATATTTCTTTTTTACCACGCCTGCCGCAAGCGCGTCAAACATAGCCCCAACCAAGTCGTCGACATAAATGAAAGTCAACATCTGCTTTTTATATCCAACACCGAAATCGAAGTGAGAGTCGATAGACTTGACCATCATTAGATAATCTTTCTCGTGAGGGCCATACACACCGGTCGGGCGGAAAATAATATATGGTATTTCGCTCTGAAATTCGAGGTAGTTTTCAGCTTTAATTTTCGAAAGCCCGTAGCGAGTGTTCGGATTTGGAACGGTTGTCGCGCTAAGGGGGGTGTAGCCCACTTCGTCGCCTAGGCCGAGGGCTGAAAGTGAACTCATATAGAGAAAACGTTCGGGCACTCTATCGGTCTTTTTCAGCGCTTCAACGAAGCGACGCAAATATTCGAAATTAATGAGGTTGAACTCGGGAAACGTTGCTGCTTTCGTAGCCCCGAGATTATAGATAATATAATCCCACGGTTCGGCGTCGGCCACGGCTTTTTCGATTTGCTCGGGATTGTCGTAGTCGAGGGTCAAGAAGTTGAGGGCTGAGTCGGTTAAATAGCGTCGCGAAGTTGTTTCTCTTACGGCAGCCGTTACTTCAAAGCCGCGGGCAATGCCCTCTTGGCAAATAAAGCCGCCGATGAATCCGCCGGCGCCCACTACTAACAGCCTTTTTTTCTTCACATCCGTGTTCATTTCGTATGATTGTATTCGTTAATAGCTTTGAGATATGACGCCATCGTAGCCTCCGCCATATTGTCGTCGTTGAAACGTTTGACATATTCAGCTCCCTCTTTGGCGATTTTGGCGCGATAGTCGGGATAGTTTATCATCTCGGTCAGAGTATTAATCCATTCCTCGACGTCATCGGGCGCAACAGCCGGGATTGACGGTCCGGCAGCTTCTTCGAGACACGAGCCGGTTGCAACAACGACCGGGGTCGCTACGCTCAGGCTTTCGATGACGGGAATGCCGAAGCCCTCGTAGCGAGATGTGTATGATGAGCAGAACGCTCCGGCGTAAAGCGCCGGTAGGTCGGCAAACGCAGCGTGTTCGATAAATTTGACTCGAGATCTGAGCGAGTTTGAGGCGATATACTCGTCAAGCGTTTTAGCGTAGTCGGTGCGGCGTCCGACAATGACGAGTTGAAACTCTTGTGGCAATCCGCGTAACCCCCTTATCGCTAATGCTTGGTTCTTGCGAGTCTCGACAGTGCCAACAGAGATAATATATGGTTTATCGAGCTCATATTTTTTCTTGACAGCAGCAATTTCTTCTTGAGTCGGGATTCGATGGAATTGGGCGTGGCACCCTTGATAAACAATGTCGATTTTCTCTTCCGTGACACCGTAGAATTCCATTACATCGCGCTTTGTCTGCTCAGAAATAGCGATAACACGGGTTGCTTTCAATGCCGATTTCCCGAATTTGTAGTCGTAGATTTTTCGGTCAAACGCCTTGTAACATTCCGGGAAGCGGCGGAAAATTACATCGTGGATAGTTAATACCGTAGGCCCGCTGAAATTTCCGATATTAAACGGAAGCTCGCCGGATAGGCCGTGGTAGAGGTCGACTTTGTCGCGGTTTAGAGCGGTTGTAATTCCTTTTGAGCGCCACACGCTGCCGAAATGCTTCCCGAAGAAAGAGTCGGGAGTGACGATATCGACATTGCGATGTTCCATCAGACGCAATAACCGAGCGTTCTGCTTTAGCCTTGGGGCATATAGCAGATATGTATTGTCAGGATATTTGTCGGCGAGAACTTCAGCCAGAAGACGTGAGTAATTTCCCAGTCCGGTGTTGTTCTCGATGGCGCGTTTTCCGTCGAAGCCGATAATCATAGAAATAGACAGATGGAGAATTAGTTATTACGGAAATATTGCTGTCTGAGATACAGAGTTATTCCTCTTGCAAGGGGATTGTGCGGTAGATAGAGTTGTCGAGAGAAATTAAAGTCTCTGTGCCGGTTACGCCATGAATCATCTGAATTTTTTTATTCAGAAGCTCCATTAAGTGCTCATTATCTCTAACGAAAAGCTTAATAAGCATCGTGTAAGGGCCGGTTGTGTAGTGACATTCAATCACTTCGGGAATCTTTTCGAGCTCGGGTACGACATCTTTATACATAGCTCCGCGTTCGAGATTAACGCCGATATATGTGCAAGTTGAATATCCGAGTAATTTCGGGTTTACGGTATATCCTGAGCCGGTAATAATACCGAGCTCGATCAAACGTTGGATTCTTTGGTGGATTGCTGCTCTCGAGACGCCACATTCGATTGCTATATCTTTCGAGGGAATGCGAGCGTTGTGCATAACGATAGCCAGAATTTGTCTATCGAGGCTGTCGATGGATGATAATTTATCCATAGTATGTATGATATTGACGATATGCTAATATCAAATTGTGATTATTAGCGATTGTTATTTTGCCACAAATTTAGCCAAAATATTCTTATTTTCTGGCATTTTGCCACGAAAAATGCTCGAAATGCCCGATAACTCTAAAAATTGGAGCAAAAAGATGGCAAACTGCGTTGTTGGAACTGCTATTTTAGGATAGCTTCGATAATAGCCGTTGCGGCTTGGGCAGGCGCGTCGGAAAGAGTCAGCTTTTGGCTCATACGTTTGTAGCCTTCGAGCATCTTTTCGCGCCCCGGGTTGCCGGGTAAGATTTTGTCTAACGAAGATGCTAATTCGTCGGGATTGCAATGGTGTAAGAGCAATTCGGGCACAATCTCATTGGCATAGCGTTTGCCGTCGAGCCCGTTAGCGATTAGATTCGGAAGAGTGACGTGAGGGCATTTCAAGACGTGGCTCATGATATTATAGAAGAGTTTAGAGCCGGACGAACGATAGCAAACAACTTGGGGGGTGTTGAGAAGAGCGCACTCCAAAGTGGCTGTGCCGGAGGTGACGAGCGCGGCTGTTGATAACGCCATTAATTCAAATGTTGCTCCGGAAATGATAGGCATGTGGGCCAATTTCGGAATATCAAGTGAACGATAGAATTCCAAGGGGACAGCCGGGGCGGCGGCTACAACCGGTTGAAGTGATGGGTATTTTAATGCGGCTTCAACCATAATTGGCAGGTTGCCTTTGATTTCTCCCTTTCGGCTACCGGGAATTAGGGCGAGTAGCGGTCGGTTAGGGTCTAGTCCGTGACGAAGGTTGAATTCGCCTCGGCTTGGCATAGCTGATTTTTTCTTTTCAACTTCTGCGACAGAGGGGTTGCCGACATATTCAACGTCGAGACCTTTCTTTTTGAAATAGTCGATTTCGAAGGGAAGTATTGAGAGGATTCTGTCGCAGTAGCGCTTCATATCTTTAACGCGCCACTCTTTCCATGCCCAAACTTTCGGTGAGATATAGTAGAAGACCGGAATACCGAGCGACTTGGCGTGTTTTGCCAACTTAAGATTGAAAGAGGGGTAATCGATAAGAATAAGGGCGTCGGGGTGTTGAACGGTTATCGTCTCTTTCCCTCTATTCAAAATTTTAGCGATAGTCGGCAGGTGGCGCAACACTTCGGCAAATCCCATGTATGCCATGTCGCGATAATGAACTAACGGCGCATGGCCCGCTTCATGAGCCATCATATCGCCTCCGAAGAAGGAAATTGTCGAATTCGGCGCTTGTTGTCGCAGTTGGGCAACGAGGTCTGCGCCATGGAGATCTCCGGATGCTTCACCCGCAGAAATAAAGAAATTCAGATTTCGGTCTGTAGTCATATCGATATCCCTTTTGTTCGGGAAGATTTGCGGTAATAAAAGTCAGCGAGGCTCACAATAATAGGCTTCTTTGACTTGGAATTTGAGTAGTTTCGGTAGTGTTTCCCAGCTAACGGCGTCGGTCTCAATTATCGATCCCATATCAATTCCAACGACCCATTCGGCAGGTAGCTCTTTACATTGGTTTAGGAAAGATATATAGTCGGGATCGTTAGCTTCCGGAATGCCGTATGATGGGAATATAGCGAAGAGTTTGATAGTTTGGTTTTTGAGCCCTTTGTTTAGACTCGGGTCATTTTTCAATTTTTCTTTTAATTGGCGACACTCATCGCAGTCGGGGTCGAAGAGTAATAGCCATATCTGAGTTTGAGGCTGTAAATCTGCGAGCTCATGATAGAGGGTCGTAGCCTTTCCCTCTCGGGTCGTAAAGCTGAAATTAGATACAGGAGTTTCTCCCTTCATGCTTAATCCGCAGAATAGTAGCATGAGTGGGATAATAAGAAATAATCCGGCTGATTTTAAGTGTTTGCGGTCCGTCATAATTATCCTGTAAAGCTATTTTAGAATGACTGGTCGGGCGATTCCTATTTTTAGACCCTCGTTGGCGAGGATTGTATTCGGGAATATTGCTTTTGCCTCGGTAAGGTGTTGACTCTCATCTTTGTATGCCTTAGAATAATGGCCGAGAACCAAACTGCCGACATTAGCTGCTTTTGCAATCTTGGCGGCTTGCGAGGCGGTTGAGTGGAAACGCTCTTTCGCTTTGATTGTGGCATCATCGGCGTAGGTGGCTTCATGATAGAGGAGGTCTACACCTTTGACGATATCGGCGAGCGAGCGGTCAAACATAGTGTCTGAGCAATATGCATAGCTGACAGATGGGTCGGCATCGCGAGTGAGTCGCGAGTTGACGATTACTTGCCCGTCAGGGGTAACGAAGTCTTCGCCATCTTTTATCGCTTTCATTTGTGAGACAGGCACATTGAAAAATTTTACAGCGTCGGCAATGATATGGCGCGGTTTCGGCTTTTCACGAAACAGAAATCCAACAGTAGGCACTCGATGGCGTAGGGGGAAACTTTCGACGGTCAAATTTTTGGTGTCGAGAATGACTTGTTGTTTTGTCGGGTCGATGATGTTGAACTGCAAGTCAAACGAGCGCTCCCGGCAGAAAAAGTCGAGAATCTGTTGAAAGATTTCAGCTCCTTCGGCAAAGGTGTGGATTGTGATAGTTCCCCCTTTTTGATGGAGAGATAGGGTGGACAGCAATCCGGGCAAGCCGAGACAATGGTCGCCGTGGAGATGTGAGATGAAGATGTGGCGCAGGCGGGTAAAGTTGAGCCCTTGCATCATCATGCTTCGTTGAGCTCCTTCTCCGCAGTCAATCATCATCAGTTCGCGGTTATGCTCTATCACTTGACATGCAGGCAGATGTCGACGTGAAGGTGTGGCTGAGCCACATCCGAGTATATTTAATATCAGATTGCTTTCTGCTGCCACGATTTTATTCTCTTAATTTAATTGAAAGATATGATTCTGCTTTCTCTGGATTAGCTAACGCCTCTTCAAGGGTTAACGGAATCGGCATCGTTGCTGTTACTCGCGAGTCTGGAATAATCGCGTTAAGGATTTCTTCGGGTGCGGGTAATTGCTTAAGTTGTCGATATTCGTCGAAAGTAAAGGTGGTAAACACCGAGTTTTGACTAATGCCGACTTTGCTAATTAGCCATCCGCTTGAAAGTCTGACGGGTGTTGCGTCTGTCGGGATGTCGGTCGGTGCGGGGAAACTGAGTAATTCTCCACTTTCGCTAACCGTTACCGATACGTTGTTGCTATAGTCGCCCGAGGTTTTGTAAACAATCGCTTTCGGCATCACTGAAACATGTCTGAGCTCCCCAATCGGTTGACGATTGTCGTCGCGATAGAGCTTTAAATCGTGCCGTCCTTCCGCGATAGTTGGCTGGGCAGATGCTGTATCTGTCGAGGCAGATTCTCGGCTTGACGAGCAACCGACGATGGTTAGGCTGAGAGCTGCTATCAGTATGATTATCAGTGATGTCATTTTCATGAATCGTTCCCTCTAAGTGCTTTTTTTTATTTCACAACTTTCCTAATAACAGAGGTCGCATCAGTTAAGGTTACTTTCACTAATATTACTCCGTCGGGGAGAGGCGAAAGCGAAGCTTCGGCGCGGTTGCCGTCGATTGTTGTATCGATAGAAAGTCGACGTCCGTCGAGAGAGTAAACCACAATAGACTCGATTTCATTTGCAGCAGTTGCAACAATGGTTTGGGCGTTGCGGTCAGCGATGACAGAAACAGGCTCTGTAACAACTGTGGGCGTTGCGTCTATTCCGGTAACGGGCGTTGCAATGGTAAAATCAATTCCATATGTCATAGCTTGTAGGTAGTCTCCGGTTGCATAACAGAGATAAGCAGTATAGGTCTCGCCAATGATAGCCGAGGGGAATGAGCCTGAGACAATTGTGGATGCAGTATCTCTTGCTTCCAAAAAATAGGTCTCGGAAGAATAGAGCGAGTGTAGTACGGCGCCAGTTGATGAGCAAATGTAAACACTGATTGGGGCAACCCAATAGCCGGAATCGATTTTAATGCTACAATCGAACTGTAAATTGTTGGCATCGGCGGCGTTCTGATTGCCAACGAATGAAAAATTGGTAGCAGTTACAGAGAGGTCTTCCGGGGAAGTGCGAACATGTACGGGTGTGTATTCGATTATTTTGCCTGTGTTTGATGACACAATCCCGATATATGCCGCTCCGTAGAAGTCTTTTAATGAGTAAAGCGTTGGAAGTGATTCGAATTCGATTGACTCTCCGGCAGCGAGCGTAACCATAGAGGTGTTGCCGTAAGCAATAATGTTAGCTATGTTATTATCAATCGTAAATAGGTATGGAGTTAATCCGTCGTAAATCTCCGAAGCCGAGCTGTTTGATGCGGTATATTTGATTTTTATAGGATATTCATGATAGACCGCCGATTCAACGGAAAGTTCGGTGATCTTAATTTCTCCGGGGATTGCGTTGCTAACACGTTGAATTGTGCCGTTTGCAATAGATATATCTACATAGTCAGTAGTTGAGATACTATGAGTTAGATGAGTCCATTCGCCTGAAGGGTAATCTCGAACGACCAGATAGATTCGGTAGTCGCCATCTTTGAGCCCGTAGGGAATGTTTAGAGTATATTCGGGTATCCCATGGTTTGATGGTAGCTCGAAATTGTTGTTATCTCCAGCTATAGTTTCCTCGTTGGAGGCAGCGTTTACCGCTTTTACACCCAATTGAATATGCGCTGTAGAGGGCGAATTGTTATACATGAACAAATTGTAGGTGTCAATCATATCCGAGGTGATTGATAGAGCTTGTCCGCTAGAAACTGATTCTGCTACCAAGTTGCCGAGTAGCGTGATTGGTGAGATGTTTGAAAGGTCGATAGTCTGACCGGTCGGCGTTGTGAAGTTGACGATAGCTTGTTGGTCGACATTAAACCCACCGACATTTCCACCGATGCCTTGTCCTTCCGGGTTTAGGGCATCAATTTTGAAATATCCGTCGTAAGCGCCACCCCATCCCCAATTGAAATGGAAATAGCCGTTGGAATATCCGTCACACACAAAGGCGTGACCACCTTGAAGGTTGTCGGAGCCGGCGTAATAAATCGGGCCTACTTTCTGAAGGTTTTCGTAAAGAAGATTCTCCCATTCGTCGCGGGTAAAATTGCCGCGAGTGACGATTTTGGCTTTGTCGCTATATCCGAAATAGGTCGTAATACCGGGAATGATGCTAGATGTATATGCGCTGGAGGAGTTAACTCCATAGTTCATTTGGCAGGCGTAGCCGACAGCTTGCATCAAATATGCAATCGCATCGCGTTGTTTGCTATTGTATGAGTTATAGTTGTCAAGCATGTTCGCCCAATCGAAAGACTTGCCGTCGAGAGAGAGTGTGCGGGTTGTCTTGTTGTCTTTATATGAGATTGTGCCTAAGCCTTCTGTGGGATAGTTGTGGTATTTCATTACTTGAGCTACAGCCGTCGCGACGCAGCCGGTCTTGGTTTTGTTGCCGTCAATCGTCGGACAGCTATAGTTGTATGGTTCGGCTTGATTCCATTGTGTCGTGAGTAGCGGTGAAATCGGAGCCTTTGCGGCATCTGACGCTTTTTTGCGCGGAGTTATGTAAAGTCCGGTGCCGTTTTCGGGTTGCGACATTACATAGCTGATTTGACGCGAATACTCGCCGAGCCACCATTCCAATTGTTCTGGCATCTCACCCTCGACGATTTCGTCGATGTAGCCCAAAAGAGGAGTAACGCGGTCATCGGCAGGCAAGATGATAATGCTCTTTTCATCGCCGAAAAGATAGAGTGTAGCAGAATTGTCAGAGTTGGCAATCGTTCGTATTACTTCCATTTTTGCCGTGGCCGGAGCCTTAACGGCGCCGGTTGTAGCTTCAGAAGTTACACGAGATAATGCCTCCTGAGGAGTAAGATGCTTCGCCGAAACCGACGTTGCTGCCAAAATTAAAATAGAACAGAATAATGCAAGTTTGTTCATCGATAATGCGAGTTTGTTTATCGCGATAAAATTATCAAATGTAGTTTCGGTGTAGATTGTACACTCTATTAGATATAATTTCAATCTTCCTGAACCGCCAAAGTTAACGATTATTTATCAAACGACCAACATCGATTATTGCTTTTCTGAGATAATCGAGTAATGAACTGTGTGGAGGAGGAGAGAGGAGGAGAGAGAGAGGAAGAGAGAGGTAAAGAGAGGTAAAGAGAGGTAAAGAGAGGTAAAGAGAGGTAAAGAGAGGTAAAGAGA
>CAZXAZ010000006.1:0-33151 GCA_964638475.1 uncultured Alistipes sp. | reverse complement strand
GGCGGAGAGAGGGAGAGAGGGGAAGAGGGAGATGAGCGGAAATATTTTTTTTGATTTGATTGGTGAAAAATTTCGTTAATTCTTGTAAAGATGGCAGATATTCATTAATTTTGTCGGATAATAGGAGTCTTAACGGAAGGTTGAGATAGAGGGGTTTCTCTCTAATCGAAAACACACGGTTAAGGCTTGCGTTATGTCTTCGCTATAAATTAAAATAAATCAACCTTAATAACAACACAACTCTAAATCAAAACACTTATGTGGTTAACATCCTCATCCATAGGTAGGAAGTTGGTCATGTCTTTGACCGGTATTTTCCTGATCCTATTCGTGACGTTCCATGCGTTGATGAACGGGGTGGCGATCTTCTGGCCTGCCGCCTACAACGTCATCTGTGAGTTCCTCGGTGCCAACTGGTATGCTCTTGTTGGCGGCCTCGTGCTGGCTCTTGGCGTTCTCCTCCACATCGGCTATGCAA
This sequence comes from uncultured Alistipes sp., assembly GCA_964638475.1. Classification (GTDB taxonomy): domain Bacteria; phylum Bacteroidota; class Bacteroidia; order Bacteroidales; family Muribaculaceae; genus UBA7173. The sequence goes on along the minus strand of CAZXAZ010000006.1, from coordinate 32,673 downwards.
CCTGGTTGACAATCCAGAACCGCAAAGCCCGCGGCAACGCTCGTTATGAAGTAACCTCTCGTCCTCCTCAGGTAGAGTGGTCGTCTAAAAACATGTATGTCCTCGGTTTGGTGGTCATCGCGTTCTTCGTGCTCCACTTGATCCAGTTCTGGTCAAAGATGCAGTTAGCAGAAATCTGCGGCTTTGAAGTAATGGACGGCGACCAAGCAGTGCCCGCTGCAGCCGGTACATGGTTCCTTCAGATGACATTCAGCAACGTTTGGGTGCTTGTAGTTTATCTGATTGCATTCGTAGCCCTTTGGTTCCACATGACCCACGGATTCTGGTCAATGTTCCAGAGCTGCGGTTGGAACGGCAAGATTTGGATGTCACGCCTCAAAACTATCGGTAACGTTTGGGCAACAGCCGTAATGTTGCTCTTCGCAGTTGAAGCAGTTGTCTTCACCGTACAGGCTCAGAAAGAAGTCTATACAACTTGCCCCGTACTTCTTGAGCAATATCAAGAAATGCGCGCCGCTCACGACCACGCTGCTCCCGCTTGCGAAGTAGCTGACTGCGAAAAAACAGAATGCGCTAACGCAGCATGCGCTGAAGAAGCTTGCAAAGCAGAAGCTTGCGCTTGCCCCGAAGAAACTTGCGGCCAGGAAGGCGCTTGCCAGCAGAACAACTGCGCCGGATGCGCTGAAAAGTGTCAGGCCGTTGAGACTGAAAACGAAACCGTAAACGAATAAACCACAACTCAGATATGGCAGATCTTAAGAAACTGGAGGGAATGATTGACTCTACCCCCATCATGAAGGACTACGCCGACATCGAGTCGTCGAAACTTCCCGAATTCCAGATTGACAGCAAAATCCCCGAAGGTCCTGTAGCTGAAAAGTGGACCAACTATAAGGCTCACCAGAAACTGGTTAACCCTGCAAACAAACGTCACCTCGACATCATCGTTGTCGGAACAGGTTTGGCAGGCGCATCAGCCGCTTCTACTCTTGGCGAACTCGGCTTTAACGTGATGAACTTCTGCATCCAGGATTCACCCCGTCGTGCCCACTCTATCGCCGCTCAAGGAGGTATCAACGCCGCTAAAGATTATCAAAACGATGGCGACTCAGTATATCGCCTCTTCTACGATACCGTAAAGGGTGGTGACTTCCGCTCTCGCGAGGCTAACGTTTATCGTCTTGCCGAAGTATCAAGCAACATCATCGACCAGTGTGTCGCTCAAGGCGTTCCCTTCGCTCGCGAATACGGCGGTCTCCTCGCTAACCGTTCATTCGGTGGCGCTCAGGTATCTCGTACATTCTACGCTAAGGGTCAGACCGGTCAGCAGCTCCTCCTCGGCGCTTACTCATCTCTCAACCGTCAGATCGAGAAGGGTACCGTTAAGAGCTACAACCGTCGTGAAATGCTCGACATCGTAATGATCGACGGCCGCGCTCGCGGTGTCATCATGCGTAACCTCGTAACCGGAGAGCTCGAACGCTACGCAGCTCACGCCGTAGTTCTCGCAACCGGTGGTTACGGCCGTGCATTCTTCTTGTCAACCAACGCTATGGGTTGCAACGGCTCAGCTGCAATCCAAGCATTCCGCAAGGGCGCTTACCTCGCAAACCTCGCCTTCACTCAGATTCACCCCACCTGTATCCCCGTTCACGGTGAAGATCAGTCTAAGCTGACCCTCATGAGCGAATCACTCCGTAACGACGGACGTATCTGGGTTCCCAAAAAGAAAGAAGACGCAGAAGCTATCCGCGCCGGAAAGAAAAAACCGACCGATATCCCCGACGAAGATCGCGACTTCTACTTGGAGCGTCGCTATCCCGCATTCGGTAACCTCTGCCCCCGTGACATCGCATCTCGTGCAGCTAAAGAACGTTGCGACGCAGGCTACGGCGTAGGTACAGGTAACGCAGTATATCTCGACTTCAAATATGCTATCGCTCGTTTGGGTAAGGACGCAGTAGCAGACCGCTACGGCAACCTCTTCGATATGTATCAGATGATTTCTGATGATAACCCCTACGAAACCCCGATGATGATCTTCCCCGCATCTCACTACACAATGGGTGGTATCTGGGTAGACTATGAACTCCAGACCTCAATCAAGGGTCTCTTCGCAATCGGTGAATGTAACTTCTCTGACCACGGTGCAAACCGCCTCGGTGCATCTGCTCTTATGCAGGGTCTCGCTGACGGATACTTCGTATTGCCCTACACAATGCAGAACTATCTCAGCGACCAAATCAAGGTTCCCCACTTCAAGACCGACGCTCCCGAGTTCGATGAAGCTGAAAAGGGCGTTCGCGATCGTATCGCACGTCTTATGGCAATCAAGGGTAAACAAAGCCCCGACCAACTCCACAAGAAATTGGGCCACGTTATGTGGAACCTCGTTGGTATGGGCCGTACACTCCAGTCGCTCGCTAAGGCTGTTGAAGAAATTGCCAAGATCAAGAAGGAATTCTACTCAGACTTGCGCATCGTAGGCGAAGTTGAATCACTCAACACCGAGCTCGAAAAAGCTCTCCGCCTTGAAGACTTCCTCGAAATCGCTCGTATGATGGCTATCGATGCCCTCCACCGTAACGAATCTTGTGGTGCTCACTTCCGTGAAGAATACCAGACCGCCGACGGTGAAGCTGCTCGTAACGACCAAGACTACATGTATGTAGGTTGCTGGAAGTACACAGGCGAAGACCAGAAGCCCGTTCTGCTCAAGGAGCCCCTCAAATATGAGGCTATCCAGGTTCAGACCCGTAACTACAAGTCGTAATCCACCACGTTGAACCATACAATATCCCGTAATCAATTATGGAAACTACAATTAGCGTAAACCTTAAGATTTGGCGTCAGCGTGGGCCCAAAGAACCCGGGCAGTTCGTCAAATATCACCTCGATAACGTTTCTACCGGCTCTTCATTCCTCGAAATGCTCGACATGCTCAACCAGCAACTTGTCGACAAAGGCGAAGAACCCGTAGTATTCGACAATGACTGCCGCGAAGGTATCTGCGGTATGTGCTCGCTCTACATCAACGGACACCCCCACGGACCCGTTCAGGGCATCACCACTTGCCAGTTACACATGCGTAAGTTCAAAGATGGCGACGAAATCACAATCGAACCTTGGCGTTCGGCTGCGTTCCCCGTTATCCGCGACCTTATGGTAGACCGTCATGCATTCGACAAAATCCAACAAGCCGGCGGTTACGTATCTTTCAACTGCGGCGGAGCTCCCGACGCTAACAACCTCCCCATCTCTAAGGAAATTGCCGATGAAGCAATGGACTCAGCAACATGTATCGGTTGTGGCGCCTGCGTAGCAGCTTGTAAGAACGGTTCAGCAATGCTCTTCGTTTCAGCAAAAGTAAGCCAATTTGCCCTCCTTCCCCAAGGCCAAGTAGAACGCGCTCGTCGCGCTCGCGCTATGGTACGCAAGATGGACGAACTCGGCTTCGGTAACTGTACCAACACCGGTGCATGTGCCGCTGAATGTCCGAAGAACATCTCTTTGAGCAACATTGCTCGTCTTAACCGCGAGTTCATCAAAGCAAAGCTCGCTGACTAATAGACAAACCCCATTTAGTCGCAAATCGCTAATCCCCTCTGCGACTAAATCGTAAAATAAAACGGCTATAGGTCGATTTCGACCTGTAGCCGTTTTTGTTATATAATAGCTCAAATTGTCTAGATAAAGATTCTTGTTTGTTGCCATATGGCTAGACGATGGCTTTTATTAGCCTTTTATTCAAAATTCATTTCGATGATGATGTCACAGTGAAATGAAGCTTTGTTTTATTAGATTAATGAGCTTTATTCGGGTGTTAGCGCCGAGATTTATCTAGATAAGAAAGGCGATGCATCGTGGTGGTGCATCGCCTTTCTTAAGTGTTATATCTTCTAATCAGAGATGATTAGTAAGTGATACTGATCAGAATTGAGTAGTAGGTGATACTGATTAGTCGAATGAGATGACTTTCGACTGAGATGGGGCAGGGGTTGGAGCCGCAGTTGTTGTGGCTGAAGTGCTGTATGATTGCGCTGGCGCTGCGGTTGTAGAACCTTGTTGTGACGATTCGGTTTGACGAGAGGTTGCAGCGAGGCGTTCGCGGCGCATTTCGTCAACGAGGCGTTTGTCGCGGTTGTATGCCGGTTTGCTTTCGAGAGCTTCAATCGCTTCGTCATCTTCGAGTTGGTCGGGAGAGAGAACGATGTAGCGAGATGCTTCACGGTCGCGCTCTATGTTGTCAACTTTGTCGGTGCCGTAGATATCTTTAATGATATCGCCATTGGTATTGGTTGGCTTTGGCTCAACTTCCGGGTCAGAAGTGTGGCCCCCGCCGAAGATGCGTTTGATTGGGGGGGTATTTGAATCAATTGGAGGCGCTTCTTTTTGGGGGCGTTGAGCGCCCTTGATAACGAGTTCGAAGCCTGCGGCAAGGATTGTAATTTTGATTTTGTTGCCGAGTGAATCGTCGAAGCAGATACCATATATCACATCTACTTCGGGGTCAAGATTGTTGATAAACGAGGTCAATTCGTTTGCCTCGCCCATTGCGAATTCGGGGTCGGCATTGCGCGAGAAGTATAGGTTAAAGAGCAGACGTTTTGAACCGAAAATGTCGCGGTTCTTTAACAGCGGAGAGTGGAGCGCATCGTTGATAGCTTTGGTTACGCGATGTTCGCCTTCTCCATATCCGGTAGAGATGATAGCCGCGCCTCCATCTTTAAGTGTTGTGTTGACATCCTTAAAGTCGAGGTTCATATATCCCTCAGATGTTATAAGTTCGGAGATAGAGCGGGCGGCATCTGTCAAAGTGTCGTCAGCTTTTCCGAAGGCGTTCATCCAATTGAGGTCTGAGTAAATTTCGGTCAATTGCTCATTGTTGACAACCAAAATGGCGTCGACATATTTGCTCATCTCCTCAGCGCCGTCGAGCGCTTTTAGGATCTTCTTTTGCCCTTCAAAGAGGAAAGGTATAGTCACGATGCCTATTGTCAACATCCCCTTTTCGTGGGCGATGCGGGCGACAACAGGGGCAGCACCGGTGCCGGTTCCGCCACCCATTCCGGCGGTGATGAATACCATTTTTGTTTCATCATCGAAGAGCTTTGCAATCTCTTCTGCGCTCTCTTCGGCAGCGACGCGGGCAACCTCCGGATTATTTCCGGCGCCCAAACCGTCGCGCCCGATAAGCACACGGGTAGGCACAGGCGAGTTGTTCAGCGCCTGACGGTCGGTGTTGATAATCACGAATGAGACATGGTTGATGCCCTGCTCATACATGTGGCTGATAGCGTTGTTTCCGCCTCCGCCGACACCGATTACTTTTATTATATTGTCTTGACGGGCTCCACCGATAAAGTTAGAGCTCTGGTCGATATCTTCGCTTGTCATAGGTCCTGCTTTTTAGCTAATTGTATCATTGGAAACTGTCGTCGCCGCCCCAAACGCCTGAAAGTTTGGTGATTAAATTGCCGAAAATCGAACGATGTTCATCTTCATTGTTGTCGTCGTCATCGTTGTTGGTCTCCTTCGAGCGTTTGCGAACTTTTTTCTTTTTCTTAGACGCATTGTCGTCGTCATCGTCGTCATCGTCATAACCGCGACCGATGCGAGAGCCGCTTTCGTCGTCATCATCTTCCTCGTCGTAGATGTCTTCGTATGAGCCATTGCCGCCTTGACGGGCTTCTGCTTCGTCATCAGTTAACGGCAGTTCGACACATTCGGCATCAGGCAGTTTTGCTGCCGCCAAAAGTAACGAGATTACGTCGAGAGTTTCTGCCGGATGGATAGCGCCGTCAGAGATGCGAACCGGACCTTGTACTGAACCGATTCTTACCTTCATCTTGCTTTGCTTGCCGAGCAGATCGTTGAATCCGCGCAAACGAGCGCCACCACCTACGATAACGATGCCGCCGGGAAGGTCTGAGCTCTTTAAGCCGGCATATTCGATATGGGCGAGAATATTTTGAACGATTTCAGCCGCACGAGCGTGAACATAGTTGTTAACCTCTGTGTAGTCGATGCCGTCAGCTCCCGGGCGTCGTATGCCCTCTTGTGGCATAGCGTTGCCTGAGATGCGCTTGATTTCTTCGGCGCGTTCTTCGATATAGTTGAGCGATGTTAAGTCGAGAGTGATGTTTCTCGACCCCATCGGTAGGGTTACGAGATAGATAGGGGTGCCATTCTTGTAGATAGATACGGTTGTAGTTTCCGCACCGAAATCGACAAACAGACAGCCCAAACGGCGTTCGTCGTCGGTCAGCGCCATTTCCGCTTCAGCCAATGGTCTGACAATATAACCATTGATTTTCAAACCGAGGCGTTCGCTGAGCACTCGGCGAAGCATTCTTTTTATCTGAGGCATACAGCTAACTGCCGCCATTTTTGCCCCGAGAAGTTGACCATAGGAACCTACCGGATTGTTCTGCACCTTGTTATCAACCATAAATCGAACCGGCACAACATCAACAACGTCGCGCCCTTCGTCGATCATTGTTTCTGCTTTAGATTTTAGCTCGGTGATGAGTTGTGAGGTGATTTCCATCTCGGCGGGAAGGGTTGTCGAGACTTCAACGATTTTGCTTGATAACGATTTGCCGCCAACGCCGACATAGACGCCGGTGATTGTCGAGTCTTTGAGTCGCGGGTATGCTTCGAGACGTTCGCAAACACTGCTGATGGCATTGCTGACGTCAACATTTTGTATGCACCCGTAGCGAACCGAGTCAATCAGTTTCTCTTCTTCGGCGGCAATGACGTCAACCATTCCCGCTTCATCGGCCACAGCGACAGCCCCCCTAATTTTGGAGCTACCTATTTCGATGGCTACTATATATCTTTCTGGCATTATTTTAGAGAGTTTAGGTTTCGTGAATTAATATTTTGAGAGAGATTAACGTGTAACGGCTGTCGTATCCGAGTCTGTTGCGACAAGCATCGAGTTGATATCTTCTTCTTCGATTTCACCCTCTTGGTCGAATCGGATAGCCGGCTCGGGGATTGATTTTATTCGTCGGCTTGCGACAATCTGTCCGGCCCATTTAACTGAAATCGTATCGTAGTATTCCCATCCCTTGACGGGCATCACTTTTCGATACATTGCCATCACTCGAGCGAGTTTGTTGGGGATGTCGCGAGTGTCGCCTAAATTGACAACATGACCTCGGATGAGCGGAATCAAGATAACGTCGCCGCTTTTCGGGTCGACCATTAATTGGTTGGTGATAGCGTTCCAATCGGGGTCGTTATTGATATAGTTAATCAGCTCGACAAGGTTGGCTGCGGGATGGATAGAATCGAAATTACCCGAGATTACCGGTACATCGATATGATATCTTGCATTGGCTGTCAATCGTTTCCCGGCGCGATTGATATAATAGGAATCGCCATGAAAGTCGAAGACGCGTGCAACCGGAATCATTGGCACGATTGTCAAGCGGATGGTGTTGTCAGGCATTCGTTCAACTACCGCACTTTCGATGTTGACAACTGTCGATAGATTGTCTTCAATTTTTTGGATATTTATTGCTGCTGCCGGCTTATTGGTGTCGTCGAGATTCCATTCTTTGAGTAGTCGGAGAATCTCATCTTCGGTTACAAAATTGCGCGAACCCTCAGCCTGTACTATGCGGATGTCAATCCCGGCGCATTTCGCAAGCGCCGAAGCTTGATTGGCCATAACGACAGCGACGCTTATGTAAGCGACGAGCAGAATAGCCAGTATGCAACGTATGACACCTTTTTTAGTCATCGTATGGGATGTGAGGGTTGAGGATTATTGTTTTAGCGCTTCGACAAGGCGGGGCACTTCTGCGCCGATATCGCCTGCTCCTACTGTTAATAAGATTTCAAAGTTACGGTTTTTAATTGTGGAAATCAAGTCTTTCAGTGGGATAAGTGTCTTTTCCTTAATATTTATTTTGTCGAAGATGATTTCTGAAGTAACGCCCGGAATCGGTTCTTCGCGCGCCGGGTAGATGTCGATTAAGACAACATCATCAGCCAGCGAAAGGGCTTCGGCAAATCCGGGAGCGAAATCGCGTGTACGGCTGTAGAGATGGGGTTGGAAAGCTACGGTCAGCTTGCGTTCCGGATAAAGCTCTTTTATCGAGGCGATTGACGCGCGCAGTTCGTCGGGATGGTGGGCATAATCGTCAATAACGATGCGGTTTTTATCCTCAAAGACTTTCTGAAAACGGCGTTCAGCGCCTTGGAATGTTGCGATAGCTTCGCGCGCTTTGGCTGCATCGAATTCCCCTGTCAGCCAACAAGCGGCGAGCGCTGCAACCGCATTCTCGATATTGATTTCAACCGGAACTCCCAGCGAGATATTGCGGATAGTGCCTTCCGGATAAACGAAGTCGAAACTAATAACGCCATGGCCATGACGGATGTAAGCCGCATGGAAGTCGCCCTCGTCACGCGAGTATGTATAAACTTTTACATTGGGGTTTTGACGGGGAATGAGTTTCAGACCGGTATGTAACAGAAGAGCGCCGCCCGGAGTGATAAGCTCGGTGAAGTGGGCGAAGCTTTCGAGGTATTCTTCCTCGGTGCCGTAAATATCGAGATGGTCGGGGTCGGTAGAAGTGACTACGCCGATATATGGGGTCAGTTGATGAAACGAGCGATCGAATTCGTCTGCTTCAACAACAGAGAAGGGGCTTGTTTTAGATAGCAAGAAATTTGAGCCGTAATTGCGGAGCACTCCGCCTAGAAAAGCGTTGCAACCAATGCCGTTGGTTTGCATGATGTGCGCTGCCATTGATGATGTTGTCGTCTTTCCGTGAGTGCCGGAGAAGCAGAGCGATTTAGTTTGGCGAGTGATAATGCCGAGCACCACCGCGCGTTTGACGACTTCAAAGCCGTTGCCGCGAAACCATGATAGGATATGATTATCGTCGTGGATTGCGGGAGTGTAGACGACTAACGTAGTCTGTGGGTCGCGAAAAAGAGTCGGAATCGTTTCAATATCGTCGGTGAAGCTAATTTCAACCCCCTCTTTTTCGAGAGCTCCGGTCAGCTCTGAGGGTGTGCGGTCATAGCCCGCTACTTTGCAGTCTTTTGAGAGGAAGTAGCGTTCGAGAGCGGCCATCCCAATGCCGCCGGCTCCTACGAAATATATATTTGATTTCATTTCGATTCGATGGTTAAGCGTTGATGATATTGAGAAGATGGTCGACGATTTTCTCATCGGCATTAGGGAGCGCCATTTTCAGCGCGTTCTCTGAAATCTTTTGGCGTTGAGATTCATCTTTTAGCAAGTTTTCAACCTCTTTGGCGAGGTCGGTTTTGCAATCTTTGTCGAGAATCATGACAGCCGCATCGCGCGAAGCGAGAGCTTCAGCGTTTTTGCGCTGATGATCTTCCGCCACATTTGGCGACGGAATGAGGATAGACGCCGCTCCGGTCAATTGGATTTCGCTAATAGTTGACGCTCCGGCGCGTGATACCATAATGTCTGCTCCTCGATAAACGAGGTCCATTCGTCCGACAAACGGCATCACTTGTAGGCGCTCGTTGCCCCATTCTTTTATTAGCGGTTCGGCGAATGATAGACATTCATTGGCATAGAGTTTACCGGTCTGCCATAACACAGATGCGCCACTTTCGAGAATCGCTTTTACGGCGCCGGTCATGGCGTCGTTGATAGTGCGAGCTCCGAGACTGCCACCGACAACAACGACAAGCGGATGAGCGGTGTCGAAACCGAGTGCGGTTTTAGCTTCTTCCGGAGTTGCATTAGCTGTTGCAATTTCATGGCGCACCGGGTTGCCGGTTTTCGCAATTGATGCGGCGGGGAAGAAACGTTCCATCGCGTCGTATGCAACGCATATTGCTTTCGCTTTTTTTGCTAAAAGCTTATTGGTAACTCCGGCGTAAGAGTTTTGCTCTTGAAGTAAGGTGGGAATACCTTTTTTCTGTGCTTCTTTGAGCATCGGTCCGGAAGCATATCCTCCGACTCCGACGCAGGCATCGGGCTTAAACTCTTTCAGCACTTTTTTCGCAATGCGCATGCTCTGCCAGAGTTTCATTAAAACCTTGACGTTGCGCCATAGACGCTTGCGGTCGAATCCGGCTACGGGCAAGCCTATAATTTTGTAGCCTGCAGCCGGAACGCGTTCCATCTCCATTCGTCCGAGGGCTCCGACAAAGAGGATTTCTGCCTTTGGGTCGCGACGGCGAATAGCGTTGGCGATAGATAACGCCGGAAATATATGTCCTCCGGTGCCACCACCGGATATTAAGATTTTCATTTTAGAAACGTTTTATCAATTATCAAATAAGCCTAAAATGGTTGTTTGGGGTTGAAACGTCAATCGTTCTTAGCCAAGGGATTGGCGGCAATCATATTAGAAGGGAGCTCAGCGATTTCGGCGCGAATAGCTTTCGAGTCTTCATCTCGTTTTGCGGCAGTGCGGCTAACTGAGAGCATGATGCCGAAGGCGATTGATGTTACTAATATTGATGATCCACCTTTAGAAATCATCGGTAGCGGTTGTCCAGATACGGGGAACACTCCGGTTACGATTGCCATGTGGAATAAGGCTTGCAAAACAATGAAGACCGCCATTCCCATAATTAGTAGGGTCGGCAATGCGCTGCGACAATTCGCAGCGATAGCTCCGGCTCTGCCAAGTAGGGCGAGATATAGCCCTAATAGGAATATGCCTCCTATGAAGCCCCAATCTTCGATAATGATAGCGTAGATATAATCTGAGAAAGCGAGAGGAAGACGGGCTGTCTCACGAGAGTTCCCGGGGAGCACACCATGCCAAGAACCGTTGGCTTGCGCCATGAATGAATACATCTCTTGTCGGTTGAGGGCGGTAATAGGTTGCTCATATTTGGGCACGGAGTCTCCGATTCCGAGCCAGCGTTTGAGACGTCCGGATTGCGTTGTCTGTCGGTCGATAGTTGCTCTTTCCCCTTTAAAGTTTAGTCCGGTTTCGGTGATGTGGGCTATCTCTTCTTTCGACATCTCGCTTTGCGACGATTTATATAACGCACCGACTCCGCCTATCGCACCATAGCAAACGAGAACGATTAAGAATTTTCTCATTTGGATGCCGCCAATCAACATCATTGCCATCGAAATGCCCATCAAAAGCAATGTGTTGGTGAGGCCTTGAGAAAATAATAATCCACCGGCGAGTAAGACGAATGCAGCGCATATCACAACTCCGGTTGTCGTGACGCCTCGTTTTTCTTGATTGAAGGCTACAACATAGGCAATGACTAAAACAACGGCAAGTTTTAGTAACTCTGCGGATTGTAATGCTATGCCAAATAAGCTCATTGAACGTCGTGCGCCGTTGATAATCTGTCCTTTAAATAAAACGTAGACGGCGATTATCAGGGCAAATGTGACGAATACCGGGGTCATCGGAATGAGCCACTTGAATTTTACGTGTGACAATCCGAGGGTGACGCCGAATCCTAACAATAGCATCAGCCCGTGGCGCAACAGCGGACCGAATACGTTAGACGCCTGCACCTCTCTTGAAGAGGCGCTGTATAGCTCTACTACAGAAATAGCGAGCAGGGCGATATAGATTGCCCAAATATATTTATCGGCTTTGCGAGGCTGTTCGTCGGGTAGGGGTTGCATGAGAGATGAACAATACTGGATGAGTGGAGTGAGGAGATTTAGAGCACAGAGGGTTATTCAGCGAGGCGTTTTACGGCATCTTTGAATTGGCGACCGCGGTCTTCGTAGCTTTTGAAGAGGTCGAACGAGGCGCAACAAGGCGAGAGTAACACGGTGTCACCTTTTTCGGCTATGCGATGACAGGTCGCTACAGCTTCTTCGAGAGACGAAGTAGAGAGAACAGCGTCGACATGTCCGTTGAAGAATTCAACGATTTTTTCGTTGTGCAGACCCATTGCTACGATTGCTTTGACTTTCTTTTCTACGAGCGGAAGGATTTCAGAGTAATCGTTTCCTTTATCTTTTCCGCCGAGAATTAGTACTGTCGACTTTGTGTTGGGCATCGATTCGAGGGCATACCAACAAGAGTTGACGTTCGTCGCCTTTGAGTCGTTTATCCATCTAACTCCGTCAATTTCTCCCGCAGGCTCGAGTCGATGTTCTACACCTTCGAAGTTTGAAAGCGCATCGCGAAGCGCATCTTTCTTGATGTCGAGCAGGCAGGCGCTCAATCCGGCAGCCATTGAATTGAATAGATTATGCAGACCATGGAGCGACAATTCCGAGCGTGGAATTTCGAAATCTTCTTCGGGAGTATTGAAGATTACTTTGTCGTTTTCGTCGACCCATGCTGAAGAGTCGTTGTGGCGATGTTCAGAGAAGGGGTAGAGTTTCGCTTCGGTTACGAAACTGCGCAGTTGGGCGGTAATTACGGGGTCATCTTCCCAGAAGATGAAGGCGTCAGCCGGGGTCTGATTCTGCAGAATTCTGAATTTCGCGTTGATATAGTTTTGCATCTCGAAGTCGTAGCGGTCGAGATGGTCTGGAGTGATATTGAGTAAGACTGCGATGTTGGCGCGGAAGCGATACATATTCTCTAATTGGAATGATGAAAGCTCTACGACATATACATCATGGTCGCTTTCGGCAACTTGCCATGCGAGAGATTTGCCGACATTTCCGGCGAGTCCGACGTTAAGACCCGCTTCGCGGAGAATGTGATAGATAAGCATGGTAGTCGTTGTCTTGCCGTTTGAACCGGTGACACAGACCATTTTTGCCGAGGTGTGGCGACCGCCCAACTCGATTTCAGAGATGATAGGAATATTGCGAGCGACAAGTTTCTTAATCAATGGAGCTGTCGGCGGAATTCCGGGCGACTTTACAACTTCGTCGGCATTGAGAATGAGCGCTTCGGTGTGTCCCCCTTCTTCATACTGGATTCCTCTTGAAGCCAATTCTACGGCATATTTCGGAGCGATTTTGCCGGTGTCGGAAAGAAAGACATCCATCCCGAGCTTTTGGCCGAGAATAGCTGCACCGACGCCGCTCTCGCCGCCGCCGAGCACTACCAGTCTTTTCCCCTTAACTTCGAGGTCAGGACTTCCGGGATTCATCTTTTCGCTTGACATATCTATTAGCGTATTTTGAGTGTAACGAATGTTATTACGGCAAGGAAAATGCCGACAATCCAAAAACGGGTGACGATTTTAGATTCAGGAATCGCTTGCAAGGGCTTTTGCAGTAACGCTTCGATTCCGGAATTTCCCGCTTTTTGGAAATGATGATGGAGAGGGGTCATTTTGAAAATGCGTCGTCCGGCGCCATATTTTCGCTTGGTATATTTGAAATATCCAACTTGCAACATTACCGAGAGGTCTTCGATATAGAAAATCGCGCATAACAGCGGTAATAATAGCTCTTTATGGAGGAGAATAGCCAGAACGGCAATGATGCCTCCGAGGGTCAGAGAGCCGGTGTCGCCCATAAAGACTTGTGCGGGGAAGGCGTTATACCAGAGGAAACCAATCAGAGCGCCGATAAAGGCAGCGCAGAAAACAGACAACTCTTCGCTACCGGGGATATACATAATGTTTAAGTATGAAGAGTAGATTACCGAGCCTCCCAAGTAAGCCATAACGGCTAATGCTACGGCAATTATTGCGGAGCATCCGGCAGCTAATCCGTCGAGTCCGTCGGTTAGGTTTGCTCCGTTAGATGTTGCCGTTACGATAAAGATAGCAACGAGAATAAACAAAATCCAACCGCCGGTTTGGGCGTGGTCACCGAGCCATCCGGTTAAATCTTTGTAGTCGAAGTTGTTTTCTTTGACAAACGGGATTGTTGTTTGAGTAGCCTTAATATTCTCAGACTCGTAGATGACCTCCTCAACTTCTTGTGATGTCTCGTTGATAATCTCATGGTTTTGTCGGATAACGATATCGGGCGAAACCATCATTGTTACGCCGACAATTAGTCCGAGCCCAACTTGACCGATGATTTTGAATTTGCCGCTCATTCCATCTTTGTTGTGGCGTGACATCTTGAGGTAATCGTCGGCAAAGCCTAACGCGCCGAGCCATAGGGTTGATATTAACATCAACAACATATAGACGTTGTCGAGTTTGCCGACAAGCAGACAGGGCACGACTGTTGAGATGATGATAATGATGCCACCCATGGTTGGAGTGCCGGTTTTCTTCATCTGTCCTTCAAGACCGAGGTTGCGCACGATTTCGCCGACTTGCATCTTTTGAAGGTGGTCGATGATTTTACGTCCGAAGACCAAGGCGATGAAGAGCGAGAGAATTAGAGCTGCGCCCGAACGGAAGGTGATATAATCCATTAAGCGAGCTCCGGGAACTCCGATTTCTTCGAGCCAATTGAAGAGGTAATATAGCATGATAATTTGATGCTAATGCTGTTAGATGTAGGATGTTAAACAGTAGCGAACACTTCGCGGACAACTTCCGCATCGTCGAAATGGTGTTTTACGCCGCGGATTTCTTGGTAGTCTTCGTGGCCTTTTCCGGCGATGAGGATTACATCTCCCTTACCGGCAAGTTCGGCAGCTTTTGTGATAGCTTCGCGACGGTCGATGATGCTTGTCGCGTTGGCTCGCAATTGGTCGGTATCAAGTCCGGCTTCCATGTCGTGGAGAATGTCGGCGGGGTTCTCGAAACGGGGGTTGTCTGATGTCAGGATAACCATATCGGAGAGTTGAGCAGCTTCGCGAGCCATGATCGGACGTTTGCCCTTGTCTCGGTTACCGCCCGCCCCGACAACGGTGATGATTTTACCACTATTGCCGATAACTTCGCGGATTGCTGTCAATACGTTGATGACAGCGTCGGGTGTATGTGCGTAGTCAACGATTGCCGTGCAACCTTTGGGGGAGTGGAACGCTTGGAAACGTCCGGCAACCGGCACGAGGCGGCTCATCGCGAGTAATACATCCTCAACTTGCCAACCGAGTGATACGGCAGCGCCATAAACGGCGGTCAGATTGTAGGCGTTGAAACGTCCGGTGAAGCGCACTTCAACTTCTTTGCCGTTAATGTTCAGTAGTGTGCCGTCAAGACGAGTTTCGATAATTTTGCCACGGAAATCTGCCATCGAGCGGAGCGAGTAGGTTAGTTTGCGTGCTTTAGTATTCTGCAACATCACTTCGCCAACTTTGTCGTCGATGTTGGTCAAGGCAAACGCCTCAGCGGGAAGGCTGTCGAAGAAGCTTTTCTTTGCGTTGAGGTAGTTTTGAACAGTCTTATGATAGTCGAGGTGGTCGCGAGTGAGGTTTGAGAACACACCCCCTGCGAAGGTTAGTCCGGCGATACGATGCTGGTCGGCGGCATGTGAGCTGACTTCCATAGCGGCGTATTCACATCCGGCTTCAACCATGCGCGCTAACAAGGCGTTGATAGTTAGGGGGTCTGGCGTAGTCTGAGAAGCGTGGATTACTTCGTCATCGACATAGTTGGCGACGGTTGAGAGCAATCCGGCTTTGTAGCCCATAAGGCGAGCCATCTCGTAAATCAAGGTCGCGGTTGTGGTCTTGCCGTTAGTTCCGGTGACACCAACGAGGCGCAACTTAGAAGAAGGGTTGCCATACCAATTTGAGGCTAATTCGCCTAAGGCGATAGCTGAGTTTGCGACTTGGATAACGGTTACTCCATCGAGCACCGTTTCGGGTATTTCTTCAACAACGATAGCCGCGAGTTTTTTGTCGGCAAGGGTTGGAATGAAAGAGTGGCCGTCGACGGTAACACCGCGCACGGCAACAAACATAGCTCCCTCGTCGGCTTTTCGAGAGTCGGCTGTCAGAGAGGTAACGTTCTTGTCAAGCTGGCCTTGGATTGAGATAACGTCAAGGCCTTCGAGTAATTTTTCGAGCTTCACTTTTATATTGTTGCTATTGTTTTTGACTTTGTTAGATATCGTTATATAAATCGTAATAGATTGATTTATAGTCTGAAATTAAGGGGCGAGGGAGAGAAGAACGCGGGTGCCGTCGAGGGCAGGAGTGCCTTCAGTCGGAGTTTGAGAACGCACATATCCCGAACCTTCAACGGCGACGTTATAGCCGGCGTTCTCAAGAATAACGACAGCTTCGCGAGCTCCGAGTCCGATGACAGAGGGGATTGTTCCTTCGGGCATCTTTGTCGGTGCTGCCGGATGCGCTTCGGAAGAGATTCCCGCAGCTTGACGTATAGCCTTGTGTCTGGCGGGGTCGGTCGAGCCATATAGCATTGCGTGGTTATTACCGCCACCCCCTTCGGTATAGTCAGATGCATTATCAAGCATACCGCGAGAATACATCTTGAGAGCGATGTTTCGCATTACGCGTCCGGAAGTTGATGCTGCGCCGAACATATTCCGTTTGGGATAGAAGGTTAATACCATACAAGAATATTTTGGGTTGTCGGCAGGGAAGTATCCGCAGAAAGCGAGGCGTTTGCGCGCTGTGTTGTAGCGTCTGGTTTTTGGGTCGACAGAGTAGCATGTGCCGGTTTTGCCGGCCAAAGCAACTTTGTCGCTTTTGAGCGAACGGCCCGTGCCGTGCGCGCCCCAGACAACTTGCTTGAGCATATCTTGCAGCTTCTTGGCGTTCTGCTCCGAGCAGATTCTGTCGCGGATATAGCTAATTGGGATGACAGAGTCGAAGTTTTCGGTAACAAGCGAGCTGACAAGTCGCGGACGCACGTAGTGACCATTGTTTGCGATAGCGTTGTAAATGGAGAGGGTATAAATCGGGGGAATCTGCGAGGCGTAGCCGTAGCTCATACGCGAAAGGTCGATGCGCCTAGGCTTAGAACTGAAATATGGCACACGTTCTCCGGCGATGCCGGTGTTCATCGGATCGAGGAATCCGATTTCACGTAGGCGCTCAACGAAGCCCTGAGGATTCTTGTCGTAGCCTCGAGTGATGATACGCGCCATGCCGATGTTTGACGATTGTTCGAGAATTTCGTTTACGCGCAGAGATGAGTTGTAATGAGAGTCGGTAATCGGACGTCCGCCGGCGTAAGCCCAGCTTGCTCCGATAGGAATCACCTCGTTGACATTGTTGACCAATCCATCCTCTAACGCAATCAACATTGAAATCGGTTTTACAACCGAGCCGGGTTCGAAGCCTACAACGGCATAGTTGAGCGCTTCGATATAGTCTGTGCCGTTAGCGTTTCGTTCAAGGTTAGAGATTGCCTTAATGTCGCCGGTTTTGACCTCCATAAGAATTGCGCATCCCCAATCGGCAGAACAAGAGTCGAGCACGCGCTCTAACTCATTTTCGACGATATCTTGCAGGTTTATATCGATAGTTGTGCGGATTGAGTAACCGGGTATTGGGGCAATATCAGTCCAGTTTACGATGTTTTTTGTGAGGGGTATTTTTTTTGCGATACCGGGCACACCATAAAGCAACGAATCGAGTGCTTTTTCAAGTCCCGATATTCCATGGATTTCTTTACATTCGCGAGTCTGTCCGACGCCGCCAACCGAACGCCGCGCCATATCTCCGTAAGGATTAGATCGTTTGAGTATCGACTCAACGGTCATGCCGTTTCTGTTAGGATTCTTGATGCAGAAGAAGGGGAAACTCTTCAGCGTTTGCAGATCGGCGTATGAGATATTGGTGATAATGGGGAAACTGCGTGGACGTTTGCGAGCTTCGGTATTGAGAGGCTTTTGGAGGTAATCATACCATCCTTGGCGAGTGCGTCGGGGAAAGTGAACTGCCAACGAGTCGGCGATAGAGTCGAGCGCTATACGATAGCGGTTCTCCATAAATCGCTCAGCTCGGAAGTCGATGCGGACAGTATAGTAGCGC
The DNA here is from genome assembly GCA_964638475.1 of uncultured Alistipes sp. Taxonomy (GTDB): domain Bacteria; phylum Bacteroidota; class Bacteroidia; order Bacteroidales; family Muribaculaceae; genus UBA7173. The sequence goes on along the minus strand of CAZXAZ010000006.1, from coordinate 14,911 downwards.
AGGTTGGTTGCGAGAATCGAGCCGTCGTCAGAGAGGATTTCTCCGCGTTCTGGGAGAATCGTGTCTACGCGCTGCATTTCGCGCATCGCTTTGGCGTTCCAATCGTCGGCATGGATGATTGTTGTAGAGAATAGCTTGTAGACAATCGCCCCTGAGAAAAATAGAATCAGCAGGGTTATCAGTCCGTAGCGGAATAATATGTGATTATGATTGTTTTTCGGAGCCATTCTCTTTGGGGAGTTTGAGAGGATTGGTGTTTAGTCGGAAATTTTAAGTCGATATGGAGGTTGTTCTTGGATTGTTAAGCCGAGTCGTAGAGAGTCGACCTTTCGTCGCATTTTTGATTCGCGAATTTGACTCATGTATGTCGACTTTTCGCGTATTCGTTCGGTCTTGGCTACTTCGAGTTCTTTTTCGAGTCGTTGGATTGTTTCCATTTGTGTTTGGCAAGTGTAGCGATTGGTGATATAAATCATCAACATGACTACGATGCCGAGCACCGGGAGCCAATGGCGTTGAAAGAAGTCGGTAGAAATCAGTCGACCATGTAGAGCTCGGAGCATCAGCGAGTCGGCGCGGCTTGCCTTTCGGCCTTCGTCGCGCTTCTCTTGCTTAGAGCGGTCGCGTTTAGCGGCTTTTTCGTTGTTGCTGTCAGAGGTCTGCATTTTGGCTGTGATTTTCTAAGAAGTTAGTTCTCGAGTTTTACTGCGATGCGCAGTTTTGCAGAACGCGAGCGAGGGTTACGTTCCATCTCATCGTCGTCGGGGACGATCGGCTTCGATGTTAAGCATTTCAGAGGAGAGAGGGCTTTCCCGAAGAAGTCTTTTTCAAGCTTGCCTTCGAGGTTGCCGGCTTTCATGAAATTTTTAACGAGTCGGTCTTCGAGAGAGTGATAGGTTATGATGGCGAGATGTCCGCCCGGCTTTAGCGCGTCGAGCGATTGGGTTAGCAGTTCGCGAAGGGCTTCGATTTCGTCATTGACGACGATGCGCAGCGCTTGGAATACTTGTGCCAATTCTTTTTTTTCTTGGCGAGGATTGATAAGCGGACGAATTGTTTCGAGCAGTCGTTCAACGGTTGTGATTGGCTCTTGGCGTCGAGCGTTAACAATAGCGCGCGCTATTTTGCGGGATTGGCGTAGCTCTCCGTAAAGGTAGAAGATATCGGCGAGGCGTTCTTCGTCGGCATCGTTGACGAGCGATGCGGCTGTCAGCTTGGCGTTGCGGTTCATTCTCATGTCGAGCGGACCTTCCCAACGGAATGAGAAACCGCGCGAGGGGTCGTCGAAATGATGGAATGAAACACCGAGGTCGGCAAGGATTGAGTCGACAGAGTCTGCGCCATAAAACCTTAAGAAGTTGCGCAGAAATCTGAAGTTTCCCAAGATAGGTGTGAAAGCCGGGTTTTCTGCAAAATCAGGGTCGGTTTTCGCTCTTTCGATAGCTGCACGGTCTTGGTCGAAGCTGAGCAGACGTCCTCCTTTCGCGTTGTCGAGATGTGAGAGGATAGCGCGAGAGTGACCGCCTCCGCCTAGGGTGCAGTCGACATATACCCCTTCGGGGCGCAAATTTAATGCGTCGATTGACTGTTGCAGAAGCGCCGGAACGTGGTAAGGTTGGGATGTAGTCATAGCTTCTTCCATTTAGAGCGTAAAATTACAAAAAAGTTCCCGAGAATTTACAACTGCAAACAGAAAAATAAGGGGCTTCTGAGGAAAAAGTTATCAACATCGAAAAAATGAGATGTTGAAAGGTTGTTTGAGTTGATATCAAGCCGATTGACTCTGTTTGTGTTTGTAAATTATGACGCTCTGAAAAGAAAGAATGTCGAAAATGTGTATGTGGTTGATTATTAGGGTAAAAGAATAATGAAAGCGGATTGTGAGTATGGCGGTTATTGCTCGCCTAAGAGTTGGAGAGCTGCAGTAAAGGGGGATAGACGGTTTGATAGTACGAGACGCTCGGCGTTTGATAGGGCGGCGGCACGGTCTGGGTCGTCGTAGAAGCGACGACGTAGCTCGGAGTCGATGGTTTCGTACATCCAATAGCGAGCTTGTTCGCGCCGTTGTCGCTCAAAGAATCCGTTGTCGTTTATGAATTTGAAATAGCGGTCGATCATAGCCCAAATTTCGTCGATGCCGAGCTCGTAATATCCCGAATAACAGAGTACTTCCGGTTGCCAGCCTGATGGCGGGGTCGGCAATAATTGTAGGGCTGATTTATATTGAGCTTGGGCGAGACGGGCGCGTTCGACATTGTCGCCATCGGCTTTGTTGATTACGATGCCGTCTGCCATTTCCATGATGCCACGTTTGATGCCTTGGAGCTCGTCACCTGCTCCGGCGATTTGTATCAACATGAAAAAATCGACCATTGAGTGGACGGCGGTTTCGCTCTGTCCGACACCGACAGTCTCTACGAAAACATTGTTGTAACCAGCGGCTTCGCAGAGTATTATTGTTTCGCGTGTTTTGCGCGCAACTCCACCAAGACTTCCGGCTGAGGGAGAAGGGCGGATAAAGGCATTAGGGTGTTGCGATAGTTTCTCCATGCGAGTTTTGTCGCCGAGAATACTACCTTTGGTGCGTTCTGAAGATGGGTCGATAGCCAAAACTGCCAGCTTGCCTCCTTCGCGCAGCACGTGTAGTCCGAAGACGTCGATAGATGTCGACTTGCCGGCGCCGGGAACGCCTGTTATGCCGATTCGGCGAGAGTTGCCGGAATGGGGGAGACACTTTTCGATTACCTCGCGAGCCATAGCTTGATGGTCGGGAGCTATACTCTCGACTAATGTGACAGCCCGAGAGAGCATTGTGACATCGCCCTTTAGAATACCTTCAACCAGTTCGGCAGGAGTAAAAGTGCGTCGCTTGCGAGGTTTAAGGTATGGGTTTACGCATGGGGGTTGTGCGACACCGGAGTTGACTGTCAGTCCGGAATATTCTGCTGAGTTTTCCGGATGATCGTAATGACCGTGGTGTGGGTCGAAAGCGAGTTTTTCGTTGTCTTTCATGGCTGCTGAAATTTTTAGTGGGCAGTTAGCCAATCGTGGCCGGTGCCGGCTGATACTTCCAATGTTACTTTCCCGGAGAATGCCGATGACATATCTCTGATTACAAGTTCTTGTAGAATAGGTAGTTCGTCGGGGACGACGTTGAAAACCAATTCGTCGTGGACTTGTAAAATCATTTTTGATTTCAAACCGAGACGATTGATATCGTTATATACGCGAATCATCGCGATTTTGATAATATCTGCCGCAGAGCCCTGAATCGGGGCGTTGACGGCGTTTCGTTCGGCGTATGATCTAACGGTCGCGTTTCGCGAATTAATATCGGGTAGGTAGCGTTTGCGTCCCATAATGGTTGAAACATAGCCTGTTTTTTTGGCTTGTTCGGTCGATTCCTCGATGAATTGACGGATATGGGGGTAGGTGCTGAAATATCCTTCAATCAGTTCTTTAGCTTCGGAGCGTGGTATGTTAAGACGTTCCGCCAGGCCAAATGCAGAAATGCCGTAGACTGTGCCGAAATTTGCGGTTTTAGCTTTTCGTCGTTGGCTTTCGGTAACATCGTTGTAGTCTACATGATAAATCTTGGCGGCGGTAGCGCGATGGATATCAAGTCCGGAGTTGAACGCCTCTGTGAGCTCCGGGTCGTTAGATAGGTCAGCTAATAATCTGAGCTCGATTTGAGAATAGTCGGCAGAGAGAATAATGCAACCTTCATCGGCGATAAAAGCGCGACGCACTTCTTTCCCATCGTCGGTGCGGATAGGAATGTTTTGCAAGTTCGGGTTGGCTGAACTAATTCGCCCTGTTGCTGTAACAGCTTGATTGAAAGTTGTATGTATCTTTCCTGTCGATGGATTAACTAATGCCGGTAAGGCGTCGACATAGGTTGTTAAAAGTTTTTTCAGTCCGCGCACATTGAGAATTAATCCAACAAGCGGATGGGCGTCTCGGTATTTTAGCAGAACCTCTTCAGTGGTTGAGTAAGAGCCTGATTTGGTGCGTTTTGCTTTTGCATCCAGTTGAAGTTTCCCGAAGAGAATTTCACCGACTTGCATCGGAGATGAGATGTTGAAATTCTCCCCTGCTAATTCGTATGCTTTTTCCTCAAGCTCGTGAAGTTGCGCAGATAGCGAGGCAGATAGTTGAGATAGTTCGGCGGTGTCGATTCTGACCCCGGTCCATTCCATATCGGCCAAAACGGCGGCAAGCGGTAACTCAATGTCATCAAGCAACTTGCGCTGGCTATTTTGCTCTAAAAGTCGACTTAAAGGCTCTTCTAATCGCAATGTCATATCGGCTTGTTGACATAATCGTTTAACCTCTTCCCCTGCTGGTAGCGTTGAGAAGGGTTTTGCCGTATCATCGAAGCCATCCATTTCAATTTCGAGAATATTCATTACGATGTCAGCTAATCGATGCCGCATCTCCGGTTGAAGTAGATAGTGGGCAAGCTGTGTGTCGTAATATCTAGCTGTAATATCAAGCTTTTCGCGATGTAGTAACACCATGTCGCGCTTGATGTCATGGCTTACTAATGTTGTTGATGATGAAGAGAATAACGGCTTTAGTAGCTCGAAAGTCTCGCTGCGAGTCGGCTCGAGTGTCGGAATTTCGATATATCTGGCTTTACCGGGTGCTAAACTGACTGAGATGGCAATTAATTCGGCGGTCATCGCTTCTATGCCGACAGAATAAAGCGCGATGCCGACTTTTTCTGTTTTTTCGGCTTCGGCAATAAAAGCACGAATTTCATCAGCTGAGATTAATGTTTTGTAATCTACAGGAATGGCTTCTTTGGCCGCAAAAGGAGATGTGTTGTCGGTTGTAGTCACCGCTTCATCCATAAAATCGAAAAGAGAGGGCTGTGATGGGGGCTCTGCGGTTAACCTTTTGCGCTCTATTTTGGTTACTGCGTTTTGAGGTTCGGTTGCTTGAGCCTGGCTGCCTCCGAGACGCGACAAAAAAGTCTTGAATTCGAGTTCGGTGAAGATTTCGCGTAATGCGTCTATATTTGCCGGAGAACGCTTAAGTTGCTCGAAGTCAACATTTACCGGAACATCGGTCTTGATTGTTGCGAGCTTTTTAGAGAAAACGATTTGCTCAGCATTGTCGCGTATTTTCTGACCTACAGCACCTTTGACTTCATTTGCGTGGTTAAGGAGATTTTCAACCGAACCATATTCACCGATTAGTTTGCTGGCGGTTTTCGGCCCTACCCCCGGGCAACCGGGAATGTTGTCTATTGAGTCTCCCTCTAGAGCTAACAAGTCAATAACTTGTGAAGGCGTTGAGATATTATATTTTTCACAAACCTCTTTAACGCCTCTAACTTCAAAGCCTTGGCCGCGTAAAGACGGACGATACATTAAAATATTGTCCGTAACCAGTTGTCCATAGTCTTTGTCGGGCGTCATCATGTAGGTCGTGTAGCCCTTTGTGGCTGCGATATTTGCGATGGTGCCTATAACATCATCAGCTTCATATCCAGGCACTTCAAAAACCGGAATGTTATACGCCTTGATAATATCCTTGATAATAGGAACAGACGCGGTGATATCTTCAGGTTGAGCCTCGCGTTGAGCTTTATACCCCTCATACATTTCATGTCGGAATGTCGGTCCGTGAGGGTCGAAACATACGGCAATATGCGACGGATTCTCTTTTTTGAGAATCTCATCAAGGGTGTTGCAGAAACCGAAAACAGCTGATGCGTTAAACCCCTTAGAGGTAACACGTGGAGCTTTAATTAGGGCGTAATACGCACGATAAATCAAAGCATATGCGTCAAGAAGGAATAGCTTTTCCAATTCGTAGAGTCGTTGTTTTTAGGTGCGTGGCGACAAAGAAGGTCGCAAGTCTGAGTAAATCGGGCGAATAATATTTCAATCGTAAATAGAAATTTGAGAAGATTCACCGATAAGTTGTAAACGCAAAGATAACGAATCTTTTCGATAGATAGTGCACCCCCTTCTTAAAAACTTTGTTTGTAGTACTGCTGAATTGATATCATCGTATTATTCACGCGCGCACACACACACACACTCTCTCTCTCTCTCTCTCTGCTCTGATGATGTTGTTTATCATTGAGAGGTTTTAAGGTCGGTGCTTCTCGTTTGGATACAAAAAAAGCTCGCTGTAAGCGAGCTTTTTGAGGAGGTGCCAAGCGGATTCGAACCGCTGTGAACGGTTTTGCAGACCGGTACCTAACCACTCGGACATGGCACCTTGAGTAGTCAGCGCTCCACTATAGGAGCGTTTGCGGGTACAAAGGTAGTACTTTTATTTTTAATAGCCAAATTTTAGAGGGCATTTTTGGCTATATTATGCTTTTTAAGGCATATTCCTGGCAGTAAATAAGCAAACAGCTTGTTTATTGCCCAGAAAATAGGTTACTGAAACGCTTGTTTCGAGAATTGGAATGTAATGTCTGCCTTCTCGAGATTAAGCTTTGCCATAGCTGGTTTACCGATATATGGGGTAATTGCGCTGACGTATGTTGATGTCGAGTAGCCGTTTGACGAACTTTCGGTAGTAAGAGTTACCGGAGTGAGGATAAAGGTCGCATCAGCGGATGTTAATTCTCCCTTTTTGTATTTTTCGAACATTGCGAGGAAATAGTTGCGCAAGCCGGATACGACATACCCGCCGGATGTTGAGCTGTATGTTGCGATAAACGATGTTTTATCGTCGTTGAGCGAGTTGTCGAGGAAGAATTTGTCTTTTTCTGTTGACAAAACCATCAGTAGGCTTTCCGGCATCTTGATGTTATAGTTGTTTTCTATAACTTCGGCGGGGATAGTCATTGATAGGGTGTTGACAACAGATAGAAGTCCGCTATTGTCAATATAGTAGTTGATAATATCTTCAATCGGGAATTTGATTTCAATATCTTGCCCAACAGGAGCTATTACAATGTTCTCGCCGGCATTGATGCGAGCTTCAAGAGCTTCGTCCATCTTGTATGAGATGTTGTTGTTGGTGATAATTTCGGGGGTTACCGCGAAATAATTACCTTCATGTTGGGTCGTTACGGTGTTTCCCTCATCATCTGTTGTGGTGGTGTGGTAATGCATCACCATTGTTGTTTGTTGAATTTGGGTTACACGTCCGGAGCCGTAAGATGTGCGAACGTAGATGCCGGGGAAATATTTGGCAAATTCTGTCGGAAATGAGTATGCCTCTTTGTTGTCGAGGTAAAGCTGATATAATTCTTGCCCAATCTTTTTGGGAAGATCAATCTTGATTTCTTTGTAAGAAAGCGCTTGGATTGAATCGCTTTCGCCCTGAGTGTTTCCGACGTAGATTTTTGAAGCAATAGGTTCTGAGTTTACGTCGTAATACTCCTCCGGATTTAATGTTGAGTAAATCGGAGATGTTAGTTGTTTGTTGAGAAGAAACACTTCGAGACCCATTGGGGCGATTGAGTCTCCGATATATCCGGCTTTAGAGTAAGCGAGAATTAGCTCAAGTCCGTCGATATCATCTTTAGTTACACCATCAGTTACCAATTTGGATGCCGGCATGAATTGGCATACGAAATCAGATTTGAAGTTTCCGTATCCTTCAGCAGATATCTCGCCCAGAAGTTGTACGATGGTGCGCGATTCAATGGCGGTGTTGGGCTGTGCGCTACCTGTCAGGCTGAATTCGTTGTGGATAACCACTTCAGATTCTTCCTGAATCAAAGATGAACCAATATCCTGGGTAGTAGTCTCGCAGGCGGTCAGCAAACCTAATGATATGGCGGCGCCTGAAAGGAGGGTAAGGAGCGATTTCATGATAGTGTAAGAGGGGGAGATGGGAATCAAGCGTTGTTGCGGATGGCGTCGTAGAATTCGACCATTGAGTCTGCGTCTACTTCGTCGCTCTGATAGGGGAGGAATGGTTTTCCCAATGACTTGGCGTATTCGACAAGCTCCGGGTCAACTTCGGCGGATGCTTGGATTACTCCGTCGGCATGGTCGATAGCGAGCTTATTAAGGCGCTTGAAATCAACCGGTGTGTCGCCTAATGATTTGAGATCTTCTTCCGTGAATCCGTCAAGTAGCAATTTCTCTTTGAAGCGAGGATCGAGAGTGCCGTCGAATGAAGAGTCGAAGAGAGAGTATACGACAGGGCAGCCTCCGATAGTCGGGTCATTGGTGTAAGCTTTTTTGAGGTAAAGCGGCGCTAAAGCTGTTACCCAGCCAGAGCAGTGGATAATAGCAGGTTCCCAGCGCAACTTTTTAACAGTCTCCATGACGCCGCGGGTAAAGAACATGATGCGTTCGTCGTTATCTTCCGGAGTTTCGAAGATTTCGAGGTCGGTTGCGGTGTGGCTTTGGAAATAGTCGTCAGAATCGATGAAATAAACCTGCATCTTAGCCGACTGTAGGGTTGCCACTTTAATAATCAGCGGATGATCGGTGTCGTCAATGACTAAGTTAATGCCCGACAGGCGGATGACCTCGTGGAGCTGGTTGCGGCGCTCGTTGATGCAGCCATATTTGGGCATGAAAGCGCGAGCTTCATAGCCGTGTTCCTGGACCTTCTGGGGCAACACCTTGCTGACCAACCCCATAGGGGTTTCATGCAGGTAGGGAGTTATTTCCTGGGAGATGTAGAGGATTTTCTGCTTGTTGTTCATCGATATGGATTTGTCAAAAAAGGGAAAGGCGCCCATCGCGAGCGGGCGCTATTCGACTGCAAAGTTACGAATTTTTTTTGAAATATTTCTCTGAGTTTCTGAGTTTGGCGTTATTTTGCTAACTTTGTGGTCAAAATAAAAAATCCTAGAAGATTATGAAATTCAATTTAAAAGAATTGCCGACACGATGGTTGATGTTGCCATTGTTGATGCTATTCGCGATGCTGCCCGCCATAGCGCAGCAAGCAGGGTTTGGAGGTTCGCAGATTCTCGAACCTATCACTTGGAAGGTTTCTGTAGAAGGGAATTCTACATCTTCAGCCACAATTCGCCTTTCAGCGAATATCGAAGAAGGATGGCATCTTTATTCGTTGAATATGCCCGAAGATGGCCCGAATTCAACGGTTATTGACTTTACATTGCCCGAAGGAGTGACCCTCGACGGAGCTTTGACACCTTCAAAGAAGCCGATTGAGAAGTATGATGATATGTTCTCATTAAACCTCTCTTGGTGGGAAGGCTCTGTATCGTTTACTCAGAAAGTGAAGATTTCCGATGAAAAGACTCATGCGGTTTCTATTTCTGTATCATTCCAAGGCTGTAACGACCAAACATGCGTAGCTCCTAAGACAGAGTTGCTTGAAGCATCGGTTGGAACAGGTCCGGCCGTTGTTGAAAAAGTTGAAGAAGACACCGTTGTTGCAGCATTACCCGTTTCTTCAACTCCCGAAGTAGAAAAAGATAATGTTGACCTTTGGGCTCCGGTAGAGTTTTCAAATGCCGATATGCCTCAAGAAGCAGATGTGACCAATTCACCATGGTGGATAATTTTTATCTGGGGCTTTGGCGGCGGTCTCTTGGCGTTGTTGACCCCCTGTGTATGGCCGATGATTCCGATGACAGTTAGCTTCTTCTTGAAGAAAAGTTCAAGTCGTAGCAAGGCTATTAGAGATGCGGTTATCTATGGATTGAGTATCATCGTAATCTACTTGACCCTCGGTTTGGCAATCACCGGATTGTTCGGAGCAAGCAAGCTCAACGAATTGAGCACGAATGCAGTGTTTAACCTCTGCTTCTTCTTGCTATTGGTTGTCTTTGGTATCTCATTCCTCGGAGGTTTTGATATCAAACTCCCTTCAAAATGGTCAAACTCAACCGACGCTCGTGCTGAAAAAGCAACCGGACTTGTTAGCATCTTCTTCATGGCGTTTACACTCGCCTTGGTGTCATTCTCTTGCACAGGTCCGATTATCGGTACATTGCTCGTTGAGGCAGCCACTATGGGTAACTTTGTAGGTCCGGCTGTCGGTATGGGCGGATTTGCTCTCGCCTTGGCGTTGCCCTTCTCGCTCTTTGCGATGTTCCCCTCTTGGTTGAAAGAAATGCCCCGTTCAGGCGGATGGCTTAACTCCGTAAAGGTAGTGCTCGGTTTCCTTGAATTGGCATTGTCGCTCAAATTCCTCTCGGTAGCCGACCTCGCTTATGGTTGGGGTATTCTCGACCGCGAAGTGTTTATCTGTCTTTGGGTAATCATCTTTATTATGCTCGGTCTCTACCTCCTTGGCAAAATCAAATTCAGCCATGATGCCGACCTTGACTATGTTTCATTGCCTCGCTTCTTCCTCTCGCTGACATCATTGAGCTTTGCCCTTTACCTCATCCCCGGACTTTGGGGCGCTCCTTTGAAATCAGTTAGTGCATTCGTGCCTCCTTTGTTCACTCAAGATTTCAACCTTTATGATGGCGGTAAGTTTGAGGAATTCGATGATTATGATAAGGGAATGGCGTATGCAGCCGAACATAAACGTCCGGTTTTGATGGACTTCTCGGGCTACGGCTGTGTTAACTGCCGCAAAATGGAAGGAGCAGTCTTTGATACCGGTCGTGTGAGCACTATTGTGAAAGAAAACTTCGTGCTCATCAAGCTTATGGTCGATGACAAGGCTAAACTTTCATCTCCGATTACAGTCGAAGAGAATGGCAAGAAGATTGTTTTGAACACCGTAGGCGATAAGTGGAGCTACCTCCAACGCCATAAGTTTGGAGCAAACTCTCAGCCCTACTATATCGTTCTTAATCATTCAGGAGAAGCTATGACAACGCCCTATTTCTATGATGAAAATGTAGAGCAGTTTGTTACTTGGCTAGAAACCGGTATTAAGAACTATAACGAAAAACCGGAGTAATCGCTCTTATCGATGGAACAGAATCTTAAACATACTCGTCAGGAGAAACTCGAAGCATTCGGCAGAGTGCTCGATGTGCTCGATACGCTTCGGGTAAAATGTCCGTGGGATGCGAAACAGACCAATGAGTCATTACGCCCTAACACTGTCGAGGAGGTTTATGAGCTTTGTGAGGCTCTCATAAATGAAGATAATGCCGAAATCCGCAAGGAATTAGGCGACGTCTTGTTGCATGTGCTTTTCTATGCCAAAATCGGAGAAGAGAAAGGCGAATTCGATATTGCGACAGTATGTGATTCGCTAGCGACCAAACTTATCCGCCGTCACCCCCATGTCTACGGAGAGGTTGAAGCTGACGATTCACATCAAGTAGAGCTGAATTGGGAACAAATAAAGCTGAAAGAGAAAGATGGCAATCGTTCGGTGCTTGCCGGCGTGCCGTCTGCTCTTCCGGCATTGAATAAGGCGTATCGTATTCAAGAGAAAGCCGCCAATTCGGGTTTCGATTGGGAGGAGATAGCTCAAGTTTGGGATAAAGTGCAAGAAGAAATCGGTGAGTTTTCCGTTGAGGCGGAACGAGCGCGCACACTTCGTCACAAAGAGAACGCCACACCCGAAGAAATCAAAGCTGCCGACGAACGTATGGAGGCAGAGATGGGTGATGTCTTCTTTTCGCTCGTCAATGCCGCACGCCTTTATGGTGTAATCCCCGAGAATGCTCTTGAAAAGACAAATAAAAAGTTTATTTCACGCTTTAACCATATCGAGCAACGCGCAAAAGAGATGGGGCGTAAGCTGAATGAACTGACCCTTGACGAAATGGAAGAGCTTTGGCAAGAAGCTAAAACCGAAGCCTGACATTCCTAGAGGTTATTAAGTCTGATATAATATCAATAACGATATGAAGTCATTACGTTTAGCCGCAATATTGATGTTGGCCGGAGGAGCAGCTGTTGTAGCTCCAGCCCCCGTTGTTGCCCAAGTAAATCAGCTTGATGCGGAATTTAATGTAATTCCAGACAAAGTTACACCGACCGAAACCGGAATTCGTATTTCTGTATGCTTGGTTGGAATTCCGACCACTCCGTTATGTATCGATTCTGTTGATTTGAAAGTCGGACCGAAGATTATCAAGGCTGTGAAAATTGTTGGCGTTGAATTCGAAAAAGAGTTTGAATTCGATGATAACGGAGTGAAAGTTGTAGAGCTCGATTTTCCCTTCTCTGGGAAAATAGCCAAAACCGCAACATTAACCTTCCATACCACAACCGGCGTCGTCGTTTCTCCGGCGCGTCAGTAAATTGTGTTCCACTGTAAATTGGTGGTTTACAGCTTATTTAATTGGCGTGATTACAAATGATTGTCTCGAACTTCGAGACAATCGGTGTTTTATTCTAAATACTCAGACCTTTTGATAGTTTGCATAACAGAGAAACCGGATGTTGCTCGTGACATTGCCGCAATTCTCGGAGCCGGGAAAAAGAACCCCGGTTATTTCGAGGGGAATGGTTATAGAGTTACGTGGACGTATGGTCATCTCTGTACCCTTAAAGAGCCCCACGATTATTCAGATAGTTGGAAGCGTTGGTCGTTGGTTCATTTGCCCATGATTCCTCAGAAATTCGGGATAAAACTTATCCCAGTTGAGAATTATGAGCGACAATTTAATGTAATCAAAACTCTTTTTTCGGAAGCCGATGAGATTATCAATTGTGGTGATGCCGGCCAAGAGGGTGAGTTGATTCAGCGTTGGGTTATGCAAAAAGCCGGTGCGAAATGCCCCGTAAAGCGTCTGTGGATATCCTCATTGACCGATCAAGCAATCCGAGACGGCTTCGCAAATTTGCGTCCGTCGGCAGATTTCGACAACCTATATTATGCCGGATTGTCGCGAGCTATCGGTGACTGGATTCTCGGAATGAATGCCACACGCCTTTATTCCTTGAAATATAGTTCGCCCGGTAATGTCCTTTCAATAGGCAGAGTGCAGACCCCAACCCTGGCGTTGGTTGTGCAACGTCATCTCGAAATTGAGAATTTCAAGCCCGAAGATTTCTGGGAATTAAAAACCATTTGTAAAGGGGCTACATTTAACGCCGTTTCCGGGCGTTTTAAGAATGAAGCAGAGGCGCAATCCGCTCTTGAAAAAATTAAACCGGCTCCGCTTGTCGTTACTTCTGTTGAAGAGAAAAAAGGGAAAGAAGCGCCCCCTCGTTTATTCGACTTGACCTCGCTTCAGGTTGAATGTAACCGCCAATGGGGTTGGACTGCCGACGAAACCTTGAAACTCATACAGACATTATATGAGAAGAAGGTGACGACATACCCTCGTGTAGATACGACCTATCTTTCCGATGATATTTATCCGACTATTGGCGGAATTCTGAAGGCGATGACTCCGTATGCGTCGCTGACAGCTCCGATACTTGCTTTGCCGAAAATACCGAAGAGCAAGAAGGTCTTTGATAGCTCAAAGGTGACAGATCACCACGCGATTATACCAACCGGACAGCTCCCGTCAACGCTTGTCGGTAATGAGAAACAACTTTATCATTTGATTGCCCGTCGATTTATCGCAGCGTTTTATCCTGATTGTGAGTTTATGCAGACAATCGTCTTGGCTGACGCCGGCGGTGTCGGTTTTAAGGCGTCGGGAAAGGTTGTAACATCGCCGGGTTGGCGCTCTATCTATATGAAACCGGGAGAGCAGTTGGCCTCTAGCGGAGATGGCCGCCAAGACGCCGATGGTGATAATCAAGAAGATGGACTCCTGCCGCCGTTTGCTGAAGGAGAAAGTAATCCTCATGACCCGAGCTTGTTGAAAAAAGCAACTCAACCCCCGAAATATTACACCGAGGGTACGCTCCTGCGAGCTATGGAGTCTGCCGGAAAGACAGTCGACGATGAAGAGCTACGCGAAGCGATGAAAGAAAATGGTATCGGGCGCCCATCTACGCGTGCAAACATTATAGAAACTCTCTTTAAGCGCCATTATATCTATCGCAAAAAAAAGAATATCATGGCGTCTCAGGCGGGTATCGACTTGATTGCGACTATCAACGAGGAACTCTTAAAGAGCGCTAAACTGACCGGAATTTGGGAGAGCCGCCTGCGCAAGATTGAGCGAGGTCAATACTCCCCGACCGAATTTATTAACGATCTTAAATTACAGATAGACAAAATCGTTCGTGACGTGCTTTCAGATTCGTCGGCACGCCGAATAGATACCGGACAGCAATCCCCGGGCGCTGATGGTGTCTCTTCGCCTGTTTCTCCCTCCGGAGGTGGTGGCGCGCCATCGGGTGCAGCGGCTGCAAAGCCAAAGACACCACGAAAGCCGGCGGTCAGAAAGTTAGAGCAGATAGAGTGCCCAATCTGTGGTAAAGGACATTTGTTGAAAGGAAAGACAGCTTACGGATGTTCGGAATTTAGAGCTGGATGCCCTCTGCGCCTCTCCTTTGAAGAGTATTCCGACGAGCTCACACCGGGAAAATTGAATACACTTGTTAAGAAAAAAGCGACAGAAATAAAGTCGCAATTTACTGCCGGATAAAAGCTGATTCCGTTATAAGTTATGCCACACTATGAGTGAGAATGAATTGATTCAGTGGATTTGCGTAGGAGTTGTATTCTTAATAGTTGTCGTGTGGACAATTCGCTATATCTATGGACTTGCTACGTGGACTCGCAATATGAAGCGTCAAGGGGGAAGCGTCAAACCGCCTTGTTGCGGAGGCGGCGCTCGTCAATCTAAATCACAGTCGTGTTGTAAAACCAGCCCAAACGGTGTAGATTCAGATAGTTGTGATTGCCGTAAAAATAACTTCAAGAGCGGCCCTTGCATCGGATGCGGTCAAGACTGCCCTTTGAGTGGAAAATAGTTGCGATACGGTTTGACTCGAGGCATTAGCCGAGAACAGCTTTCAGAAATGGAGCAAAATAGCCCTTGTTTGGTATTGAATATAAACGCTAAGCGATGTTTTTACGATAGCTTGAGTTGCCTTGGCAGAGTGTAATAGACATAAGGATACAAAAAAAGGAGGAAATATTTCCTCCTTTTTTGTTATAGTAGATGTTTAGATTAGAA
>CAZXAZ010000005.1:0-114904 GCA_964638475.1 uncultured Alistipes sp. | reverse complement strand
ATGATAACGTGGTCGAAGTCATCGCCGCCGAGGTGAGTGTCACCGTTGGTTGATTTTACTTCGAATACGCCATCGCCAAGTTCGAGGATAGAGATATCGAATGTACCGCCACCGAGGTCGAATACGGCGATTTTCTGATCTTTGTCGCTCTTGTCGAGGCCATAAGCCAACGCAGCTGCGGTAGGTTCGTTAACGATACGTTTAACGGTCAACCCTGCGATTTCACCGGCTTCTTTAGTAGCCTGACGTTGAGAGTCGTTGAAGTATGCAGGAACGGTGATGACCGCTTCTGTCACTTCCTGACCGAGGTAATCTTCGGCAGTTTTCTTCATTTTCTGAAGAATCATAGCTGAGATTTCCTGGGGAGTGTATTCGCGTCCGTCGATATCTACGCGAGGTGTATTGTTAGTTGAGCGAACAACTTTGTAAGGTACGCGATCGATTTCTTTCTGTACCTGGTCGAAGGTTTCGCCCATGAAACGTTTGATAGAGTAGATTGTACGTCCGGGATTGGTAATTGCTTGACGTTTTGCGGGATCACCGACCTTACGCTCGCCACCATCAACGAATGCCACTACCGAAGGGGTTGTGTTGCGACCTTCTGAGTTGGGGATTACGACGGGGTCTTTGCCTTCAAGTACGGCCACACATGAGTTGGTCGTTCCTAAGTCGATGCCTATGATTTTTCCCATAGTTGTAGAGTTTTTATGTTTTTATTATTATTTCAGTTTAATTGGTTGTCCTCACGGAGAGGACTGAATATCGCGGCGCTTTCGCGCTTCGATTCATTTATGAAACAAAGATTGTGCCAAAAAGGTTGCTGACGTCTTAAAAAACTGTCAGCAACCTTAAAAATGGGGTGTTAAACTCTAAAATTATAGCGAAATAGGCTCGCGTGACTGACAAAGATGTCAGTTGTGTCAGTCTTTAGAAGGTTTGCTCTTAAAGTTGTTGTGTTATTTTACTTGTTCGAGATGTCCGGGGTAAGCCTCTAATGCGTGTCGCAAAACGTTTATCGCTTTTCGCAGCTCCTCTTTTTCGAGGACGTAGGCGATACGCACCTCTTGTTTCCCCATTCCGGGAGTGGTGTAGAAGCCTGACGCGGGAGCCATAAAGACTGTTTGTTTGTCATATTCAAACTCTTCGAGACACCATGCGCAGAATTTGTCGGCATCATCAACAGGCAGTCTTGCTACGGTATAGAAAGCTCCCATGGGAATCGGCGAGTAACAACCCGGAATTTTGTTGAGCTCGTCTATCAAGAATTTGCGACGCTCAACATATTCGTTATATGTTTCTAACATATAGTCAGCAGGGGTGTCGATAGAGGCTTCTGCCACGAGCTGGCCGATAAGTGGCGGGCTCAAGCGCGCTTGGCAGAATTTCATGACATTCCGTTTTAGCTCTTTATGCTTGGTAATTAAGGCTCCGATACGAATCCCACATTCGTTGTATCGCTTTGAAACGGAGTCAATCAAGACAACTTGTTCTTCTATATCTGGCAGGTGAAATGCCGAAATATAAGGGGCTCCGGTGTAGCAGAATTCGCGGTATACTTCGTCTGAGAATAGAAATAGATTATGCTTTTTAACGATATCTCTCAACTGCAACATCTCTTTCATTGTGTAGAGATATCCGGTCGGATTGTTGGGGTTGCAAATCAAGATGCCTTTAGTGCGAGGAGTGATTAGTTCCTCGAATTTCTCCATTGGTGGGAGGGCAAACCCTTCATCGATAGAGGAGGGGAGAGTTATGATTTTCGCTCCCGCAGAAATTGCGAATGCCATATAGTTGGCATATGCGGGCTCGGGAACGATAATCTCATCGCCCGGATCGAGACATGCCATAAAGGCGAACAATACAGCTTCTGAGCCGCCGGTAGTCACGATAATGTCATCGGTGTCAACATCGATATTGTAGCGTTTGTAGTATTCGCGTAACTTTTCGCGTAACGACAATAATCCTTCCGACGGACTATATTCCAACACTTTTCGGTCGATATGTTTTAAGGCTTCCAACCCGTTGGCAGGGGTCGGTATGTCGGGTTGACCGATATTTAGATGGTAGACCTTTATACCGCGCTCTTTCGCCTTATTGGCCAACGGCACGAGTCGGCGGATAGGCGAAGCCGGCATAATTGTGCCGCGTTGAGAAACTTCTGGCATATTAAGTTTATGAGATGTTCTGATGTGTTACGATTATAAAGAGTCGCAAATTTACTAAAAATACCATTAACCTGCAATAAAATCGGTTTCTGTAAGGCGACAGCACCATCCGCCCCGCGGACTGATTCGCTCGATTTATGCTATTATCTGCGAGCTCGGCTACGCCATTATTCTGATATGAGATGAATTGCGAACAAAAAAGAATCCCGCAACCTGTGTGTAGGGCGGGATTCTGATTTATTTAATTAGAGGAATTACTTTTGGTAAAAGACTTTAATGGTTTCTAATGAAGATTTCGCTGTTAGTCCGCTATGCTCAACTCCGTCGCTGTCGGTAACGCCATTTGAGTATTGATAGTCGGCTTGTTGGCTACGACTATAATCAACACGGAGTGTTAGGTATATTTGACGATCTGAAATTAATTTCGCAGAAGAGGATTAGGCGAGGTGGTTCCAGCCTTGGGCTTGGATTTCGATTTCAGCGCCGTCGCGGGTGATGAGGTATTGGCCGAGAGAAGGCGCGGTGATGTGGCCGATTACTTTTACACCGGGGATTTTTTTGATTTCATCGTGGGCGTGGAGAGGAACAGTGAAGAGTAGTTCGTAGTCTTCACCGCCGTTCATGGCGGCTGTTACGAGGTTCATGTTGAGCTCTTCTGCCATAAGTGCTGTCTGATAGTCGATAGGAATACGATCTTCGTAGACACGACAACCAACGCCTGAGGCTTTGCAGATGTGTAATAACTCGGAAGATAAACCGTCGGAGATATCCATCATAGCAGTCGGCACTATGCCGTGTTTTTCGAGGTTTTCGATGATGTCGCGGCGAGCTTCGGGTTTTAGCTGGCGCTCGATGAGGTATTCTTTACCTCCGAATTGGGGGATAAAGTCTTTTTGTCCGGCAGATGCAACTTTCTCGCGTTCAAGAAGCTGGAGTCCCATATATGCTGCTCCAAGGTCGCCTGATACGCAGATGAGGTCGGTGTCTTTTGCGCCTGAGCGATAGACGATGCGGTCTTTGGGGGCGTCGCCGATTGCTGTAATAGAGATAATGAGCCCGGATCGAGAAGATGTTGTGTCACCGCCGACAAGGTCGACTCCGTAGATTTCACACGCGAGGCGAATACCGGCGTATAGCTCTTCTATATGCTCAACGGTGAAACGTTTAGATATTGCAAGTGATACGGTTATTTGGCGAGGATGACCGTTCATTGCGTAGATATCTGAGAAGTTTACAACAGCTGCTTTATAACCTAGATGTTTTAGCGGTACGTATGTTAGGTCGAAATGAATACCTTCAACGAGAAGGTCGGTAGAAACGAGCACTTCAGACTCTTTGTAGTCCATTACGGCGCAGTCGTCGCCTACGCCTTTTAAGGTAGAGGCGTTGTTGATTTGAAAGTCTTTGGTTAAATGCTCTATAAGGCCGAATTCTCCGAGTGTTGCAATTTCAGTTGCCTTTCCGTCCATAAGTTTTATGATGTATTTGTTGCTTTATTAGGAGGAATGTTTTCGACAAAGTCTCACGCAGATTCCTTGAGGATATTTGTGGAATCAGCGTGAGACTTTAACGTTGTTGTTTCTGTATCTAATGGGGGATGATTAGAGGCGTGCTACGAGCTCATGAACGAGCATCTTGGTGATGGGTTCGGCTGTGATTGCCGCTTGCTGTACTTCTTCGTGGGTTGGCACTTGTGTGATATCTTTTCCGCCGAGGTCAGTAATTACAGACAAACCGAATACTTCCATACCGCCGTGGTTGGCAACGATAACTTCGGGCACGGTTGACATTCCGACAGCGTCGCCGCCGATAACGCGGAAATATTCATATTCAGCCGGGGTTTCGAATGTCGGGCCGGTAGTGCCGACATAAACGCCATGCATTAGGCGGATTTCTTTTTCTTCGGCGATTTTGTCTGCGATAGCTACGAGTCGCTTAGAGTAAGCTTCGGTCATAGCGGGGAAGCGAGTGCCGAGTTCGTTGTAGTTTTTACCGCGGAGAGGATTTTCGGGGAAGAGGTTGATATGATCGGTGATAATCATCACGTCGCCAACTTGGAAGCTCTTATTCATGCCGCCGGCTGCGTTAGAAACGATAAGCGTTTCAACGCCGAGGGCACGCATTACACGTACGGGGAAGGTGACGGTTTTCATGTCATAGCCTTCATAGTAGTGGAAGCGACCTTGCATAGCCATCACGCGTTTGCCGGCGAGGTTGCCGAAGATGAAGTTGCCGCTGTGTCCCTCGACGGTTGATACCGGGAAGTTGGGGATTTCAGAATAGGGGATAACAATTTTATCTTCGATGAGTTCGGCGATAGGGCCGAGACCTGTGCCGAGGATTATGGCGATTTTGGGCATGTCGCTCACTTTCGAGCGTAGGAATTCTGCGGTTTGGTTGATTTTCTCTAACATGGTGTTCTGTAAGGTTTACTTATTCGCCTCGGTTTGTCTGATTTAGCCAAATATCGAGGCTAATATGTTGAACATATAGTGAGGAGAGATTGTTTTAGTCGTAAGATTATTTATTTGAGTTGTAGAGCAATTTTTGCAACTCGTCGTCAAAGCGGTCGACGTTGTGGGGATCGAATTTGACGGTAATAGGTATGTAATAGGTTGCTTCTTTCAACTGCTGCGGGAAATAGGGGTTGTTGATAAGACGTACGGCGTCTTTTTCGGTAGTGATGAGCAGTTTGCGGTTGCCATCAAGTTCGTTGAAGCGTCGCAGTAGGGTTTCCATGTCGCGACGAGTGAAGTTGTGATGGTCGGGGAAGTGCTTAACTTTCACCTTTGCGTGGGAGCCTCGCAGATAGCGGACAAACGGCTTGGGGTTGGCAATGCCTGAAACCGCTAAGATCGAGTCTGATTCGGTTAGCCAACTCAGATATGGGGGTTGTGGCGCCTCGTCGGGGAATAGTGCTACTAATGGAGAGTATTCAAACGAAGAGAAGAACAGGCCTTGGTAGGGGAATAGTTTTAGGCTGTTCTTAAAAATACGATATTCGATTGCTTTTAGGCGTTCCGGACATTTTGTTACGACAACCATGTCGGCACGATAGATAGCGCTCATTGGCTCGCGTAGACGTCCGTAGGGGAGTAGTGAGTCGGTGAAGACCGGAGAGTTGAAGTCGGTCAGCAAAATTGAGACAGTAGGTTTGACGTAGCGGTGCTGATAAGCGTCGTCTAGAAGTATTAGATTGATTTTGGGGTCAATTCTTAATAATTCGTCTATTCCGGCGCATCGGTCTTCGCAAACGGCTACGGATATGTCTCGTCCGAATTTTTGGTAGATTTGGTATGGCTCGTCGCCGATATCTTGGGGCGTTGAGCGGCGAGTGGCAAGCACGAATCCTTTTGTGCGGCGTTTATATCCGCGCGAGATCATGCCTATATGGTATTTGAATTTTAGCATGTCGATGATATATTCGACATGGGGCGTTTTGCCTGTTCCGCCAACCGCAAGGTTGCCGACAACAACTACCGGCACGTCAAACTCGCGCTGTTTCAGGATTCGCCACTTAAACATAAGGTTGCGAATCCCTACCCCCAAGCCGTAGAGTTTCGACGCGGGGAGCAGCAGTAGGTTTGATATGATTCTGTTTTTTGTCACTGTATGGTCATCGGCATCATGCGAGCCTGTATGGGGTCAAGGGCCTCGATTCGTTTTAATTCTTGATAAACAGGGTAATATGCGCCGAGCTCTTCCTGTAAAGTGCGGGCTTTAACCTGAGTGGGGAGTTCGGCTACGATATCCCAGAATGTCTTTTCAATGTCGGGATATACGACAACTTGATAGTTATCAAAGTCGAGTTGTTTAGCTAATGCATCAACTGTTTCTTGTAGGCTGCCGAGTTCATCAACTAAGCCGATGTTTTTGGCTGTTTTGCCGTCCCAAACACGTCCTTCGCCGATTGCTTTAATAGAATCTTGAGAGATATGTCGACCTTCGGCGCATCGGCTTGTGAATAGCTCATAACCGCGATTGATGCTTGATTGTAATCTTTGAGCTTGGAATGGTGTTGCCGGCTCTACAAGGGCAGGAAAAGCGCTGTTGGCGTTAGTCGTTACGATTCCGAAATTTACGCCTAATTTTTCGTTGAATAATTGTTTGGCGCAAGGAAGCATACCGAAGATTCCGATTGAACCGGTTAGGGTTGAGGGCTCGGCATAGATTTTTTCGGCTCCGCATGAGATGTAATAACCTCCGGAGGCGGCAAAGTCGCCCATCGAAACGTAGAAAGTTTTTCCTTTTGATTTGAATACTTCCAGAGCGTGCCATATTTGCTCTGATGCGAAAGCAGAGCCGCCGCCTGAATTGACGCGCAAAACAAGTGCATCTATCTCGTCGTTATCTGCCAATTTGAGGATATCGGGAACGACTTTTTTAGCTGATATGCCGTTATCGCCATCGTCGGTGATATCTCCGCAGGCGTAGTAGATGGCAATCTTATTCTCGGCGCTTTCTTCGTATGGCGTTTCAACTAGGGTGTTGTAAGTTGCGTAATCGATAAGGTTGAGTTTGCTGTCTTTCTTTTTGTTTGTCAACTCTTTGAGCTTATCTTCGATTTCGTTGATATATTTCAACTCATCAACCATTTTTGTTTCAACAAGTTTTTCGGCGCTATCGAATACCGCGAGAGAGTCAGCCCAATGATTAACAGTTTCGACTTTGACGTTGCGGTTTTCGGCAATTGTGGTTGCGATGTTGCCCCATAGATTGTTGAGGAAAGATTGGGTCATCTCTTTGTTGGCGTCGCTCATGTTTTCAAGGATATATGGCTCGACTGCACTTTTATATGTGCCGACTTTGAAAACTTGCATTTCAATGCCGATTTTGTCGAGTAATCCTTTGAAGAATGGGATTGAGGATACAACACCTCTGAGATCTACGCTGCCAACTGGGTTGAGATATAGATAGTCGGCGCAAGAAACCATGTAGTAGTCGCCTTGGGTATAGTTGTCGGCGTATGCCATTACCCATTTGCCTGATGTCTCTTTGAAGTCTTTGATGGCATTTGCGATTGCTTCTCGAGTAGCAAATCCGGCTGTTGCGCCATTACATTTGATGTAGATGCCTTCGATACGGTTGTCATCTTTTGCTGCATCAATGGCGCGTATGATATTTTTGAGAGATTGAGTTTCAGGGGCGTTGTTTACAACAGACTCGAAGTTGCGGGGTGTCGGGCGTTCTTCGATGTTTGATTCAAAGCAGATGCTCAGCACACTCTTTTTTTCGATTGAGGCCTGCACTGCGGTCGTGTTGATAAACGCAGATGCTGCGGAACCGATAACCAATGTCATGCCGACAACGACGAGTAACATCATTGAAATCCAGAATCCGGCGATTGCGCCGAGCATCGATGTGAAAAAATTCTTAAGCATAGGTTGATGCTGAAAACTTAATGGGCCCTGACGAGTCTCTATTTGAGAGGAATTGGTGATTCTTTCCTGATTTTATGGAAAACTACTGCAAAAATAACTCAAAACTCCGTGATTCCCAAATAATGAGTGATTTTTCTCGGCAATTTGTTGGTGTTAATAATAATTTGACTTTTTGGGATGGTTGTTTGGTTTGTGTTGCTTTTTTTTGAAAAGTCGTTAATCTGTCGTTGAGAAAAAAAACAGTCTATCGTTTGATACGATAGACTGTTTTCCGGGAATATCTTTTGAGAATCCCATTCCTTGGGGCGGATGCCTTTTGGGAATATTATTTGAGGATGCTTTGTACTGCGTCGTTGGGAACCATTTGTTCCTGGAAGATGTAAGCACCGGTTTTGGGTGATTTCACCATCTTGATTACCTTTGAGTAGGTACGGCCTTCGCCTTTCTGCAGCGTTGCAACGGTTTTCTTTGCCATATCTGGTTGAAATTTAGAAGGTTATTATTTAATTTCCTTGTGAACTGTTACACGCTTGAGGATGGGGTTGTATTTCTTCAACTCAAGACGTTCGGTAGTGTTCTTGCGGTTTTTGGTGGTGATGTAGCGAGAAGTGCCGGGCATTCCGCTTGCCTTATGTTCGGTGCATTCGAGGATTACTTGCACTCGATTGCCTTTAGCTTTCTTTGCCATTGTTGTTTAGATGTCTAATGTTTTGATTTCAGTTAAATAACCCTTTTCATTTGCTTGCTTGAGGGCAGCGTCGAGACCCATCTTGTTGATGGTGCGGAGACCGGCAGCTGATACGGTGAGGAGAACCCAAGTGTTCTGCTCTACCCAGTAGAACTTGCGGTTGAAGAGGTTCACATTGAAACGGCGCTTTGTGCGGCGCTTCGAGTGCGATACGTTATTACCTGTAATCGCTTTTTTGCCTGTAATCTGACAAATCTTTGACATGGCTGTTTATTGTGATTTCTTGATTAATACGTGGTTATATGGCCGCCATCTCAATTCTCATATCGCCCGGAGCTGCATCTTTCTCCCGGCTTTCAAGGAGGAGCCACAAAACAGAGTGCAAAGTAAGCAATTTTTTTTGTCTTGGGCAAATTTTTTGATGAAAAAGTTGCAGAACTGGTTAAATTTGACCTCTTTGCGGATATAATAGAATTGGTTTAGCGTTATTTATACTTCGCCCAGCGAATCAAATCGCGAATAGTCGGTTTTTTGCCATACATGAATATTCCGATGCGATATATCTTGGCCGCAATCCAAACCATTACTACGAAAGAGATGTAGAGAAGGCCGATTGAGAGCCATGTTTCCCATGCGGGAATTCCGAAAGGAATACGCATTAACATTACCATTGGAGATGTGAATGGGATGATTGATGACCAGAAGGCTAAAGCTGAGTTGGGGTCTTCTCCGGCGGGCATGCCTATTATGATGCCTATCACAATTGGTATTACGGCGAAAGAAGTAAGCTGTGATGCGTCTTGAATATTGTCTACGGCAGAGCCGATGGCGGCGAATATTGATGCGTAGAAGAGGAATCCGCCAATCAAGAATATCAAAATATATCCGAAGAGTTTTGCGATATATCCGACGGAACTTAATATTGAAATTGCACTGAGCAATTCCGGGTCAAGTGTCCCTGTTCCGGTCGCGAGTGTGCCGGCGTTGAACATAGCAACTTGTTCGCTAACGCCGCTAGGGAGAAGGGCAGGCAATAGGAATGCTGACATTGTGCATAGTAATACCCCCCAGATAACGATTTGCACGACTGCTACTAGTCCGACTCCGAAAATCTTGCCGAGCATTAGGTGGAACGGTTTTACAGAAGAAACAACTAATTCAAGTACGCGGTTGTTTTTCTCTTCGATAATAGATGTCATTACTAATTGTCCGTACATAAGTAAGAACATATATAGAATAAATGTCATGCACAAGCCAATGACGAAAGAGATTGCTGAAGATGTTGTTTCTTCAGCTCCAGACTCGTCAACGCGGATTGTTTGTAAGGCGACTTCGACATTTGTTTCGTCTAGAATCTGTTGGAGGTTGTCGATATCGTATGCTTTCATCCGTTGATCGCGAACAGCTTCTTTAATTAAGTTGCGGATGGTAAGTTCTGTGTCAACCGAGCCGCTTTCGTGAAGAAATAAGATAGCAGAAGAGGGGCGGTTTACGATATCAGAGGGAATGGAAAGCACTCCGTAGTAGTTGCTGTTATTCATAGCCGAATCAGCCGAGATTGATGTCGAAACAAAATCAATGTGCTCGATTTCGGCTGTTTCCAATACGGGCATAACTATTCCGCTTAGGTCAGAAACGGCGATGATTTTGTCTGATGGTGTAGAGAAAATCGCTATGATTGCCGGTAGCGCCATCATGGCAAGCATCATTATCGGCATGAGAAGCGTGGTTATGATGAAGCTTTTCTTGCCTACGCGTTCCATGAATTCGCGTTTGACGATAATTCCGAGATTATTGTTCATGATTCTTGACTGTATGGATGAAAATGTCGTTCATAGAGGGGAGGGCGCGGTCGAAGCTTATCAGAGCGACGGCGTTATTAGCCAATGAGATTGTTTCTCTAATAGTTATCTCCGGCTTAAGATATAGCTCAGCGTTGATAATTGTAGAGTTGGTTTCTTTTTCGAAGGTATGTGAGATTATGTGTTCGCCTAATGCTGAAAGTAGATTTGTCGGGTCTCCCTCGAAAGAAAGACGATATCGACCGCGACTCATCTTAGAGCGTATCTCGTTGACATTACCCGAAAGTATGTTGCGCGAACGATTGATAAGCGTAATGTTGTCGCAAAGTGATTCTACGCTTTCCATATTATGAGTTGAGAAGATGACCGTTGCGCCCTCGTCGCGTAATCTGAGAATCTCATTTTTTAGGAGGTCGGCATTAATGGGGTCGAATCCCGAAAATGGTTCGTCAAAAATTAGTAGTTTCGGACGATGAAGCACGGTGACGATAAACTGCACCTTCTGAGCCATACCTTTCGACAATTCTTCGACTTTTCTATTCCACCAATCCGTAATTTCGAATCGGTCAAACCATTTGCGCAATTCTATTGTTGCTTCACGCGTATTAAGTCCTTTTAATTTGGCGAAGAAGAGGGCTTGGTCGCCTACCCGCATTTTTTTGTATAGACCGCGTTCTTCCGGTAGGTAGCCAATATTAACAACATCGTTGGCTGTCAGTTGATGTCCAAGAAACTCAACCGAGCCTGAGTCAGGGGCAGTTATGTGGTTAATAATGCGTATGAGCGTCGTTTTGCCGGCGCCATTCGGCCCGAGTAGCCCGTAGATAGAGCCTTCAGGCACAGAGATGGATATGTTGTCAAGAGCGACATGATTAGTATATCGCTTCGAGACATTGTTTATTGTTAGAATATCCATTGACGGTGTGGTTGTATTATAGAATGAATGACGATTTGCTAGATTAGAGTGCAAAGTTGGGAAAAAAGTTGCATAAAAATGCGAAAAACATCTGATTGATTTTGTCAAGAGGTTAGAAGTCTGTATTTTTGTATTGAATAAGCTTGCTGACAATAGTGTTGTCAAAAGGATTAGAGATAATAGCGTTACTGTCAAAATGTTTCGCAACTCGGTTTTAAATATTATATTATTGATGGTTTCCATGCTGTCGTTGCTGACAGGATGTAAATCATCGCGTGGCACGGTTGTTGAAAATCGGCCATTGAATGACGAGATATATGATAATGCAGAAGCTACAGAGTTTGTTATCTCATCGGAAGATTATGCCAAGAAAGCATCCGAGCCATTGGCGCAAGCCCTTATACATGAAGCGCAGCAGTGGATTGGCACTAAATATCGTTATGGAGGCGAAACGAAATCGGGCGTAGATTGCTCCGGACTTGTCATGAAAGTTTATGGGAAAGTATGCGGAGTAAAGTTGCCTCGCACAACCCGCGAGCAAGTTAGATATTGCACTAAAGTAGCTCGCAATAAAATCAAGCCCGGAGATTTGGTATTCTTTGCGTCAAGCAAAAGCGAAGATAAAGTTTCTCATGTCGGTCTATATATCGGAGATGGGCGAATGATTCATGCATCTTCAAGTCGGGGAGTGGTAATCAGTGATTTTGATACCGGATATTGGGCGAAAAGATATTTTACCGGAGCCAAAGTCGAAAATGCCGAGAAAGCCTTTGCGCATGTGAAGCCCTCGCGAAAAAGCGATGTTGCGCCTAACGCCGATATTTTGTCGAATGCGGAAACCGCGTCACAGCGAAATGCTACGGATGCAATGACTACGATTGATTTGCTCGATTTGATTATCAATCAGAAAGTTGACTCAATCGTAACCAATCACTTATCCGAATAAGAAAGACATACCTAATCAATGACTATCCAGGCGATAAAGCAATTACTTTTAGCGGAAAATCATCTGAGTGAGTTTCCCAAAGGAAAACGCATTCAAAATCTTGATGCGTTGAAGCTATTGAGCATGGTGTTAGTGTTGTGTCTTCATTGCACAGCTACTTATTATTTTGAGAACGGATTGGCTCTTTGGTCGTTTACTCGCTTCTTATATTGCGCAGGAGTGTTGGCTATTCCAACATTTTTTGTTGTGAGTGGTTACCAACTTTTGGGGCGAGAGAATGTTGGCTATGGATATGCGCTTCGTAAAGTAGTCAAACTATTGTGGAGCTCGTTTCTCTTGTATATCATCATTTTGCAGTTAGAGAAACCCTTGTTAGGGATTGATGTTGATTGGCGAGGCATTCCAACTCAGTTTAGGCTAAATCTATTACAGTGGGGCGACTACGGAATATTATGGTTTGTCGGAGCGTTGTCGCTGGTATATCTTCTATATCCTTTAATCAATTGGACATATGTCAAACATAAGCAATTGTTCCTTTGTTTCTGCGGAATATTGCTTGTTGTGATGACTGCCGTCTTTTTCTTCTCTGTTATATATCCGATAAAAGATGAGTTGCGAGAAATGAGCATCTCTCAAACTTATAGGATATGGAATTGGGTGGGATATTTTGCGCTTGGAGGTTTATTAAAACGTTATCGTATTTTTAAGCAGTTAGGACGTCTATGGATAGTGGCAGTTTTTGCGATATGCAGTTTCCTCTTCTTAAATTCGATAATGCTGCGCCGCGGAATATGGTTTTGTGAGTATGCCTACTCATCCTTGCCGATAATTCTCTATGTTGCAGCTGTTTTTATGTACTTTATGAGTATAAAGATTGATAATCGATTTATGGCAGAGATGGCGTCAATCTTTTTACCTGCGTATATGTTCGGTTTGATGTATCAGTATTGTATCGAAGATTATTTTTGTCAGTTGCCGGAATATATTGGTGTAACAGCTATGATAGTTGTCGATACGATATTGGCATTGTCATCGGCATGGTTGCTGATGAAAATTCCCGGCATGAAACGCCTGCTGAGATTGTAGATGGATTATTGTGGGGCGCGATATTTCCCATCATCGGCATCGTTGAGAATCGATAAATATGAGTTATAACGAGATTGGGCGATCAGATTCTCGTCAAGAGCTTGTAACACAGCGCAGCCCGGTTCGTGGGTGTGGGTGCAATCTCCGAAACGACAATTCTCTGCGGTCTTGAAAATTTCGGGGAAATAATGTGACACCTCATTAGCTTCCATTTCGATAGTGCCAAAGCCTCTCACTCCGGGGGTATCAATAATCCATCCGCCGAACGGAAGGGGGAACATTTCAGAGAACGTAGTTGTGTGCATGCCCTGGTCGTGAACGTCAGAAATAGCTGCCGTCTTAAGATCTAGACCGGGCACAATTACGTTTATAAGGGTCGACTTCCCGACGCCGGAATTGCCTGATACGAGAGTTGTCTTATCGCGTAGAGTGTCTTTGACTTGCTCGATGCCGTTACCGGTCAGCGATGACACTTCAATAACTCGATATCCGATAGAGCGATATAACCAAGCAACAGCTTCGAGTAACTCCTTATCTTCTTGCTCATCAAGAAGGTCAATTTTGTTGATTACAATAGTTGCTTCAACACGATAAGCTTCAGCCGTTGCGAGGAAGCGGTCGATGAAGTTGGTTGATGTTGTCGGGTGTTTTAGGGAAACAACAAGCATCGCGCTATCGAGATTAGCTGCTAAAATACTTGCTTCTTTTGACAGATTGCTTGCTCGACGGATGATATAATTGCGTCGTGTTGTGATAGCTGTAATGTATGCCGAGCCGTCTTGGTTTAAAAGCACGCTGACGCGGTCGCCGACAGCTACCGGATTAGTAGTGCGGATGCCTTTCAGACGGAAATTGCCTTTGACCTTGCAAGCGATAATTTCGCGATTCATCGATTCAGAGAAATTGTCTACAGAGTCGCTTAAATAATCATCTTGCTGCTTAGGAAGGTCAAGCAGAACATCATACCATGAGCCGGTATTTTTGATAACCAGCCCATCGCGAAGCGTAAGAGCCGAATCTTCTTGTTTGTTTTTCTTTGGTTTCGCCATCTGAAATGCTGAAAAATCAGTGAGATATCGTTTTTTTCTGTTGAAAAAACGCAGTCACGATGCAAAGATACGAAAAAATCTGTTAAAAATGCAATTTTGTAAAGTGTTGATATTTAAGATGTTGTGAAAGTCGCCGCAAGGACTAAAACAAAATAGTAAAGTCATAATTAGGTTATTTTCAAAAAATTAGCTAATTTTGCAGTCGCAATCGTATTCATAAGAATCATTTGTGACTCTCTTTTACGTAAGCGGTTTGTACCGCAGAAATGTATAATTGTTTAATTTAACTGACAATGAACGCAGAAGCAATTGGAACTTGGGCCGGCCTTATTTGGACCGCCCTCAACGGCAAAGATGCTGTAGTTGGTTTGAAGCAGCTCAAGAAAGAAACCAAGCTCAAAGACAAAGAAGTATTTGCAGCAATTGGTTGGCTCGCTCGTGAAGGTAAAATCGATGTTCAGGTAAATCCTGAAGATGCAAAGGATTTGTTGTTCACTCTCATCTAAGACTTATCGCGCGACCAATCGGTCGTGAACAAATAAAAACCGGAGGAAATCGAATTCGCTCGATTTCCTCCGGTTTTTATTTGATAAGATGAGAGTTACGGCTTGCGTAAAATATAAGGGCATGGTGATTTCATCACAATCGGGGATGATTTTTCAAGCTCCTTCAACGTTTCGACAGCATTTTTTAATGTATCGGTTGTTGTTGCGGCGACGTAGAAAGTTTGGTCGCGGTCGATCAATAGGCGACCATTATCGTAACCGGCATCGCGGAGCCGATTGAGCACCGACATTGCGTTGAATTTCTGTTTGAAAGTAGCGACAACAACATTATATCTTGATGCAGATGTAACCGGTGGATCAAGTTTAACGGTGCTAACATACATCCCCTTAAGGGGGATAGAGTCGCCATTGTATATTGTTTTGGGGACGGCTTCTTCATGCGCCATCTGATTGATTTCATCAGTGGTGTAGCCCTCATTCTTTTTTTCTAACGCAGCTTCATAAGCCTTGCGATAGTTTTCTTCTGTTGTTTTGCAGGCTGTAGCTGTCGTAAACAAAAGCAAAACTCCGGAGAGAATTTTTATTGTGTTTTTAAAGGTCATCGCTATATTCGGTTGTTGAGAGACTATTCAAATGACGATTATATTTTTAAAACGCCCAATTCGATAACTTCAAGATTAGAAGGAGTTTGACCGTCGATGTCAAGTCGCACTAACGTGCGTTTTGCCTGCCATCCATGAACGCCGGCAGCTCCCGGATTTATATGTAGGCAATCAAGTTGAGGGTCAAACATGACTTTAAGAATATGGCTGTGACCACAAATGAATAGACGCGCGTTAGCCTCGTGGATCATTTGGGCTATCCCGGGTTGATATCGTCCGGGATAGCCACCGATGTGGGTCATAAAGACATTTAAGTCCTCAACTTTAAATTGTTGTATTGAAGGGAAGTATCGTCGCGTTTCACCATAGTCGATGTTGCCATGGACGGCTCTGACCACCGGACAGATCTCTTCAAGACGTCGAATAACGTCTACGCAACCGATATCTCCGGCGTGCCAGATTTCATCACACCCCTTAAAGTGGGTGGCGAAACGATCATCCCAACAAGAGTGAGTGTCGGAAATAATGCCTATTTTCTTCATTGTCAGAAGTTTTGCAGAATCAGCACTTGTCTCGGAGAGAATGTCATCTCTTCAGAGATAGTTACATCTTTATCTGTAATCAAGTCGTGGAGGGTAGTTCCGTAGGGGAGGATTTCGAGCGTACGTTCCATTGTGACGGTCAGCTCATTCGATGTCCCGTTCAGCATTACGATAACCTCTTTATCGCCCAGTTTGCGACGATAGGTGTAAATGCCGTTTTGAGGCATGAAATGCTTAAGAGAACCCTTAGCAATAACATCATTAGCTTCGCCACGACGCCAGTGGAGTAATTTCGACATAAAATTCCAAGCCTCGTTTTGAAGCGGAGAGCGACCTTCTGCTGTAAAAGCATTGACGGAGTCGCCGGGGAATCCGCCGGGGAAATCGCGGCGCACGTATCCGTCAGAGCCCTCTTTGCTACCATTCATAAGCAATTCAGTTCCGTAATATAGTTGCGGAATTCCGCGTGACGTTAATAGGAATGTAATTGCTTGTTTCCATTTGTCGAGAGATGTCGGTTCTTCGAGCAAGAAACGATCAGTATCGTGGTTGTCGAGGAATGTCAGCACTTTCTGGGGGTCGGGATATAGAAAGTCCATCGCAAGATGATCATAGAGATGGTTTAAACCATTCCAAGGGTCGGTTTCCTGGTCGAAATATTTTAGTTTGTTGATAGATAAGAGGAAATCCATCACTGTTGGCAGTTCGGTTTCTCTAGGATTAAGGCGATTGCCCTTTTGCCAGAAAGCAGAACCGGCTTCGTTACCATACCAACATTCGCCGACAATGTTGAAGTTGGGGTATTCTGCCATGATAGCCTTTGCCCAATCCGCCATGCCGTCGAGGTCGGCATATGGGTAAGTGTCCATTCTGATACCATTGATTTTCGAAGATTCAATCCACCAAATCGAGTTTTGAATCAGGTATTTCATCAAATGGGGGTTACGTTGGTTGAGGTCAGGCATAGCATGCACGAACCAACCATTAACCGTATGGTCGAGGTCATAATCAGAAACATATGGGTCATGAACAGTTGACAGACGGTAGTTTGTGTTTTCAGTGCCGTCGGGATGATTAAACCAATCTTTTGATGGTTTGTCTGCAATCCACGGGTGATTAATTCCGGAATGATTGAAAATCATATCCATAACGACCTTAATGCCGCGTTTATTAGCTTCAGCAACAAGTTCTTGCCAATCTTCATTACTGCCGAATCGAGGGTCGATGCGGTAATAGTCGGTAGTTGCGTAACCATGATAGCTACCGCCAGGCATATCGTTCTCTAAGACAGGGCAGCTCCAAATAGCAGTAACGCCGAGCGAGTCGATATAGTCGAGTTTATCGATAATGCCACGGATATTACCTCCATGACGACCATTTGGATCTGTTCGGTCGGCTCCGATCGAATAGTCGAGATTTTTGAGTGCGTTGTCGATATCGATTTTTCCTTGGGCAAAGCGGTCGGGCATAAGGAGATACAACACATCTGATGCGCCGAAACCGACATATTCGGAGCCCTTTTTAGTGCGGGCTTTCAATTCATAGGGGATAGAAGTTTTTTTCTTGCCGAGAGTAAATTTTAAATCCATCATGCCCGGTTTCGCCTCGGGCGAAACGTTGAAGTAGAGAATCTTATAATTCGGACTGTCGAGCGACACTGTTTCTGTCAGAGTTACGCCGGGATAATCTGTGGTTACTTCAGCATCGGCAATGCCTGGTCCGGTCACCATAACTTGTAAGTTCGGGTCTGTCATTTCGACCCACCAGCATGGCGGCTCAACGTTTGTAACCATCGGCGCTTTCTTAGCACCGAAGATACTCGCGGCTCCCGCGAGGATACTGAGCGAAATCATAGCCAGTTTTTTCATGATTTTTGTTTTGATAATTCGATTATATGTAAGTAAGGTCTATATTAGTTTGCAATAGCTTATTGCCGGTCAACGTCAGTGAGGCGAATAGCGTCGAATAACAAAATGTTTGCGTTGGGGTCAATATAGACCGGCGACGGTTGATAGTAACGCAATTCGATCTTATTTAAACCCTTATCGAGGTTGATAATCAGAGGATTGCTCCAGTCTGTCATTTTTTGCCACGACTCATTGTCAGAGTTTCTAATATTTCCGGATGTCAGCTGTGGGAAAATAAATATTCCGGCGTTGCTGTTATTTACTTTCAGACTGCGTAACGCTGTTTTGCGTTGGTTGTTTACGAGTCGTAGCCCGTTAGCATAACGAACATCAATAAGATAGCGCCCTTCATGAGGAGCATCGAAGTCGAAGCTAATATTGCGGTTACGCGAGCGGCTTGTTTCGACAAATTTCGATGCCAATTTTTTATCTTTTAGTAGCTTAGTGCCGGTTTTTGCAAGGGTTGAACAGTCGATAACGCTTGGCTTGTTGTTCGTGAAAATGTAGGGTTGACTGCTGAACCCCGACAGATTCTCCTCTGATAGTGTCGTAAACTGAATGACAGAGAAATTACTCTTATCAGAGATACGATATGTATCAGTCGTAATTTGCTCTTGGAGTATGCCGTTAATGTAGACTTGACGACATATGTTTTTGTTATTTTCAAGTAATTCGCGTTGCGATTCCGGAAGTGCTTGTTGAGGAAGTGGCGTCGTTTGTAGTGTCGCAACACCTGTATTGTTGATCTTTGCGGTTGGCGGGAGAGGCGCCAGATCCTCTGATCGAGTGATGTTTACGCGCCCGAGGTCGGCTGATGCGCCGGCTAATGTAATTGATATCGAATGTTTCCCCTTCAGAGACTTGTTAAAAAAGGGCTCGGCGGGATTGCCATCGATAGTAAAGGTTGAGATCGCCTTCCCCGTACCGGTAATTTTGATATCAAGTATGGCGTCGCGATAATGCAAGTTTTTGATTTCTTTTTCTCCGGGAAGGTTCTCGGGAATATAAGGAGAGAAGTGTATCCCCTCTTTTGAGAATTTGACACCAAGAAAACCACGCAAAATTAGAGTTGTAATAGAGGAATTGAATGTTTGACGTTTCTGTCGATATGCTAAAATGCGTTCACCCTCTTTGGCAAAAATCGCCCCGACGGCAGTTGAATATGCCGCCTCATTACCTCTAGACGCAGCAGCTACGGCCCATCCGGTTTGCAACAGAGTTGAATTTACATCATATTTGATTTTGTCGCTAGTCGGCGGTAATGTCGGTTGAAACAAAGAGATGCCGGTTAATGGCGTTGGAGTCTTGCTGATTATCGCGTCAGACATAGCGTCGGGAAGTATGCCTGAAATTATAGCAATAGCTTGAGCAAGGTTGTCGGTTGATTGTAACGCAATTGGATAGATGGCAGAGCCGTAAGTCATTCCACTAAGAAACCCTTTGTCGGGCAACCACATATTGTATTTAATAGCAGCGACTAAAGAATCAGCCCCCAAATCGAGATTGTTGATGGCTGTCGCGTAAGCGATATTCACGGCTAATGTTGATAGCTGAGAGATATCTGTTTGTGACATCCATTCGGGGAAGATGCCTGTTGCGTTAGCCATGTAGCGAGGAATTCCGGTGAAAAGTCGGGTGGCTTGATTGCGGTTTATTCTGTTGTCTGAGGCGATTAAGTTTCGAGAGACTTGTCTGACGATTCTTTCCCAACGCGAATCACCGTTTGCAAGCCATAGTTCGGATGCCGCCAATAACCATTCTGCATTAGAATTTATTGCCGGCCAGCTGAGTGTGCGTGTTTCGTAAGGGATGACGAGACTATGTCGCAATCTGCTCTCTAAAACAGCTTGCGCAGAATCGTTTTGTAGCGGATTGAGAAAAATTTCGTATGGAGTATCGGCTGAATATCGTCCTGAAGAGGGGCGTGAAGCTTCAAATCGATAGAGAAAGTCGAGTAGGGGATAGCCTGATTTTAACGACATCCTATTTTTCGGTAGTTGGTCGGCAAAAATCGAGTCGGTGACATTTTCGTTTACCCGAACTTCCATCAAACTATCCGACAGGGCTTTTAGAATCACTCCGTTATGAAGGTCGATGCAGTCATGCCCTATATCAAAGAACTCGTTATGGGCAATCGGGTCAACACTGTGTGGCGTTTCTTCGCGACACCCTGACAAGTTAAATATTAGGGCTGACGCGATGAAAATAGTCGCTACGGAGTGGCGTATGTTGATTAAACAATTGCTCAACGGATGATTCTTTAAGATGACAGCGGAGCAAAACTCCGCTGTCACGAGATTGTATATCAATCTTTAAGTCGACGACTTATTTCTTGATTTTTTTTGCGATATCTTTTGGAATTGCATTCTTATG
The DNA here is from genome assembly GCA_964638475.1 of uncultured Alistipes sp. Classification (GTDB taxonomy): domain Bacteria; phylum Bacteroidota; class Bacteroidia; order Bacteroidales; family Muribaculaceae; genus UBA7173. The sequence goes on along the minus strand of CAZXAZ010000005.1, from coordinate 94,941 downwards.
AACGAGGATATTCATTGTCTTAGCCAAGAAGTATGGCTCGGAAACATAGAAATATCCGTCGTAAACTTGATTTGTATCCCATGAGTTCTTTACCTTGTAATAGCGGTTGCCCTTTTTGTCGCGAGCTGTGCCAATGATTTCCATGCCATGGTCGTCGGTTGTTTCTTGAGAGTCAAACATTTGTTGACGAAGCTCTTGAGTGATCTCCATTTCGGGGACGGGTTCTTTGAAATCGAAGCGAGCCGCTAGGCGGTCTTTGTCGCTCAGTTTTACCCAGCGAGAAAGCTCAGAGCCTTCAAGATCGGCGGCGTTGGTTTCGCGAGGCATAACAGCGTAACCTTCATACCATTTAAATCCACCTTCGCTAACGTCGGCAGCCCACACTACGGGATAACCTTTCTCGATTGCGTTATCAACGATGACCTTCATTTCTTCCATCGGAAGATTCAAAGAATTAGCCCAAAGCCAATTGTCTGGCACTTCAACGGCAAATTCTTCATAGAAGGGGTGATGAGTAAATGAGGTTATTGAGATGTAATCGGCAGTCTTAATCGGAAGAGATTCGACATAGCTCTTAGGGGTATATGTCTTCCCGTTAACTGTGAATGTTTCGGGAACTTCACCGAGGTATGCGTCGAGAATAGCCTCGAAGCCCTTACGCCAAGCAGTAGAAATTTTTTTATTAGGGTTTGATTTTACGGCATCGAGATATGCTTTTAGGATAGCATCGAGCTCGCCATGTACATGCTTTGCTTCGCCATACTGAAGCCCGGTATAGACCTCATCGGGGACGGCGCCATATTTCGCCCAAACGTAAGGCACATCGATAGCCGAGCCTCCGGCTGAGAAGTTTGTTTCGCCATAAAGACGTATGTATCGTTCGGCTTTGTCGATATAGCAGTGGCGAACGGTGAACATTTCGCTCAAGTCGAGAGAGTCGCCTCCCTGGCGGATTATTTCATCTTCGATAAATGAAGTAGAGGCGAAACACCAGCATGTCCCACTCTTGTTCTGATCTTTAACAGAGGTGTGAGGAATGACTTTCTCATCAATAAAGCCGAAACCGATAGAGTCAGAGCTTAAAGTGTCAGATTCTTCCGTAATCTGCATCCCGCGAGCAAAATTAGTTGATGATTTCTCTAAATTTCCATACGCGGCAGCAGTTAGCGCCATTGATGCGGCCGTAGCGACAGCCAATGTTGACTTAATCTTCATTATCTGATTTAGTTTGATCTTAGATATCTGTTTTGTTACAAAATTACGAATAATCTTCGGTATATTAAAACAATGCGAGAAAAATATTTTGCGCAAAGGTTTGTCTATTAAACGAAAAATGACTAACTTTGCAAGCCATTACTTAAAGTCGCCCTACCAGCGACGCAGTTCAATACATTCAGAAAATAATTTCAATCTATAGATAAAATGAAAAAAGACATCCATCCTTCTAGCTATCGCGAAGTAGTTTTCAAAGATATGTCGAACGAAGAGATCTTCATCACCAAGTCGACTATTGCAGCTAAGGAAACTATTGATATCGACGGAGTGACCTATCCCCTCGTGAAGCTTGAAATCACCTCATCTTCACACCCCTTCTTCACCGGTAAGCAGAAACTCGTTGACACCGCAGGTCGTGTTGATAAGTTCCTCTCTCGCTACGGCGATCGCAAGAAGAAATAAGTCGATATACCGACAAGTTAAACTCCCTCCATTCGGGTCGCTACCGAAGGAAGTGGGTTAAACATAGAGTAAAAACAAAGGCGTGAATCCTACGGATTCGCGCCTTTGTTCGTTTTATATAGATACTTTGTGAGGGGAGGGATAGATGCTTGAGAAGTAACTGTTGATGCTTGTGAGGGGTGGGCTTGTGAGGGAACGTTAGGATGAATAATCAGTCGGAATACTTAAGCAGCTAGATAAGTCTTAACCGCTGAGTATATTTTGGCGAATTAGCCCTTCGGCATACGTTACGGCTTTTGTTGTTCCCTACGTTATAACGAGACTCTATTTATTCAAATTAATACAACCTTATAAAGTGTGGTAAACACAGCTGTGGCATAAGCACAGATGATTGATTCATCGTTGTCGTTACACAATTTGGACTATTGCCTATGAAGGTGGAAGAGTTTTTGCTTTGTTGTTTTGATAATGGTGATAAATTGATGTTTTATTGTGTCTAAGTTAGATTGATATATGGCGGAGTGTTGAAGATGGTGTTTAGTTATATACAAAAAAAATCACCGCAAGAGGAAAAACTTCTTGCGGTGATTTGTTATCTAGAGTTATGTGGTAACGCTAGGTTACATAACTTGATTTCTTGATTACTTAACAACTTTGGTTGCAACTACAGCTCCGTCTGCGTCGATTGTTTTCACTACATATACGCCATTTGCGAGGTCGCAAGCAACGGTGCCGGCGGGGTTAGTTACATGCTTCACGCATACGCCGCTGAGGTCGTAGATTGCGAGGTCAACGATGTCTGCACTTACTGAGAGGTTGCCTTCTTCATCAAGTGAAACTAAAGAGTTGCCGTCAGCTGTTACTGCTGCAATACCAGAATCTTCGCTACCGAGGTAGAAGATGTAAGATTCAGGTTCGTAGTTACCCCACGCAGATTGAGTCCAAGAAACAATTACGTTCATGTCGCTTGAAGCAGAGGGCATACCGGTATACATGATGGTTTCTGTATCGATATCGCCTGTTTCGGAGTCTTCAATTTCCCAGTCATGAGACAAGTTGAGGTCAACCCAAGATTTGATATCGTCTCCCTGTGCTGCGAGGTAGTCGTACAATGAGGTGACTTCGCCATCTTTCAGTAAATAACCGTTATAGCACATGATATCTTCGTCGAATTCTGCTGCAAGAAGGTAGTTGTCAGCGAAACCGGAAATATACATAGAAGCGGTGTCGTATGTTTCGGGTTCAGAAGAGCCATCGAGATTAAATACCCAAGGGTAGAATGCTGCTTGAGGAATGCGATAACCGGGTATAAAAATTTCGGTATACTGGCAAACGCCGAGCTTGGTGCCGTCTGCGCTAAGAGAAACTTGGTTAAACTCTAAGTTGAAAGATGTTTCGGTAATTGCGTAATAAGCATCATCATATGCGTAAGCGAGATCTTCCCACTCATAATATTCATCTACAGCAGCTTCGTATGCCTCAAGCTCTTCTTCGGTCATGTAATCTTCGGCTACCGGCATTTCTGTTTCGACGCCATTATAGTAGTCGTTTAAAGCTTCTTCATATTCTGCCGCTTTATCTTCTGACATATATTGGCTTGCGCTAGGATAATCGGGGCCTTCTCCGGGATAATCGGGCAGTTCGTAGCCTTCGGGATTGATTAGATCTTTAGTGGGTAAATCGTATGTCCAGTTACCGTTTTCATCTTCAATATAGATGATAGGGTATACGAAAGCACCGCGAGCATCGACAATCTGACCGGCAATAGTGTGACCATCTTCACTGATTGCGGTTGCTGTTATATACTGAGGAGAAGCTCCAAATACGTCGGTTTCAGGGTGGGGAAGGATGACGTAGTCGCCATAAGAACCATCATCTTGACGGTCCCAAATTACAGGCGCAACCATCAGAGCCCAATCTTCCGCAAAGCTACCGATACCGAGATTGCCGCAAATACGAGAACCGTCGGGGGTAATGCCATTTGCCGAGCTGTTAGAATTAACATATTCACCGGTAGAAAGAGTATACCAATTGCCCTGATAATAATATGTAGCGTTAGAATTGGTGTGGTCTGTGCAAAGCAACAAACCATCATTGCTCAATGTGTTGTTAAAACCGGGGAGGTAGTAGATCCCTACTTCATCATCATGAATAAATGAGGCAACTTCCTGACCTGTTTGTAGGTTAATAAGCGATACATCGCCATAAATCTGAGAAACACCCCATTGTCCGTTGGGTGAAATTGCCGTGATTGCATAACCGGTCAATAATTGAGGTTCAACTTGTCCGGCATTAGCCGCAATAGTTAATGCGGCTGTAGATAGCAAGAGTAACGATTTTTTCATGCACTTAATATTTTTATGTAATGAAATTCTGTTAAAAGGGGACTTTTGTCAAGCGAAAAGTGATCTTCGCTAACATTATCAGATACGCAAAGTAAGGTAAAAAATTTTAAACCCCCAAATTTCTGCCAAAAAAAATTACATAATATAATAATTTTACCAAAATTGCTCAATCCGTCTTATTATGTTAAAACTATTGAAACCTATTAAAAACGTTGTTTTAGATACGATTACGTTGATGGCTGATTTGTGCGGAGTATTGAATTTTATTGAGAGTGGAAGAATGTTGCAGAATTGTTTCGATATTGCGACAAAATAATAGTTAATAGTGCAATCAATATAAAATCTTGGTGAAATGAATGCGAGTATAACCGCGTCGTCAGACGCGGTTATTTTCAGAAGCTAAATTGCCACAATACAAAGGGCTGAGTTGATAGTGTAACTCAGCCCTTTGTATCAGTTATAAACGTTTATCAGTTATGTGATTAGCGGGTCTTCTCTTCAATCCATTTGCGAGCATTAACGAAGGCATCGATCCAAGGTGTTACTTCGTTGTTGCGACGATTGTAGGGATAGAAGCCACATTGCCAGGGGAAGATTGCGCGCTCGAGGTGGGGCATCATGGCGAGATGACGTCCGTCGGGAGATGCGATTGCGGCAACAGCGCCACGGCTACCGTTGGGGTTGGCAGGGTATGTAGCGTAGTTATATTTAGCGGCAATATTGTAGTCTTTCAGAGAGCCCGGGAGGTTGAATTTGCCCTCTCCGTGAGCTACCCAGATGCCGAGTTTCATGCCAGCCAAAGAGCCGAGCATTACGGAGTTGTTCTTCGGAATAGTCAAGCCGAGGAACTGAGACTCAAATTTATGGCTGATATTGTGCTCCATCGTGGGACGTCCCTTTCCGGCTGTGGGAATCAAGCCGAGTTCAATCATCAACTGACAGCCGTTGCAGATGCCGAGTGAGAGAGTGTCTTCGCGGTCGTAGAAACGTTTGAGGGTAGCCTTTGCCGTTTCGTTCCAAAGGAAGCCTGACGCCCAACCCTTAGCCGAGCCAAGAACGTCGGAGTTAGAGAAGCCACCGCAGAAAACAATCATATTGACATCGTCGAGAGTTTCGCGTCCGCTCATAAGGTCTGTCATGTGTACATCCTTAACGTCGAATCCGGCAAGATAGAGAGAGTAAGCCATTTCACGGTCGCCATTTACGCCCTTTTCGCGGATAATCGCAGCTTTGATGCCGGTTTTCCCGTCGCGACGATAAGAGAGCCCCCGCGAAGCGAGTGTGCCGTCAAAGGCAGCAGGAATAGCGTAGCGAAGCGGCTGTTTCTTGTAGTTTTCAAAACGAAGAGCTGCACATTCCTTACCGCTCTGCATTCTGTCAAGCAAGTATGAAGGTTCAAACCAACGGTCACGAAGATGGTCAACACCGAGTAAACGCTCTTCTCCGCAGTGCTCGATTAACAATACGCGCTCTTCAGAGGGCTGACCAATCATGAAATGTTTAACGCCGGCTTCATTAAGAATCTTTTCAATAGACTCTTTCTTAGACTCCTCAAACTGAATCAATATGGCGGGATTTTCCGCGAAAAGAATCTTCACGAGGTCTGATTCGCCATTATTGACGAATCCTTCGGTTGTAAATTCAAGACCGCCGGTTGTGTTTGCGAATAGCATCTCGAGCATAGCAGTAACAAGACCACCGGCAGAGACATCGTGGAGGGCGAGCAATTTGCGACCCTTTACAAGTTTCTGCACAGCGGCGAATGCGGCGGCGAATTTCTCGGCATCCTTAACCGTAGGAGCATCAGAACCTACGCAGTTGAGCGACTGAGAGAAAGCTGAGCCACCCAAACGCAACGCGTCTGATGAAAAGTCGATATAGTAAAGAAGAGAATTCTTCTTATTCTTCAAAACGGGACTAACCGTGCGGCGTACGTCGCCGGTTTGTCCGGCTGCAGAAATGATAACCGTACCGGGGGCAAACACCTTGTCTTCGCCATATTTCTGGGTCATAGACAGAGAGTCTTTGCCGGTAGGAATGTTGATGCCCAAAGAGCAAGCGAAATCAGAGCAAGCCTCAACAGCGCGGTAGAGAGCCGCATCTTCGCCGGCGTTTTTACAGGGCCACATCCAGTTAGCTGAAAGCGAAACGCTCTTCAAACCCTTCGCGAGCTGAGCGCCAACGATATTGGTTAACGCTTCGGCAACTGCCATAACAGACCCCTTTGCCGAATCGGCAAGCGCAACCTGAGGCGCATGGCCGATTGATGTAGCGATACCGGTATGGCCGGTGTAGTCAAGAGCAACAACACCGCAGTCGCTCAACGGCAACTGAAGTTCACCCTGACACTGTTGGCGCGCAACCTTACCAGTCACCGAACGGTCAACTTTGTTTGTCAACCAATCCTTACAAGCAACAGCTTCGAGAGAGAGAACATTCTCGACATATTGTGAGAGATTGTTGACATCATATTCCGGTTCTTTGTAGTTGAGCGTAACCGTAGAGTCGGTCATCACGGTTTTGGGTGAATTGCCGAACATATCAGCCATTTCAAGGTCGATAGGCTTAACACCCTTGCTGTCTGAGAATACGAAACGGTCGTCGCCTGTGGTCTCTCCGACAACATACATCGGAGCACGTTCGCGCTGAGCAACACGTTCAACATAAGGTATGTCGTCGGCCTTAATTACGAGACCCATACGCTCTTGGCTCTCATTGCCGACGATTTCTTTAGCCGACAAAGTCGGGTCACCAACCGGAAGGGCATCAATATCGATACGACCGCCGGTAGCTTCGACGAGCTCAGAGAGGGCGTTGAGGTGACCGCCTGCTCCATGGTCATGGATTGATACGACAGGATTTGAGTCGCTTTCGGCAAGAGCGCGAATCACGTTTGCGACGCGCTTCTGCATTTCAGGGTTAGCGCGTTGAACAGCGTTCAACTCAATAGAGTTGTCATATTGACCTGTTTCAACAGAAGAAACGGCTCCACCGCCCATACCGATGCGGTAGTTGTCGCCACCCATTACTACAACCTTTTCGCCGGCAACGGGTGTGCCCTTAATCGCATCCTTTTTCGCAGCGAAACCAACACCGCCGGCAAGCATGATAACCTTGTCGTAGGCATATTTTCGCGAATTTTCTTCATGCTCGAAAGTCAACAGCGAACCGCAGATAAGAGGCTGTCCGAATTTGTTACCGAAGTCAGACGCGCCGTTAGAAGCCTTGATAAGAATCTCGGAAGGAGTCTGATAAAGCCATACACGAGGATTCATCATTAACTCCCAACGATGTTCGGGGCTTAAGCGGGGATATGAAGTCATGTAAACAGCCGTTCCCGCGATAGGAAGTGAAGCCTTACCTCCGCCGAGGCGGTCGCGAATTTCACCGCCAGTGCCGGTTGCAGCGCCGTTAAAAGGCTCAACCGTTGTCGGGAAGTTGTGGGTTTCGGCTTTGAGTGAGATTACAGTTTTTACATCCTTAACCTCGAAATAGTCAGGACGATCGGGGTTGATAGGGTAGAACTGGTCAACTTTCGGACCTTCCAAGAAAGCGACATTGTCTTTGTAAGCAGAAACAAGTCCGTTAGGATTTTCTTGAGAAGTCTTTTTGATGAGTTTGAAAAGCGACATCGGCTTTTCTTCACCATCGATTACGAATGTGCCGTTGAAAATCTTGTGACGGCAATGCTCCGAATTGACTTGCGAGAATCCGAACACCTCGGAATCAGTCAACGGGCGTCCGAGTTTCTTAGCCAACGACTCAAGATAAGCCTCTTCGTCAGGGCTGAGAGCCAACCCCTCTTGAAGATTATATTCATGAATGTTCTCAATTCTGACGATAGGGTCAGGCTTACGGTTGATAAAGAAAACCTTTGAGTTAATGCCATCGTAAAGGCGCGAAAGCATACGGTCGTAGACCGGCTCTTCGCCATCGGCAACGCGCTCGAATTGTTCGATACGCGAAATGCCTGTCAAACCCATATTTTGGGCAATTTCAACGGCATTGGTGCTCCAAGGTGTAATCATTTCGCGACGAGGACCGACAAAACGCCCCTTAACCGAAGTCGCTGATAATGCTTTGGCACCTGAGAATGCCCATGTAAGTTTCTCTAATTCCGCCGGAGAAAGTTTGTGATCAGTTTCAACGGCGAAGAAGGTGCTAGACCCCTTCTTGAAGAATTGAACCATATCTGTATAATAAGAAAAGTTTTCGAATGGTATTAAAACTCATAGTCAACGCAACCGCGCAACTCTTTGTGTCCGGCGAGAAGCGAAGCGGCAGCAACATGAGCGGGATGTTTTGCGTAAATCTCAACGTCAGCCATTGTCGGAACGACTGCGGTTAACACAACATCCCATTGCTCAGCCGGATTTTCGTTAATTCCGACTTCCATAGATTGAAGAACGTCAATCTCGGCAGGGAGTTTCAACAAAGCATCGCGAAAAGCAGACGCAACTGTGAGTCGCTCCTCTGCGGTGCCTGTCAGCTTAAACATTACGATATGTTTTACCATTAGGTTATTATTTGGGGGGGGTGATTGTTTCGGGTTGAGGTAGCTATTATAGCGCGATTAGCTATCATAGCATAGAGCCATGATAGCTAATCGGTGAGAATTATGCTTTAGCGTAGAGCTTTTCGCGAGCGGCGGCGACTTTCTCGTCAGTGATGTAGTCGTCATAATCCATCATCTTATCGATAATGCCGTTCGGCGTCAGCTCAATAATACGGTTGCAGACAGTTTGAATGAACTCGTGGTCATGGCTAGACAAGAGGATAACCCCCTTAAAGCCTTGCAGAGTGTTGTTGAATGCCTGAATTGACTCAAGGTCGAGGTGGTTGGTCGGCGAATCAAGCACCATCGTGTTGGCGTTGCGGAGCATCATACGCGAAATCATACAGCGCATTTTCTCACCACCCGATAGCACAGACGCTTTCTTCAGCACTTCTTCGCCGGAGAAGAGCATCTTGCCGAGGAACCCTTTAAGATAGATTTCTGAAGAGTCGTCGGAGAATTGGCAGAGCCAGTCGACGAGGTTCATGTCGGTATTGAAGTATCGAGAATTGTCGAGCGGCAGGTAAGCAGTTGTGATTGTCTGTCCCCAGTCGTAGGTTCCTTCGTCGGCTTTGCGATTACCCATGACGATTTCAAATAGGGCAGTCATAGCGCGCGGGTCGTGGCTAAGGAATGCAACCTTGTCGCCTTTCTCAATTTGGAAATTGACATCCTTAAATAAGACTTCTCCGTCGATAGAGGCGCTCAAACCATGCACTTCGAGAATCTTGTTACCGACCTCACGCTCCGGCGTAAAGATAATGCCCGGATAGCGGCGAGATGAAGGCTGAATCTCTTCGATATTGAGCTTTTCGAGCATCTTCTTGCGAGAAGTTGTCTGCTTCGATTTTGCGACATTGGCAGAGAAACGCTGGATAAATTCCAAAAGTTCTTTGCGCTTTTCCTCTGCTTTCTTGTTTTGTTGCTGTTGTTGACGCAGAGCCAACTGTGACGATTCATACCAGAATGAGTAGTTTCCGGCAAAGAGTGTCACTTTATTATAGTCGATATCGAGGGTATGGGTGCAGACTGAGTCGAGGAAGTGACGGTCGTGGCTGACCACGAGCACCGTGTTCTCAAATTTAGAGAGATAATCTTCGAGCCAAGCAACCGTGTCGAGATCAAGGTCGTTGGTAGGCTCGTCGAGTAGCAAGTTGTCGGGGTTACCAAACAGAGCTTTCGCCAATAAGACGCGCACCTTCTCGTTACCCGAGAGGTCTTTCATCAACATATAGTGGCGGTCTTCCTTAATGCCGAGACCGCTCAACAAGGCTGCGGCATCGCTTTCAGCGTTCCAACCTTCGAGCTCGGCAAATTTTTCCTCTAATTCAGATGCACGAATACCATCAGCATCAGAGAAATCAGGTTTCGCATAAAGGGCGTCCTTCTCTTGGATAATATCCCAAAGGATAGAATGGCCTTGAAGGACTGTGTTCATGACTGTGCAGTCATCAAACTTAAAGTGGTCCTGCTCCAAAACGCTCATACGTTCTCCGGGGCCCATAGAAACAGTTCCGTGGGTCGGGGAAAGTTGGTCGGAGAGGATTCTCATTAATGTTGACTTTCCGGCACCGTTAGCACCAATAATGCCATAGCAGTTTCCGGGTGTGAATTTCAGGTTAACATCCTGAAACAAAACTCTTTTACCAAATTGGATACCTAAATTGTTGACAGCTATCATTACAAAGTATAGAAAAATAATTGGCGGAGTGTCGTCTCCTGGCAATTTTTTGCAAAATTACGAAATTTTTAGCGCCCTGCCAAAAGCCGTGTTAAAAACTTGCTTTTGAATCAGCGAAAGTTGCCGTGCGAGATGACTTATGGAGAGGCTAATCAGCAAATGTTACAGAAATTGGGCAGTTTTTTAGAAAAATCACCACTAATAATCGCTAAATTTGCACTATAATCACCATGCAAAATATCTTAAACCCTAATATCTCATTAGAAAAAGAATTAACGATTATGCGTAAACAATCGATTATGCTGTTGCTTGCAGCTTCAGCAATCACTCCTGTATGTGGAAAAGTTACGCTGCCGAATTATGTTACCGACAACATGATTGTGCAGCAAAGCAGTTGTCTGACCGTAAACGGGCAGGCTACCCCTGATTCAAAGGTGAAAGTTTCTGCCGGATGGGAGAAGAAATCAACAACCGTGAAAGCTGATAGTCAAGGAAATTTTACTGTTAAAATTAAGACTCCGAAAGCGGGCGGCCCTTACACCATCGCATTTGAAGACCCCGATGGCGTAAAGCAGATTGAGAATGTGTTATCCGGCGAAGTTTGGCTTTGCTCAGGGCAGTCAAATATGGAATTTCCCGTGCAAGGCTGGGGCACATTGATGGGTTACGACCTTGAAGTTGCTACGGCTCATCATCCCGACATTCGTTTGCTTCAAGTGAAGAAGAAAACATCAATCGCACCTCAGAAAGATGTAGAAGTAAATGGAGGCGGATGGCAGATATGTACATCTGCGAGCATGGCTAATTTCTCAGCTATCGCTTACCTGTTTGCGAAAGAGATGTCTGAAAAGCTGAATCTGCCGATTGGTGTTATCGATACGACATGGGGTGGAACGCCTGCCGAAGCGTGGACATCAGCAGAAGCTCTCGGTGGAGTCGCCGGATTCGAAAGCGAGCTCGCTGACCTCAAGGCTGCCGATTACGATTTTGATAAACTCAACGCAATCTATCAGAAAAAGATAAATGATTGGATGGCGCTCGCCAACGCCGGAGCTCCCGAGTTCGATAAGGGAGAATTGCAAACCGGAGAGGCTTGGAAAGAGATTCAATTGCCCGGTCTTTGGGAAAATTCAGTCCTTCCCAACTTCGACGGAATTGTTTGGCTTCAGCGCACTATCGATGTCCCTGCCGATAAAGTCGGGAAATCAATCAACTTGCGTTTCGCCGCCATCGATGATGAAGATGAAACATATTTCAACGGCGAGTTGATAGCTAAAGGTTCCGGCTACAACGTTGCTCGCAACTATACCGTGCCCGGAAGGTTGGTTAAAGCAGGTGAAAATGTGATTACTATCAAGGTTACCGACTTTGGTGGTGAAGGCGGTATGGCGCCCGGCATTACCGAGGCGATTATCGACAACGAAAATATTTCTCTCGCCGGCACATGGCAATACTCTATTCACAGCGATTTCGGCGGCCTTCCCGCAAAACCTGAAGCTCCGCAAGGCTCAAATTATCCGACCGTATTGTATAACGCTATGCTCTCTCCGCTGAAAGATATGCCTGTCAAAGGTGTTCTATGGTATCAGGGATGCGCTAACGTCGGTCGTGATCAGCAATATGAAACATTGTTTAAAACAATGATTGGCGATTGGCGCAAGCTTTGGGGCGACGATTTGTCATTCTATTTCGTTCAGCTCGCCGGATTCCTTCAACCGAGAGCCGTGCAACCCAACTCTGATTGGGCGGCTTTGAGAAATGCTCAGTCAAAAGCGCTTGAGCTCGACAATACCGCAATGGCAACAGCTGTCGACCTCGGAAACCCCGCTGATATCCACCCCAAAAACAAACAAGATGTTGCACATCGCCTCGCTCTTATCGCGTTGAACCGTAATTATGGTTTCGATTGTGTTTACGAAGGTCCGCGTTGCGTTTCATCCGAACGCTCAGGAAAAGAGGTGGTGTTGAAATTCAATTCACCTATTAAAGCGACATCTGTAGCAGTTACCGGATTTATCATTGCCGGAGAAGATGGTAAATTTACGACAGCAACTCCTACAATTGTAGATGAATACACACTGAAACTTTCTTCGCCACTAGTCGCTAAACCAACAATCGTTCGTTATAACTGGGCAGATTACCCCGCGGGTAATCTCTATGGCGAAACCGGGCTTCCTGTCGCTCCTTTCGCAACTGACAAATAAAGCCTTAGATTAACAAATAAGAAAAGCCATCAAACCTCCGTTAGCGGTGGGTTTGATGGCTTTTTTAGTGAGTATGTGAGAAGCGTTATTTCACAGTAACTTTCGCAACGTAGTTACCTGATTTAACGACATAGAGACCTGCGGGAAGGTTAAAGGTGATGTCGCCTTCGGCAGTAGATTGTGCTGCGATAGAGCCAGACATTGTGTAAACGGTGGTAGTGTCTTCAGCAGCGGTTACGTTGATTCCACCGTTAATGCCCCTTGCAGAAGTCAGACCAGTGGTTTCAGTTACAGCATCAATGCCTGCTTCGCCATTAAATTCAAGCTTGGTGGCATTTTCGATCAGACCACTCTTTTTGTTGACAACCATAGCGATTACGGCAATGTTGTTTACATCTTTAATATTTGTATAATCTGCGAACGAGATAGTATGTGAAAGAGCATAATTATTGCCGGGGACTGAGCCTGCTAAATCACCAATATTTTTAAAACAAACAGCAACATCATTGTAAGTGAGTTCAACGGGGTCGCCTAACAACTCAAAGCCGCCCATTTCTACACCTTCACCATAATCAGAGAAGTAATTTGTTTGTTTATACGGGCCGACATTATCTTGAGTCATCACGATGTTGACTGTGTAATTGTTGTTAGTCTCGATTGCGAAATTAGTATTTGTAGTAATATTGAGCTGAGTCTTATCTTCATTATATTTCGCGTCCAAATCTATCTTTGCGATAGCCTTGACCTCTTTTGCGTATTCATAAGCGAACTCAACCAACACCGGTTCCGGCGTAAAGGCTCCGATAGAGATTACGTCGCGGTTGATAGTTGCCAAAGGTAAACCTGCCGAGCAATAGGTTTTTATGTAAGAGACGTATTCGTCGATAGCCATCTTGTCATCATAGTGGACGGCAATGGGAATCAATTGCTCTTCATGACCATATTTCTCCTCTAAATTCTGCATCGCAACGATGCCCATCGGGCAGTAGCCACACCATGTGCCTGTGCCTTCTTCAACCACGACGTTACGCTGATAGCCAACGCCTTCAGGCATTGCACGAAGATAGAACTTACCTTCGGTATTGTCGGTAATCGTAACACCTTTTGAGACACCGTTGATAGCGTTGAATTTGTAGCTTATAGAGGTAATATCAGTTGTTTGATCACAAACGAGCCCCTTGAATTTAACGTCGCTCGATTCCTTGTATTCGATAGGTTTGTCGAGCTCGCCAACCAAGGTTGTCGTCTTGCCGTTTAATGTGTAAGACATTCCGACATTGCTGATCGTATTTGATGCATGATTGGTAACGGTTGCGCTTATCTCAAATTCTTTGCCGGTTTGAACATAGCCGGGCGCGGAAAATGCGTCGACAGACATTTCATTAGTTGGCAGATTGTCTCCTTCGATAACCAGACGGAGACACATATTGCCGTACCATTCGGTGTATGGTTCCCATACTTCTTCAAAAACGACATTGCCATCTTCGTCAACAATACCATTGCCGGCATCGTCGAGAGCCTGACCTTCCCATCCTAGCCATAAACCAACATTATCGCTGTTATAATTCATGTCAACAGCGAAGCAAGTGTCATCAACTGAATGAGCCAGACCGGCGTATCCTACATAAAAAGGCTTACTTTTGTCGATTGTTATTGGCGTAGTTAGAGGATATGTAGACCATGTAAAAGGCTCTTCGCTAAGCTCGATATCTTGACTGTAAAATGGTACTGCATCTAATTTCTTCTCTGTGTAGAAACAAAGAGTTGCATCGATAAAGTTGTTTATTACCGTGTTTGACCAGCCGATTTCCGGGACTTCTACCCAACTTGTCGGTGAGGCAACTTCAACAGCAACGATTTTTGCGCCGTTATATTTGTTAACAAATGATTTCGGGAACTCAACGAGCATCGTATATTCCTGCCATGAATTACCAACAGTTACGTTTGGCTCGCCGCAATAGCCGTATGTGATTCGGTTGGTATCAGCTGATGCAGCAAATGCTGTGATGCCGCATAGCGCGGCAAATAAATACTTTTTGATCATGATGGAAAAAATTCTACCTCTTAACAAAAAAAACACCACTGACAGACATTGTAACATCCTGTCAGTGGTGTTTATTAGTCTGGTTTAGATTGTCTCTTCTTAATTGGTGCGAACTACTTTAGCGTTGTTTCCTTGACGGACAATATATAGACCGCTTTCGGGTTGAGCTATACGCATACCCTGAAGATTGAAATATTCAACGGGAGCGTTCTCGTCAAACTCGCTGTCTGCGACAACATCGTTGACGCCACCGATTTCTGAAGCCTTAAGCTGGTAGGCATTTATTACAGCGCCTGTCTTGCGGTTTAGCAAATATACAACAGCGCTCAAGTTTGCGTTATCTTGGATTTGGGTTGTCGCACGGAAAGCCATTGTAAATTCATACTCATATTCAATGCCGGCCTCAACCTCCTCAGGAATTGCACCGGAGGCTTTTGTTGCAGCGTTATATTGACGAGCGACATCATTGAAATTCATCTTTACTTGAGATGTATTATATTTCCAACCATCAAGTTTACCGAGTTGAGACGGGGTAAAATTGCTCATTTGCACATAAGGTCCGACATTATCCTCAATGACGCCGAATGCAAGGGAGTAATTGTTGTTAGCTTCGGAATCGTCGAATGTATATGTTGTTTTGGTTTTGAAAACGATGCTCTTTAAATCATCAGTAAAATTAGCCGTAGCGGTCACTTGTGCAGCCGCGGGGCATGCTTTCAATGCTTCAATCTCTGCGATACAAGTAGTCGGGGTATAAATCGTTGCATATTGCATACGGTTCAACACAGCCGAGGGGTAAACGGTCGCATATTTATTATGGATCGAAGAGTATGTTGATGCAACCATCTCGTCGTTGTAGTGGATAGCAATTGGAATTACGCTGCCATCTGTGTATTTCTCACGCAATTTTTCCATTGTAACAATACCTTGCGGGCAGTTCGGACACCAAGTGCCGGTGAATTCTTCTATGACAATGTTGCGGGGGAATCCTTTTCCTTCGGGAAGAATCACGATGTTGCCGCTTCCTGTGTTTTCTGTAGAGTTGTTATCCTCGCCATTAACTTTGGTAACTGTAACGGTTACAGGCACAGCATCTTTCGATGCAATATCGTAGCTTAATTCGCCAAGAGATATTGTGCCTCCGTATCCGTAAGGAATAGAGATATCTTGACCGGTGGTTTCTTTATTAATAGTATATTTTTTTGCAGCTTGTTCTCCAATTTGAACCTCAACATCAAAAGATGTGATAGTATTGGCTGCAGTGTTCTCGACTTCGAGTGCTACTTCGAAATCGGTATTCTGGTAAGTTGAAACCGGGACATAGAGGTTTGAAGCCGACATCTCATTTTGCGGCAACTTTGTGCCCTTAATACCTACTCCCATGCAGAAGAAGCCAAGTTGTTGTGCTGCATTGTTAAATGTCCATTTCGGATTGGGATTGTTTTCTGTCGGTACAGGCATTGCTCCATACCATCCGCCCGATACATCGTTGCCGTGGTTTCTGTAGTCATACACCAATGTATCATCATCTTTAGCTGAGAGAGTATAGTAATAACCGATATAGACAGGTTTGCCTGTTTCGATTAAGTAGGGCGTATCAAGAATAACTTCTGTAAACTCCGCCCCCTTAGAGCTTAATTTTACAGTTTGGGTGTAGAAGGGATCAAAGTTTTTAAGGTCGTAGGTTAAGAAAACGGTCGCTTCCTCAATTGTGTTTACATATGATGTTTTTGATGCTGTGCCATTATATCCGGTGTAGAAGTAAAATTTATAGATGTTGTTGCCACCGAACGTCTGTGTCGCACTATTTGTAATCTGAAGGGCTTGAGCCATCTTCATACCGGCTTCTTGATTTTGTAGTCCGGTAATTTCATAAGGGCTATAGGCGGGAGTGTAGTCCATTTCCATTGTTTCGCCTTCAGCTTTGAGGGGCGCAGATGCTTTTTTTGCATTGCCCGTCTCAGGTAACAACTGACCGGCCTTAAAGGGTGAATCGGCAGACGGGGTCAGAGGTTGCAACTGATGAAGCTGCAGTTGTGCGGTAGACGCTAATGCCATCAGCGAGACTGCGAGGGTTAAGAATACTTTCTTCATATTGTTCGTCTTGAATGTTATTTAACGATGATTTTACCTTTTTTGCCGTCAAGAGAGTAGATATAGATGCCGGTTGAAAGGTTGGTGGTTGAGATTACGCCGTTTCCTGAAAGTTTTGTGTTGAGAACCTTAACTCCGGCGAGGTTGTAGAGCGCAAGAGTTGAGGGTGTTGAAAGGCTGTATGCGATTCCGTTTTCAACGGGGGTTACAGTGTTGTTGATGGTAACTGTTTCTACTGAAGCATTAGCAGACGGCCCCATAACCAATGTGAATGAGATGGGGGTTCCATTGCCGTCTTGTGCGGTAAATACTGTTGTTACATCGGGCACAGTTTCGCCTTCGTATTCACCTTCGATATATTCAAATTCAAGATCGAGCTTTGCGTTTGATCCGATAATTAGACCATCTTTTACGACGGTATAATTGTTGTCTTTATTGGCACGTATGCAACCACCAGTACACATTTGAACGTTATGTTTTGAGGTGCATTCTGCGGTTACTTTTACGGTGTTTGTGAAGAAATCGCTATGAAGCGATACGTGGGGATTCATGAATAAATCCCAAACCCCGGGTTCATATTCTTCGGCTTGGTAGTCGGCGAAGTAGACTGTTGAACCGGGAGTTACCTCTTTGTCACCGACAAAGAATGTTAGATTAGCTTCTGCTGCCTGTGCTGAAAGAGCGAACAGAGAAACCAAAAGTAGGTAGAATTTCTTCATATTAGTAATAGCTTTATTTTCGTTATTTGTTTATTGTTGTTTGAACTATCAGAGCTTAACATGAGCTTTCGCAACCTGAGCGATACCGCCGTCAGCCTGACGAATGAAGGCTACGATTGAAAGGTTTTCTGCAACCCATTTCTCTTTATCAGTGTTGCGGATTTCAATCGTATAGCTGTGAGGTTGGTTGGTATTTGCTTGAAGGTTTACCGGTTCACCATCTTGGCCATTTACGGCTGAGCGGAATACATGATTATGAACATATTCGTTGTTCATCCCTTCGGGGGTAAGCTGTTTGGCGATGATGTTATCTTCGAGTACCCAAAGTTGAAGCGTACCCTCAAGATTTGCGGTTGATTTGATGGTGCAGTCAATTGCAATTTTTGTAGCATTTTCTGCTGAAACAGATGCCGAAAGGTCGATGTCAACCGAGGTGGGGAGCTGGAGAGCTTTACGCACTGCGTCGCCCCATTTGTCGGGGTCTAGATTTCCACTATTGCCGTTTACAACACCTTTGGGATATTCATTGATGCCGTATATGCTATTGTAGTGTTCGCCTTCGGGCTGACCGAGCCCCGGACGACGGTTTGTTGCCGGGATAGCGAAATCTCCGGCGTGGATGCTGACCGGCACTAATACTTCGGGATATTGTTTTACCAAATTCTCGATGATTTCGTGAGCAGTGGGGCAGTTGACACACTCTTGACCAGTGAAGTCTTCAAGTAAAACAACTCGCTGAGCTTCGATGCTATCGATTTCGATAAAGCGCTCATCTTTGCTGATGTCAGAGCAAGAAACGAGTGACGTTGCAACGGCGAGAGAGAATATGATTTTTCGTATCATAATTCGAGATTAGAAGGTGTAAGTATAGGCGAGTTGGAAACCGCGCGTTGCAGGTACTCGACGACAAACTCCTCCGGAGCAGTTGAATCCTTCGCGAGTACGACCGTAGCTAACCATAAGACGGTTTGAGCGGTAGTTGCCTGTTACGCCGAAGTTATAGTAATGAGTGTCGGTCACTCCGCAATTCCACATGTCGCTGACAGTTACCATAATATATGGCGCAACAGAGAGTTCTAACAATCCGTAGAGCCAATCGCCTTCGTCATCGGGTGTGGTGAGGTATTGCAATTCGTTGCGGAGAGTGAAACGTTTGTCAATTTTCCATTTAGTATCGACAACGAAAATGTTGGTGTTGATGCGTCCGCCTTTACCTTCGATTACGGTCTTGTTGTACATTTGGTTCATGTACATAAAGTTTTGGGTGACGCTGCGTGACCATTTCTTCTCAACTTGGAGGTTGACATCATGGTAATATGCTTCGCCCATGCCGAAAAATGAAGTCTTGGTGCCGTCCGTGCCGATAATTGAGTTGTCAATCAAAGGTTCGGGAGATTCGTGATCAAGACCGCGGATGTAGCTGAAGTTGAGTTTTACTTTTGTGCCGTAACGACCGCCGAGGGGGGTGTTGCGTTTGAAATTGTAGGCGAATGTGCCTTGGAAGGCCCATTCTCCGGGAGCCGCTTGAGTTGCGTAGGGATAGAGGGCGGGCAGCGCGTAGGTGTGGAGGTAAGCAAATGCCGGCATGTTGTTGATGAAACAAGATGTGCCCGACATCATACGCTGGCTACGGAATGCCATATTTTCGCTACGCTTAGCTTGTAAGAGAGCGCTGATACCTGATTTAGACCATGATGCACTGAGCATTACAGCCGTACCTTTGCCGTAAGTGTAGTTGTTGTCGAACGATGGGTCTTGCCCTTTCCATGCAAATTCGCCGAGGATGTCGAAGTTGCCTTTGCGGAATTGAGAGCGGATGTCGACAGCGCTGACATTTTCGGGCACGTTGAGTTGAAGGTCGTGACCGGGGATGATTTGACCGGGAGTTGTTTCACGTTTAAGAACGTATGACCCGCCGAAGGTCCATGTCAAGTCGCGGTTGCGCAGTCCGCTGAAGAGTTGGTCGAGGGAGATTTCTGCGTCACCGCCATAAATTTGTGACGAAGAGTCCCACTCCCAATAGCGTCGCTGCACACCGCCGAGCGCTGTAAATCGTAACCAAGGCACAGAAGTTACGCGCAGACGACCGCCACGGATGGCGTTGTCGATGCCTAAAGAGCGCTCTTCGTATGTGCGAAGGATAAAACCGCTACCGAATTGTTCGTAGAAGTCGCCGGCGGTCAATTCGATGCCCTTGAAACGTCCTTTGGCGTAAAAATGGGGGAAGCCCCAACCTTTGAAGTCTGGTTCATAGCCGGGCATCGGGTGCTCCATATATTCAAAACGAACACCGGCGTCAACATATCGGCTGATTAAGTTGAGGTCGGCATAGGTGTTGAAGAGCATTTTATCGCTGTATGAGTCTGTCCCGATTTCTTTGTCTTCTTCGGGGAAGAGGACATCGGCTTGTACGCTACCATGGAGGGCAACGCCGTTGTCGCCCCCGATAGTAACCGCCGAAGCGTCGAGCATGGCGCAGCATGCTCCGACTCCGGCTATTAATAGTTTTGCTTTATTCATTATTTAGTCTTGCCAAGATTGCGGATGGTTTCGATAATTTGGCTCTCAGAACCATCGGTGTAGCCTGAATGAGACATTACGACGTTGCCTTTGCCGTCAAGAACGAGCACGTGGGGCACAGCTTGAAGGCCTAAAGCTTTGAAGAATTCGCTATTGGGGTCGAGAAGGGTTTCATATTCCCAGCCTTCGGCGTCAACCAAGGGGCGCACTTTTGATGAGTTTTGGGCGTCGTCGATGCTGACGATGTACATTTTTACGCCGGTTTCATCTTGCCAATCGGCATATACTTCGTGAATAGCTTTTAATTCTCGCATACAGGGTTTGCACCAAGTTGCAAAGAAGCTGATGACAACGGGGTTGCCATCGTTAGAGATTTCTGCCATATTGACAGTTTTTCCCTGGATATTCTTGAGTTGAATTGCAGGAAGCTGGGCGGAAACGCTTGATGAGAATGTTACAGACAAAAGTCCGATTAACAAGATGACAAGACGGTTCATAGTTCAGTTTGTTTGATTGGTGTATAATTTTACGATTATTCATCGCAAGGGCGATACTTAGCCCCTGCGATGAATAAACAGATGTTTTCTGTTTACATCACAGCCTTAATATTATTGGCGCTTTTTGCGACAATTTTCATGCATTATTGCATTAAGTGCTACAAAAAGTTGAATTTTTCGTGCGTTAGTCAAGAAAAATTGCTATTTTGTGAACATAAGTGATTATGCAAAGTAAGTCAAAATAAATTAAACACACAAGCAATTGCCTCAAAAAACTTCATGTTTTTTATTAAAAAATCTTTTTGACTATCTCTTACGTTAGTTTGCGGTATAAAACGACAAGAGGTTGCGTCGGGCTCGACGCAACCTCTTTATTAGTGTATTCCGATAATCGGTATAGAGGATTTATTTAGCGATATATTTATATGCAGTGCCGTCAGCAGCACGGACAATGTAGAGGGTGTTGCGGTTGGCTTGCATATATTTAATAGCTTCAGTTGCGGTTGCTTCGGTCATGATAGTGTGACCGTCGAGGTCGTAAACGCTAACGTTGTCGCCCCAGAGCGAAGCTTCGGCTGAGATGACTGAGATGCCAGACTGTGTTGCTGCTGAAACGAGGATGTCGGCGCGTGCGTCGCTTGCAGAAAGGAGGGTTACGATAGCGGTATGTTCTTGAATTTCAGAAGAAAGGAATTCAAGAGTGAATTCGCCACCTTCAGCGGGGAGTTCGGTTGTAGAGAGTGTGAAGTTTGCTGCGTTAGTGCCACCCAAAGAGAGCTTGATAGGATCTGTCAGGTTGTGGCCTTCGATTGTGATAGTCTCAGAAGTTGTCGTTTCTCCGACATTAGCACTCATCTCGAGGAGTTGATGGCTTGAACGGATGAAAGGCATATCTGTGCGACCCCACGAGAAGTCGTCGATATAGTATTGTGCGGAGCTTTCTTTGCCACGGAGAGACTCGAAGATGAATGCAACAAAGAATTCATCGGGAAGGTCCCAAGATTTTGTATCGAGCACGTATCGAGCCCATTCGTCGTTCTCGTCAGAGGTGCACGGCAAGTTGAGCCCGTCGATACCGTTGATAACGACATTCTCAGGATCGGCATCGGCAGCTTTCGCATCAATGATGCCCACCATTAAGTAGTCGTTCATACCGTCAATCATCATTCGACCCATTACGTTGAAACAAAGAAGTTGTTCGGATGCGTTCTTGTAGTCGAGGCGGGGTGACATTAGCATCGCAGTCATCGGAGTGCTTTCGGTAGCCTTGCTGTCGTAAGCAACTACTTTTGCAGCCATATTTCCGTCGTCGAATTCAGTGCTCCACCAAGCGCGATTTCCTTCATAAGCTACATTCTTCCAACCTTCGAGGCTGATAGGTTTATTGTTTGCGGTTTCGGTTGTGAAATCAGTTGAATATTGGGTGAGGGCAGGGCCGTCGAATGATAGTTCGTCGCCTTCTTTCTCTTCTGGTTTCGGACCGGCGTTGGTTGAGCCTTTCACCGCTACGGTAGCATCTTTAGCCATTGGAGTTGAGAAGCGGATAACAGCGTTGTGTTCTCCCTCTTCTTGCGGGCGATATGTAACTTTTAGTTGGTATGTGCCATCTTTCATCATTGAACTTGAGTTGATGATGAAGCCTGAGCCTTCAACCTTAATTGTGCCATATTCAAGACCGTTTGCCACAGTGTAGCTGATAGATTGATCTTGAGTTTCACCAACAGCGGCAACGAAGTCGGTCAATCCGGTAGCGTCGACGTTAATTGTTGGAGGATTGGCTGCGTCGTAAGCTTTAGCCTTTAAAGAAGCTCCGTAGTTGAGTTCGGCGGGAGTTGTTTCGAAGTTGATACGAGCTTCGTGAGTGCCGGTAGTAGTCGGAGTGTATGTTACGGTGACTTGGTAGATGCCGGTGCCGGCGGGGATTTCCTCGCGATCGGCAGTGAACATAGCTGAGCTCTTGCCACCGAACCAGATAGATATCGGTTTGGGAAGGGCGGTAGCTTTAACGGTGAATACGCCGAATTCGACCGGCTTGTTGATCTCTTGGTAAACAGTTGCGTCGATACTTGTTGTGTAAGAGACTTCCATCTGAGGTTGGGCAGCAACTACGTCAGACTGTCCGCGAGCGGTGATGATTACAGCCTTTAGGGATGTTGAAATGCCGGTTACAGAGGGGAGGAAGCCGGGCATAGCTGTGTCGATGAGGTCGGTGCCGTTGAATGTGCGAATGCGACCTTCTACTTCCGAGCCATTAATTGTCTGAGTGGCAGAAGCTCCGGCTGTAGACCACGTTGTGTTATCATCGACTGCAAGAGTTACATCAGTAACGGTTACTAAGCGATAGAGATAATCCTCTTTGCTTGAATTGATGTCAGCGAATGTAACTTCAGTCGGAGTGATTTCGTTGCCAGAAGAAGTGATTGTGCCGAATTCGCTTACGATATATGGGATTTCGAAGCAAGGACCGGCTGCGTCGTCAACACGCCAAAGAATTAAATTTTTAACCTTGTCGCCGGCTTTTACATCACATTCGCCGGGGAATTGATCGAATTTGACGCGGATAGCGCCGGTCATATCTTGGATGTAGAATTCTTTTGTTAAATTGTTAACATAGCTAACTTTTGCCATAGAGCCGACATAACGGTAGAGTTCGTATTCTTCATTCTCAACGAGGTTGAGGGCTGCGAATGAAGGTTTATCGGTAATTGGCATTACATTGGAGGTGAGTGCTACGGTAACATCTTCGGCGCCTTCGGATGAGATGACGAGATTTGCGCTGAGGGGCACTCCTCCGGCTTTATAAGTTAAAGTGATCTCTTTGCCGTTTTCTGTCATGGCTTCTTCAGCAGATATAGAAGCAGTAGAAAGGGTAACTGAGGAGTCTGAGCAAGTCAAGTTAACAGGAGCTGTCAAGTTGCTACCCTTAATGATAAGCGACTTGGTGGTAGTGCTACCTTGTAATATGGCATATCCGTCAGAGAAGTCAATCGCTGAAACAGATGATGAAAGTTCACCGTTCTGAGGGGTATCGCCCTCGTCGCCGCTATCACCTCCAGGGTTGCTATCGTCGCCACCGCCCTCTTTGACGTTGAATAGGCTATCCCAATCTGTCGCAAAGCGAATGGCGTCTATAACAGCGGCCGGGGCATTTGCCTTAGATGTGTTGTTTTGATAGATGCGTATACCTTGTAATCCGTAACTATTCGATACATCAGCGCTTTCGGTTGATTGGCTTAGGGCGGGATTTGGAATGGTGCCGTCTGTCGCCGGGTTGATATAGAGATTAAAAACGTCGTTTTTAGTACCGTCAATGAATTGGTAGGAAATTACAGCGAGATATGTTTGACCAATCAGATATTCACCAACTTCAGAAGATTTGTCGGCGGCGCTATTTTTGCTGGCAATAATTTTGAACTTTGTGTCGTCCGAACCTTTGACGATAAATAAACGACCAAAATTGCTGATGTTGTTATTGTAATCTACATATCCGGTTTTGTTTCCGCCTGCAAAGGATACCAAAAAAGGAGTGCCCTTAGTCGGAGCTCCCTCAATTTTGAATAGGAATGATGCGTAAACCGAGCCGGAAGTAATGCCTTTGTCTGTAGCTTTGAGAGCATAGCTCTGGTTTTGAGATTTATTGGTGGCAGTAATTTGCACCGCTTTGCCTACTGCTTTATCTTGATAGCCGGCGTAGGTTAGGGGCTTGTCGACGATGTCGATAGATTCGGTTATTTCGCTAGTTGCTGCTTGAATCCAAATATCACCGGCTTTTTGTTTAAGTGATCCTACTTCATACTCGAAATTTTCTGTTTTTAGCAGATCTGCATGCATATTTGGGGCGGCAAATAGTCCGCATAATCCCCAAAAAAGCACGCTACAGAGTTTAGATTTGATGTTCATAGCGTGAGGATTTAATGTGATTTTATGCGATAAGCTCAAAGTTATGTGTTTACTAACATATTTCAAATAAAATTAGCCCGTTATGCGGTCGGTTTTAAACTTTTTTAATAAAATGCAGTCTAAGTAATACGAGAATGCTATCCTCTGCGGTTTTGCTTGGAGAGTAGAGAATGGTTTGTTAAAAAATGCGTATGATGCTGAGCGTCTGTGAAAATTTCTCTATCTTTGCAATCGACAAAATACGTTGAGGGGGGAAGCTGTAGCGCTACTATAGCTGCCCCTTTTTAGCGTTAAGCGGAAATCAGAGGTCTTAACGCTATAGATTTAATTTAGTTAAAACGATAATTTTTAAAATAAAGATTCATGAGTTTAAACATCATTGTTCTTGCCAAGCAGGTGCCCGACACCCGCAACGTGGGAAAAGATGCCATGAAAGAAGACGGCACTATCAATCGCGCAGCGTTGCCCGCCATCTTCAACCCTGAGGACCTTAACGCCCTTGAGCAGGCTCTCCGCCTGAAGGACGCTCATCCCGGTTCGACCATCACAATGCTCACAATGGGTCTGCCCCGCGCGGCTGAGGTTGTGCGTGAAGGCATCTTCCGTGGCGCCGATAACGGCATCGTCCTCACAGACCGTCTGCTCGGCGGCGCTGATACCCTGGCTACATCTTATTCTTTAGCTCAGGCTGTAAAGAAAATCGGAAATTACGACATCGTGCTTTGTGGTCGTCAAGCTATCGACGGCGATACCGCTCAGGTAGGTCCGCAGATCGCAGAAAAACTTGGTTTGACACAAGTTACATATGCTGAAGAGATTCTCGACGTCACTGATGGTAAGGTAACCGTAAAACGTCGTCTTGAATCAGGCGTTGAGACCGTAAAGGCTCCTCTCCCCTGTGTAGTGACCGTCAACGGTTCGGCTGCCGAATGTCGTCCTCGTAACGCAAAACGCGTTATGCAGTTTAAATACGCATCATCTCCTTCAGAGAAAGATAAACTCGACGACGCAAAGAAGGCAGTTCTCGAGAAACGTCCGTCGCTCGATGTAATCCAAGAGTGGAGCGCGGCTTTCGTTGAGGCAGATCCCGAGCAAATCGGTTTGGCAGGTTCTCCGACAAAGGTTAAATCAATCGAAAATGTTGTTTTCACAGCAAAACAGAGCCTCACATTGGAGAACAACGACGAGCAGATTGAGTCGCTCATCAAGGAACTTATCGCAAACCATACCATCGGCTAATTCTAAAAACAGAACATCCCAATGCAAAAAGATAAGAACAACCTCATCGTCTATTGTGAGTATGAGGACGGCAAGGTGGCCGATGTCAGCTTGGAGCTCCTTACCAAAGGACGTCAGCTTGCTACCGAACTAGGCGTCAAACTTGAGGCTTTAGTGGTCGGTGACAAACTTTCAGGCATCGAGAAGCAACTCTTCCCTTATGGTGTCGACTTGGTTTATAAAGTAGAAGACAAACGTCTTTATCCCTATACCTCAAATCCTCATGCAGCGGTGCTGATTAATCTGTTCCGCGAAATTGAGCCCCAGGTATGTTTGATGGGCGCTACTTGTATCGGTCGTGACCTCGGTCCGCGAGTTAGCTCATGTCTTCA
Source organism: uncultured Alistipes sp. (assembly GCA_964638475.1). GTDB lineage: Bacteria > Bacteroidota > Bacteroidia > Bacteroidales > Muribaculaceae > UBA7173. Next base: position 69,095 of record CAZXAZ010000005.1, on the reverse strand, counting down.
CAGCGGTTTGACCGCCGACTGTACATCGCTCGAAATCGGAGACCATAAAGACCCCAAAACCGGTAAGGAATATCAGAATTTGCTCTATCAGATTCGCCCCGCCTTTGGAGGTAACATCGTAGCAACAATTGTCAATCCCGAATGTCGTCCGCAGATGGCGACCGTTCGTGAAGGTGTGATGAAGAAAGAAATCTTCAACGCAGACCATAAGGGTGAAGTTGTTAAGCTTGAAGCAAAGAAATATGTAAAAGATGAAGATTTCGTAGTAGAAATCATCGATCGTCATATTGAGAAATCGAAAATTAACATCAAGAATGCCTCAATTATTGTTGCCGGAGGTTACGGCGTCGGTTCTAAAGAGGGATTTGATATGCTCCACGAGCTCGCAGCAGTGCTCGGCGCAGAAGTTGGCGCAACACGCGCAGCTGTTGATGCCGGTTTCACCGAACATGCCCGTCAGATTGGTCAGACCGGTGTAACAGTTCGTCCGAAACTTTACATCGCTTGCGGTATCTCCGGTCAGATTCAGCATATCGCCGGTATGCAAGATAGCTCGATTATCATCTCTATTAACAACGACCCCAATGCCCCGATTAACACAATCGCAGATTATGTAATCAATGGCAACTATGAAGAGGTTGTTCCCAAACTCATCAAGTATTACAAGAAAAACTCGAAGTAATGGCTAACTTCTATACAGACAATAAGTCACTGAAGCTCCACCTTCAACACCCGCTGATGCAGAAAATCGTCAGCTTGAAGGAACGCGACTTCGCCGACGCCGATAAGTTTGACTACGCTCCGGTTGATTTCGCCGATGCGATGGATAACTATGAGCGTGTTCTCGAAATCGTCGGAGAACTTTGCGGCACTACTATCTCGGAGAATGCAGAAGGGGTAGACCACGAAGGTCCGAAGGTTGAAAACGGACGCGTAACTTACGCTTCAGGTACTGAGCAAAATCTCGATGTTTGCCGTAAGGCAGGCTTGATGGGTATGTCGATGCCTCGTCGTTTTGGCGGTCTCAACTTCCCCATCACTCCCTATATCATGGCTGCCGATATCGTAAGCCGTGCAGATACAGGTTTTGAAAACCTTTGGGGACTTCAAGACTGTGCTGAAACACTCTATGAGTTCGGTTCAGAGGAGCAGCGTGCGCGTTATATCCCTCGTGTTTGCGACGGAGAAACAATGTCGATGGACCTCACCGAGCCTGACGCCGGTTCAGACCTTCAGTCGGTAATGCTCAAGGCAACCGAAATGCCTGATGGCACATGGCGTTTGAATGGTGTGAAGCGTTTTATCACCAATGGTGACTCTGATATCCATCTCGTGCTTGCTCGTTCAGAAAACGGCACCAAAGATGGTCGCGGTCTTTCGATGTTTATCTATGACAAGCGCGACGGAGGCGTAGATGTTCGCCGTATCGAAAACAAGATGGGTATCAAAGGCTCGCCGACATGTGAGCTCGTTTACAAGAATGCCAAAGCAGAGCTTTGCGGTTCTCGTCGTCTTGGTCTTATCAAATATGTGATGGCTTTGATGAACGGTGCGCGTCTTGGTATCGCTGCACAGAGTGTCGGTGTAAGTGAAATTGCTTATCGTGAGGCTGACGCATATGCGCGTGACCGTAAGCAGTTCGGTAAAGCTATTATCGAATTCCCCGCCGTTCGTGAGATTCTCAAGACAATGAAGGCTAAGCTCGATGCTTCTCGTTGTATTCTTTATGAGACATCTCGCTATGTAGATTTATACAAGGCATACGAAGATATCGCTCGCGAACGCTCGCTTACCCCTGAAGAGCGTCAAGAGATGAAGCTTTACAACAAGCTCGCTGACGCGTGTACTCCTCTCGCTAAGGGCTTGACATCTGAATATTGTAACCAAAATGCTTACGATTGCATTCAGATTCATGGTGGTTCAGGTTTCATGAAGGATTACGCTTGCGAACGTGTATATCGCGATGCTCGTATCACTTCAATCTATGAAGGTACGACCCAGCTTCAGGTTGTCGCTGCTATCCGCCACGTCTTGACCGGCACTTACGCTCAGCTCGTTGAAGGCTATCAGCAGATGGAGGTTGTTCCCGAACTTGCCGCTCAGAAGCAGATGCTTGATGAGATGTTTGCCAAGTATCAGGCTGCAATCGAAACCGTTAAGGCTGTTAACGATACTGAATACACAGACTTTATGGCTCGTCATCTTGTTGAAATGGCTGGTGACTGTGTAATGGGTTATCTCTTGGTTACCGATGCTTCTCGTAACGCTGCGTCAGAAGATTCTGTTGTTAAGGAAGCTGCTCAAGAGTTGATCAATAGTGCTAAGGTTTATGTCAACCTCGGTATGGCTGACGTTGCTCGTAACGCTGCATTTATTGCAACAGTTAAGCCCTCTGATATGGCTGAATACCAAGCTTGATATCGTATCAGTAGATAGATAATTATAAAAATAAATGCAACTCGCCGTTAAACAGTGAGTTGCATTTTTTTTGTATTCCCGTAGGGAGTCGAACCCTAATCGTCGGAACCGGAATCCGATATTCTATCCATTGAACTACGGGAACGCGATATTTAATACAAAGTTAGGGATTATTTCTGATGCTTGCAATAATATGGTAGATTTACTAGTCGTTTACTAGTGGCGATAGCTTTATTTTTGGCTTGTGTTTAGCTTCTGAAATATACTTTGTGGGCTATTGCTGAGCTTTATTGGTTGAAGATGACTGTGCCTCGGGGTGGGTGGCGAGATAGTCAAGGAAGTCGCTCATAGGTGAGAGGTATTCGTCGGGGTCGAATTCTGTTGAACTGACGGTGAGACAGACTGCTCCGGGCGAGAAGTTGTAAAGTTCACGCCAATATGGCGGAGGTAATAAGAGCCCGATATCGGGGCTGTCGAGGGTGAATGTTTCCCACGACTGTCCGTCAAATACTTTGACGTTAAAACTGCCGGCTACAGCGATAAGTAGTTGGCTTTCATATATGTGGGCGTGTCCTCCGCGTTGAGAACCCTCCGGCATTCCGTAGAGATAGAATATTCGTTTAATCTCAAATGGGGCAGTCGAGGGGTGCTGGAGGAATGTAAGACTGCCACGGTCGTCGCTAATTCGCGACAACCGTAGCAGTGTTGGTTTGAGTCCGTATGATGTTTCGGACATCGATACAGGTTTTATTGTTTTTTGATTACTTATTTACACGGAAAGGAGCAGAGCCGTCATTGAAGAACGCAACAATTTGGCGGGCGGCAGCGATGCCGGCGTTGATGTTGGCTTCAGCGGTTTGAGCTCCCATTTTTTTCGGGGTAAAGAAGACGCGTCCGGCACATTCTTCTTCGAGGATGGTGGCATTGTCTGGCTTTACGTCGGCGACATATTTCAAGTCGGGACGTTCTGTGAGAGCTTTACGTAATCCATCTTCGTCGATAACTTCTTTACGAGCTGTGTTTACCAAAACTCCATTTTTAGGAAGTTTCATTACCAAGTCGTAGCCTACAGAGTTGCGTGTCTCGGCGGTTGCCGGAATATGCAGTGAAACGATTTGATTGTTTGTGTAGAGCTCGTCTACAGACTTTATGGGGGTTACGCCTGCGGCTGTGATCACCTCTTCGGGGCAATAGGGGTCAAGGGCAGAAACCTTCATGCCAAAGCCCTTAGCGATGCGGGCTACGTTGCGACCTACTTGGCCGAAGGCGTGGATGCCGAGGCTCTTATCTTTCAGCTCTGTGCCTGACGTGCCGTTATACATGTTGCGAACAGCCATAACGGTCATGCCGAACACGAGTTCAGCAACGGCATTTGAGTTTTGTCCGGGGGTGTTTTCAACGCATACGTTGTGGGCAGTTGCGGCTTCTAGGTCAACATTATCGTAACCGGCGCCGGCGCGCACAACTATTTTTAAAGAGGGAGCGGCGTCTAACACTTCGCCGTCAACTTTGTCAGAACGGATGATGATGGCATCAGCGTCTTTGACTGCGTCGAGCAATTCTTGTCGTGAGCCATATTTTTCGAGAAGAGCAAGCTCGTGACCTGCATCTTCAACCACCTTGCGAATTCCGTCAACAGCTACAGCTGCGAAGGGTTTCTCGGTTGCTACCAATACTTTCATTCTGTCAAACGTTTATTTGTTGAATATTAAGATTAGGTAATTGGGTGGCGAGTATTAGAGCTTGTTTTGGAATTCTTTCATCGCGTCAACCAAAACTTTTACGCTTTCGATGGGCATAGCGTTGTAGATTGATGCGCGGAATCCGCCAACAGAGCGGTGACCCTTGATGCCGACGATGCCTTTAGATGTAGCAAATTCCATGAAGGCTTTTTCTTGGTCGGCGTATTCGGGTTTGAGTACGAAGCATACATTCATGATTGAGCGGTCAGCGTGGTCAGGAACTGTAGCTTCGAAAATCTTTGAGGCATCGATAGCTTCGTAAAGAAGAGCGGCTTTGTCGAGGTCCATTTTTTCGAGAACCTTGATACCTCCGAGTTCTTTGTAGTAGCGAAGGGTCTGGAGCGCAGAGAAAATCGGGAGTACCGGAGGTGTGTTGAACATAGAACCTTTGTCGATATGGGTCTTGTAGTTCAGCATTGTCGGGATGGGGCGGCAGGGATTTTGCACCACTTCGTCGCGGACGATAACAATGGTCGCGCCGGCAGGGGCGAGGTTTTTCTGGGCTCCGGCATAGATGAGGTCATATTTAGAAACATCTACCGGGCGAGAGAATATGTCTGATGACATGTCGCAAACCAAACGCGCGCCAACTTCGGGGTCTTTGCGGATTTCCGTACCATAGATGGTGTTGTTTGTCGTATAGTGGAAGTAGTCAACATCGGTTGGTACGACGAAATCTTTGGGGATATAGTTGTAGTTCTTATCTTCAGAAGAGGCAACGACTTCAACATCTCCGAACAATTTAGCTTCTTTGATAGCCTTGTGAGCCCATACGCCGGTGTCGAGATATGCAGCCTTTGTTTTGAGAAGGTTGTAGGGCGCCATAGCGAATTGGAGTGAAGCGCCGCCACCGAGGAACAGTACGCTATAGCCTTCGGGTACTTCAAGTAGTTCTTTAACCAGGGCCTGGGCCTCATCCATCACAGCTTGAAATTCCTTAGAACGGTGGGAGACTTCGAGGATTGATAAACCGGTATTCGCGAAATCCATCACCGCATCAGCGGTGTTCTTGATGGTGTACTGGCTCATAATTGATGGGCCGGCATAGAAGTTGTGCTTCTTCATCTTGGTAAGTATTTATATTTGTTTTGGGGAGAGTAGTGTGAATCTTATAGATGTCTTTCGCAAAGGTAGGTAAAGTCTCCATATTATCCAAACCCTATGCGGAAAATTTAAATGTGAATAGCGACTATCTAATTCTACTCTGCTATGTGTGGCTCAGAGGCGTGATTCGGGTCTGCGCCCCAACGCTGTTGTTGGAGGGCGGTAGCACGATCTTCGGCTGCGTTTGAGCAGGGTGTCCAGAAGCGAGCGTTCTTAATTCTGTCAGGCAGAAATTGCTGAATGACGAAGTTCCCGGGATAGTCGTGGGCATATTTGTAGTCTGCTCCGTAATTCATCTGTTTCATTAGAGAAGTCGGAGCATTGCGGATATGTAGCGGAACTGGTAGGTCGCCGGAATTGTTGACTTCGGCAAGTGCGTCGTTAATAGCCTTATATGCAGAATTGCTTTTTGGAGAAGTTGCCAAGTATATCACGCACTCAGCTAATGGAATACGTCCTTCCGGCATGCCGATTTTGTGAATGACATCGTATGTTGTGTTTGCGAGCAATAGGGCGTTAGGGTTTGCAAGTCCGATATCTTCAGCGGCGAGGATGACGAGTCTACGGGCAATAAATTCCGGATCTTCTCCACCCGCTATCATTCGAGCAAGCCAATAGATCCCGGCGTCAGGGTCGCTACCTCGGATGCTTTTTATGAAAGCGGAAATGATATCGTAGTGCATATCTCCCTGCTTGTCATATGCCGCCGGATTTTCTTGTAAACGTTCGGTTACGACCTTGTCGTTAATAACCATAGGTTGACCGATTTGAGTTGACTGCTCAAGGAGGTCGAGAATGTTTAGCAGTTTGCGAGCGTCGCCACCAGAGAACCGGAAAAGAGCGGTGGTTTCTTCAACTTTGACGTTTCGCTTTTTCAAGATTTCGTCATCGTTGACAGCGCGATCGAGAAGAGTTTGCAGTTCAGTCGCTTCAAGTGGTTTAAGAGTGTAGACTTGAGCGCGTGAAAGCAGAGGCCTGATAACCTCAAATGACGGATTCTCGGTTGTCGCTCCGATAAGGGTTACCGTGCCATTTTCAACAGCGCCTAACAAACTGTCTTGTTGCGATTTGCTGAAGCGGTGGATCTCATCGATAAATAGGATAGGGCGACCTTTGGAAAACATACTTTGAGAGTCGCTTTTACATCTTTCGATAACTTCTCTTACCTCTTTTACTCCGGAATTGATAGCCGAAAGAGTGTAGAATGGGCTTTCTGTTGTATTGGCGATAATCTTAGCCAAGGTGGTTTTCCCAACGCCGGGAGGTCCCCATAAGATAAACGAACTGACATTGCCCGAGTCAATCATTCGGCGGATGATCGCTCCGGGGGCAACCAGATGTGATTGACCGATATATTCGTCAAGCGATTTAGGTCTTAAACGTTCAGCGAGGGGTGGTAGCATTGTCGTTGTTTTCTTGTTCATTACAAAGTTATGCAAAAAAGATGGGTCAAAGTTGCCCCGTCGTGTTAACGAAAATTAAATAAATCGATGAGGTCAGTCTCACTTCCCGGAAAATCGCTAATTTTATAGCGTGGAAATCCGTGAAAAGAGATTTCTTACCATTTTTTCCTTTTTTCTCGGGCTGCGTCGAACGCTGTATGGCAGAACTTTCGATCGAGGTTGGCGTTGAATTGAAAAGGAAAAATTTAAAAGAACTAACAATACTTTTTGTTATGGCAAAAGATGAAGAAAGCAAATCGATGGTCCCCTCTGTAATGAGAGCGATTTTCGGTATTATAATGGTGATAGTCTATGTCGGTATGGGTGTCTTATTTCTTATCAACTTTTTCGGTTGGGGAGATGGCATTTATTATTGGCTAAGAATGGTCGGAGGCATCGTGTTTATTGTTTATGGAATTTGGCGAGCATATCGACAATTTCGAGGAATTGATAGTGCTATTTGATGCATTTTGTGGTCAGTAGAGAGAAAAAGATTTCGTTGATATCGAAAAATAGTGTAACTTTGCGTAAAGCAATATTTTGATATGAATAAACATCAGGTCATAGCGTTAGCAACGTCAGTCTTACTTGTTGCGTCAATGTTTGTTGGATGTACATCTAAAGGCGGACGTCGAGAGGCCCCAAAAGCAAATTCGGCAACGGTAGGCACTCTCGTTATGGCTTGTGACGCGTCCTTTGAAAATATAATGCAAGAAGAAATCGAGGTTTTTGAATTTTGTTATCCACATGCCTCAATCTTGCCATATTATATTGATGAAAAAGCTGTAATCGATTCTGTAGTGCTCGGGAATGCACGTTTGGCGGTTGCTTCACGCGAATTGACTAAAGAGCAAATCAGCTATCTTAAAGAACGAAAACGTGTTGCCAAAACGAAGAAAATCGCCGTTGATGCAATTGCTGTTATCGTAAATCCAGCAAATCCGGTTGAGAATCTCTCAATTAAGGAGTTGCGCGAGATATTAACCGGAGAGGTTACTCGATGGGATGAGCTATGGCCCTCTAAACTCGGGAATATTCAGGTTATTTTTGATCATAGTGGATCAAGCGTTGTAAAATATATGTCAGACTCATTGATGAATGGAAAGAAATTTCCAGCCAATGTTTACTCCGCCGAAACAATTCCTGCAGTTTTTGAGGCAGTCAAGAATCGTCGCAACGCAATCGGTCTTGTTGGAGTTAGTTGGATATCAACAGATATGAAGACTGCAGACTTGACCACAGAAGAGAAGTTTAAGACATTGGAGGCAGATGATACGACGACTACTGAATTTACAACAGATGTAAAAGTGATGCCAATCCGTCGCGACAATTCGCTCGTAGCTGTTAAGCCTTATCAAGCATATATTTTTGACGGAACTTATCCGCTATATCGCTCGATATATATGATTAATACCGGCGCACCGGGTAGCCTTGCAAATGGCTTCTACTCATTTGTAACCTCTTTCCAAGGACAGAAATTGATACAGACAACAGGCGTTTTGCCCGCGTTAGTCCGTCATCGTCAAGTTGAAATCAATTAACCTTAACTATACTGTAAATAAAGTAATAACGCATAAAACTATAGAAAAGAGATGAAATTCAAACTTCTGTGCTCATTGCTTCTCGGTGGAGCAATGTCTATGTCTGCTGAAGGATACATGGATGGTGTCGAATACTTCCGTGCCGACCAGCCCGAAGAGGCTGCTATCATCCTTAACAACACAATCGATCAGCCGGGTACAGACCAAGCGACTGCTTACTATTATCTTGGCCAGATTGCTTTGAAACAAGGCGATAAAGCTCAGGCTAAGGTAATGTTTGATAAGGGTCTGACTGCAAACCCCGATAATGGTTACAACTATGTTGGTCTTGGAGCCCTTGCGCTCAATGATGGTGATGCAAAGGCAGCTGAAAACTACTTCAAGAAAGCAAAAGGTCTTGCTAAAAAAGATGCCGATATCTTGACTGAAATCCCTCGTGCTTACTTTGAGGCTGATCCCGTAGCTTATGCAAAAGAAATTGATAAATGGCTAGCTGAGATTAAAAAACAATCTAAAAATACAGCTCCTGCGCCCTTCATTCTTGAAGGAGACCGTTTGGCAGATGTAAATGTTGGCGATGCAGCCGGTATGTATGAAATGGCAGCTACTTTCGACCATGAGTCAAAGAACGCTCAGGATGCTCACCCTGAAGCATACGTGAAATATTCACGTGTAATCTTCAAGGTTAACGAAAAAGCCGCTATCGCAAAACTTCGCGAGCTTCTCGATTATCAGCCTAATTCAGCTCTCGTTCAGCGTGAGTTGGCTGAAAAACTTTACGACGCCAATCAGTTGACCAATGCCGCTAAACAATATGAGGCTTATATCCAAAACCCCAACTCTTTCCAGAAGGATAAACAGCGTTTGGTTGGTCTTCTGTTCTTCGCTCAGCGTTACAATGAGAGCTACGATTTAGCAACTCAGATTCTTGCTGATGACCCCGAAAACTTCTACATGCAACGCATGCAATTCTATAACAAGAAGTCAATGGGCGACACAATTGCAGCTGTGAATGCTGCAGAAACTTTGCTCGCAAATCCGAAGGCTCAAGTTAATTCTCAAGACTACTCACAATATGGTGAACTTCTCACCGATATGGGCAATGACTCATTGGCAATTGTTATGTATGAGAATGCGGTAAAGGTTGATCCCGAAAAGATTTCTTTGCTTAAAGATCTTTCTCAGGCATACAATCATGGACTCCGTTTCCAGGATGCTGCTGATGCAATGCAGAAATATGTTGACCTTCAGGGCGACGATGTTGATGCAAACGACCTCCTTGCTCTCGCTTTGCGTTGGAACGCACTTTCTTCGGCTCAGCAGAAAGTAGAGAATCCCGCATGGTCAGCTTCTTCTGAAAAAGCTATTGCTGCAATTACACGTGTGAAGGAATTGTCACCCAGTCACCCTCTCGTGCTTAACCACTACGCTCGTGTTCTTTTGGTTGCTAATCAGAATCAAATTAGCGATGCAGTTGCTCAAGCCGACCTCGAAACTCTTGCAGCTCTCGATTCAGACCCTGCAAACCTTCAGAACCGTCAGTCAATCTATACCCAAGTTCTCGGACGCCTTGGAAACTACTATGTAACCAACCATAATCTCGAAGAAGCAAAGAAGATGTTCGTTCGTTTCTATGAGATTCAACCCTCTGTAGAGCTTCAGAAATATATCGAAACCCTTAATTAAGGAAAAATAATAATCTAATCCGACAAGAGTGTACTACGCATATTTGTGTAGAACGCTTTTGTCGGATTTTTTTCCAATATTGCCGGCATGAACGCTAATAACTTTCAACAAATAGCTTTCCAACGTCAATCTTGTCGTACGTATAACGGGCTACATATCGATAAGGCATCAGTTAAGCTGATTCAAGAAAAAATCGCTCATTTACCTCGCCTATTTGATGATGTCGCCACGCCTGATATTCGCCTTGTCGATAATGATGAGGTAGAAGGGCGTCTAGGGACATACGGCTTTATCATGGGCGCCAGGCAGTTTTTGGTTATGGCGTCAGGGAAAAGCGTTGTAGAGAAGATACAAGCCGGATTTATGTTTGAAGCCTTGATATTGGAAATTACAGCGATGGAATTATCGACATGCTGGCTTGGGGGCACATTCCGCCGTGGCTTATTTGCAGATGTGTGTGGTCAGTTCGACGGAGATAAAGAAGTAATGATTGTGTCTCCGGTTGGTCATCCTACCGACAAAAGACGTTTTGCCGAAAGAATGATGCGTAGATTCGTAAAGGCTGACGTTCGCAAATCTTTCGACACATTATTTAGAGTTTCCGAAGTTGAGGTTGATAACTCAAATACTAAACTTGTTCGCAAAAATATCTCTCTTCCACCAGATTCGTCGCTGAGAAGAGTGCTTGAAACAGTAAGAATCGCTCCATCATCATCAAATTCTCAACCTTGGCGAGCTTCTATCGAAATGCATACAAATAATGATGGTGTCGGTTCAACAGAGATTACTTTTAATTGCACTACCGATAATCGCTTTTCCGCGATTGATATGGGAATTGCATATTGTCATTTTCTTTACGCTTCTCGTCAAGAAAATCTCAACTGGGAAATCGAGCGAAATACAGACTCCGTAGAAATGCGCTTTCGCAGTTGTTAACCTCATTACATTACTCATTATTTGACGGCTGGTTGTGTGTTTAAATATTACGATAAGTAGACATATCAATAAAAGAGAGTGCCGAAATTTTGTCGGGTGGGGTAAAATTGTTAATTTTGCGATGTCATCGAAATATTAGTATAATGAAAAATGTTTTGACACGTTCCCTTACCGGGCTACTTTATATTGTAATTATAGTAGGCGCCATATTTGGTGGTAGCCTGTGGTTTTGGGGATTAACGGTGCTCTTCGGCGTTTTGGGCATCAATGAATTCAATAAAATTTCTAATAAAGGTCGTATTTCCAATACGACGGTATTGCTGGATATTCTAGCCGGTGTTTGCTTAATCTCAGCCGGTTCGGTTATTTCCTCAGAGGCTCACTTACCCGGATTTCTTGCATCTTGGAATTTGTCAACATTCCTTTTTGCCTACATAGTTTGCATTGTTGCCCGTTTTGTGGCACAACTATATGTTCAAGATGGAGACGCTCTATCTCATTATGCACATTCATTTATGGCGCAGGTTTATGTGGCCTTGCCGATGTGTTTATTGGGGTGGTTATACAGCATCACTTCTCCCGTATTTGTTCTTTCAGTATTTATTTTAATATGGTTGAGTGATACAGGCGCATTCTGTGTTGGCTCGCTTATCGGAAAGCATAAACTTTTCGAACGTATTTCCCCCAAGAAATCGTGGGAAGGCTTTTTCGGAGGTCTCTTCTTCTGTCTTGTCGCAGCCGTAGCGCTCTCGTTTTGCTTCCCCGAAGATTTTAAAGGCATGAACCTTTGGCAGATGCTCGGTCTTGGAGCAGTTGTTTGTGTATTCGGCACATGGGGCGACCTCGTAGAGTCGCTAATAAAACGTACGCTCGGAGTTAAAGATTCCGGGAACCTCCTCCCCGGTCATGGAGGAATCCTTGATAGAATAGACTCGCTTTTACTTGTTGTTCCCGCAACAATGGCTTATATGCTCGCCTTAGCTGTTTTGGCATATTAACAAAGAAATAATCAGATTATGACTTCAAACGAACGATATATGATGCGCGGCGTTTCTGCCGCGAAAGAAGATGTTCATAACGCGATAAAGAATGTCGATAAAGGGTTATATCCCAAGGCGTTTTGTAAAATTATTCCGGATATTCTCGGAGGAGACCCCGAATGGTGTAATATTATGCACGCTGACGGTGCAGGCACTAAGTCGTCGCTCGCATATGCTTATTGGCGTGAGACCGGCGACCTGTCTGTTTGGCGTGGCATTGCTCAGGATGCGTTAATAATGAATATCGACGACCTTCTTTGTGTAGGCGCAACCGACAATATTCTCGTCTCATCAACAATCGGTCGTAACAAACGTCTTATACCGGGAGAAGTTATAGCTGCAATTATTAACGGCACAGAAGAGTTGCTCGCTCGGATGCGCTCGTTGGGTATTGGTATTCACTCTACCGGTGGAGAAACAGCAGATGTGGGCGACCTGGTAAGAACTATCATTGTTGATTCTACGGTTACATGTCGCATGCGTCGCTCCGACGTTATAAACAATGCAAATATTAAAGGCGGAGATGTAATTGTCGGACTTGCTTCTTTTGGCAAAGCTACTTATGAAGATGAGTATAATGGTGGTATGGGTAGCAATGGCTTGACATCGGCTCGCCACGACGTATTCGCTAAAACTATTGGTAAGAAATACCCCGAAACATATGACGGTGAAATGCCCGACGAACTCGCATACAGCGGTAACGTAAACCTTTTGGATAAGGTTGCAGGGACACCGCTTGACGCCGGGAAACTCGTGCTTTCTCCTACGCGCACTTACGCGCCTGTTATAAAGGAACTTCTTTCTCAGATGCATGCTTCTATTCATGGAATGGTTCATTGCACCGGTGGCGCGCAAACGAAAGTGTTGCACTTTGTTGAGAATAAGCATGTCATTAAAGATAATCTCTTCCCCGTGCCTCCCTTGTTTGCTTTAATTCAAGAGCAGAGCAAAACAGATTGGCGTGAAATGTATAAAGTGTTCAATATGGGGCACCGTATGGAGATTTATGTAGCGCCTGAAGATGCCGAAAAGGTAATTGCTATTTCTGAAAAATTCGGAATAGAAGCTCGTATTATTGGTCGAGTTGAAGATGCGCCCTCAAATCGCTTGACCATTTCAGGAGAACACGGCACTTTTGAATATTGATTATTTAACGTAGGAATTCGATGAAGAAACTGCGTCGATTCTCTCCCATATTGGCTGTTGCCTTAATGGCAGGAATGGTCGCTTTACCCGGATGTCTGTCGGGGAAAAGTGGCGACGCTGATTCTGACGATACTACGGCTCATATACCATTGCCCGACACATTGCGTGTTGCAACCTTATATAGCCCAACTTCTTATTTCTTGTATAGAGATCAGGAGATGGGCTATGATTATAGCTTGGTTGCTCAATGGGCTGAAGATAAAGGCGTTGTTGTTGAGTTGACTGTGGCATCGTCAATGGCGAAAATGATTGAAATGCTCGACTCCGGAGAAATCGATTTAGCCGCATATGAAATACCCGTAACAGCAGAGTATAAACAACAAGTTGTTGCTTGTGGTCCGGAATATGTTACAACACAGGTGCTTGTTCAGCCATTAAAAAATGGCAAGCCCGAAATTACAGACGAGATACAGCTCATCGGACGTGACGTATATGTTGAGGCAGGTTCAAAGTATGACTATCGTCTCCGCAACCTCGATAGCGAACTCGGAGGGGGCATCAACATCCATCAAGTAAATCGTGACACATTAATTACCGAAGACCTTGTCGGTATGGTATCTGATGGTACGATACCATTAACCGTAGTCGATAGTGATATTGCTCGAATCAATAAGACATACTATCGTGATTTAGATGTTTCGTTGCCATTGAGTTTCCCTCAGAAAGCATCATGGGGCGTTGCCCCCGGACATGAATGGCTTGCCGATTCGATAGACGCATGGTTTTTACAGGAGTCGCCTAAACGCCGTCAAGCAGCTCTCTTGAAACGATATTTTGAGTTGAGTAAGAACGGAGACAGCGATTATGCCGGAGCGTTATCTCTCGATTTGTCGAAGGGACGAATTTCGCCATATGATGCCATATTCAAAGACGCAGCTCAAAACATCGGCTGGGATTGGCGTATACTTGCAGCTATCGGATATGCCGAGAGTGGATATCGCACCAACCTTGTCTCATGGGCTGGGGCACGCGGAATAATGCAGATAATGCCACGCTCAGCTGTCGCATTCGGACTCCCTCTCGAACAAATCGAAGATCCCCAAGCAAATATCCAAGCAGCGGCACGCATATTAGTTCATCTTGACCGAGCGCTGTCTAAGAAGGTTACCGACCCAAACGAACGATTGAAATTTGTAATCGCAGCCTATAATTCAGGAGTAGGGCACGTTTATGATGCAATCGCCCTCGCTCAAAAATATGGTCGCAATCCGCAAATATGGGATGGAAATGTAGAGCAAACCCTCTTAATGAAGGCAAATCCCGAATACTATTCTGACCCGGTATGTCGAAACGGATATTTTGGCGGACGACACACTGTTGCCTACGTAAAAAAAGTATCAGCCCTATTGTCGCGTTTTAGGCAACAAATATCGCAACATTGAACAAATGTTTATTTTGTAACGTTGTCAGTTACAAAACTCTTTTATAATTTTGTATTCCGTCTCTTCACTTCATTATCTTTCCTTTTGAATAATTCTCTAACACAATAGAAACGATGAGAAAACGCTATTTTTCAGTCGCCGTAGTTCTTGCGCTGCTGGCATCTTTTACCTTTACATCTTGTATCGGATCGTTTGCATTGACCAATAAGTTGTTAAGTTGGAATAACCAAATCGGTAACAAGTTTGTCAACGAGCTTGTCTTCTTCTGTTTCTGGATTATTCCAGTTTATGAAGTAACCGGTTTGGCAGACGTAGTAGTGCTCAACTCAATAGAATTTTGGAGCGGGAGTAATCCCGTAGCTCAAGGTCGTTCGGTAATTGATGGTGCCGACGGTCGCTATCTTGTAGATTGCGACGGTAAAGGATATACCATTACCTCTGAAAACGATGGATCGGTAGTCCGTCTTGATTTCGACGCCGATGATCACTCTTGGAGCGCTTCAGCAAATGGATCAGAACCGGTCAAATTTATGACCTTTGTAGACGATACCCATGTTGAAATGCTTACCCCTGATGGCGGTGCACAGCTGGTTGAGCTTTCAGACCAAGGTTTGATGGCATATCGTCAGACAGTTGCAGCTTCTGCGCTTTACGCTTGTGAATAATACTTGCTTATCCCTAACAAATAGGGTGGGTTAGATGTTATACAAGAGAGCGGGCAATAGCCGATAAAGCTATCGTCTCCGCTCTCTGTCTTTGTTTTAACGGTTGTAAGAATCGACCAAATCAAGGATGATATAGACGCATGAACGTCATAGAAAAACGCATAAATGCTTGGTGAAGTTAACATAAATGGTTACCTTTGCAGAGATACAAGACAAAACAAAATCAAATATATACAACATATCCATCGTTAATTAAAATGGAAAATCAGGAACTCCTCAAGACTGTAAAAGAGAGAGCTCAAGTTTGGCTCTCTGAACAATATGATGAGGCTACCCGTGCTGAAGTAAAGCAGCTCTTGGAAGCAGAAGATACCACCCCTTTGATCGAAGCTTTCTATCGCGATCTCGAATTCGGTACAGGCGGATTGCGCGGTATCATGGGCCCCGGTACAAACCGTATGAATATTTATACAGTTGGTGCGGCTACACAAGGTCTCGCTAACTATCTTAAAGAAGCATTTGCTGACCTCGACCAGATATCAGTGGCAGTTGGTCATGACGTGCGCAACAATTCTCGCAAATTTGCAGAAATTGTAGCCAATATCTTCTCAGCTAACGGCATTAAGGCTTATCTTTTCGATAGCTTCCGTCCGACCCCCGAGCTTTCATTCGCAATACGCGAACTCGGCTGCCAAAGCGGTGTAAATATCACAGCTTCTCACAATCCCAAAGAATACAACGGTTACAAGGCATATTGGGCAGATGGCGCACAGATCATCTCTCCTCATGATGTTAACATTATCAACCATGTAAACGCTATCAAGTCTGTTGATGAAATCAAATTCCAAGGTAATCCCGATTTGATTGAAATCATCGGAGAAGAAATTGATAACAAGTTCCTTGCTGAAATTAAAGCTCTTTCGCTTTCTCCCGATGTCATCGAACGTCATAAAGATTTGAAGATAGTTTACACCCCGATTCATGGTACAGGTGTGAAACTTGTGCCCGATTCTCTTAAGAACTACGGCTTCACCAATATTATCCATGTTCCCGAACAGGATATCCCTTCAGGCGACTTCCCTACAGTAGAATCTCCCAATCCCGAAAATGCTTCTGCGATGGCGATGGCTGTTGCTAAAGCAAAAGAGGTTGAGGCTGATTTGGTTGTTGCTTCAGACCCTGATGCAGACCGTATCGGTTGTGTTATCCGCGATACAGATGGCGAATACGTTCTCGTCAACGGGAACCAGATTGTACTCGTATTGCTCAACTACCTAATGACTCGCAACGCCGAGCTTGGTAAACTTACCGGGAAGGAATATGTTGTGAAGACAATCGTAACTACAGAGACAATCAAGCGTATCGCAGACGCCAACAACATTAAGATGTATGACTGCTATACCGGCTTCAAGTGGATTGCCAATGTTATCCGTGAGAATGAGCAATGTGCTCGCTATCTTGGAGGTGGTGAAGAGTCTTATGGTTTCTTAGCTGAGACATTCTGCCGTGATAAAGACTCAGTTTCGGCTATCTCATTGATGGCAGAAACCCTTGCGTGGGCAAAAGAAAACGGTCTTTCATTCATGGAAATGCTCCAGGATATCTACGTTAAGTATGGCTATTCACATGAGCTAGGAATTTCGGTTGTTCGCCCCGGTAAGTCAGGCGCAGAAGAAATTCAGGCTATGATGAAGAACTTCCGTGAGAATCCTCCGAAGAGCTTGGCGGGAAGCCCTGTAGTTTGTGTGAAAGACTATCAGACCCTTAAAGCAACTTGCCTTAAGTGTAACGAAGTTAAAGACCTTGATTTCCCTGCAAAATCAAATGTGCTTCAGTATTTCACCGAAGATGGCTCTAAGATTTCAGTGCGCCCCTCAGGAACAGAACCTAAAATCAAGTTCTATATTGAGGTTCGCGGCGAGATGAAGACCCGTGAAGATTACCATAAAGCAGAAGCTGCTGCCAAGGAGAAAATCGAAGCAGTTCGCAAAGACCTTGGTATCTAATTTAGAAACAATTGTCTCAATATAAATAGCGCTGTGATTTGCGAATCACAGCGCTATTTATATTATTAGAAATGAAAGTAAAAGGTATGATGAAGAGATGTTGCGGGATAGGGAAGAAAAATGTAACTTTGTGTTGAAATTTTAAGATGATATTATGATTGAATATATCAGCGGTAAGATAGCCGAACTGACGCCTACTATCGCAGTTGTCGATGTTAATGGTGTTGGTTATGAACTAAATATAACACTAACAACTTTTTCGGCGCTCGAGCAGGAAGTCGGAGGTCAACTTGGCGAACGTCAAACGTTAGGTGCTGCAAAACTTTATGTGCATGAGGTGATACGCGAGGATGCGATGACGCTTTATGGGTTTGCATCAAAACGCGAGCGCGCATTATTCCGAGAGTTGATAGGTGTGTCGGGGGTTGGCAGCGCGTCGGCTCGCATGATTCTTTCCTCGATTTCACCAGCTGAATTGGAACAGGTTATCACTTCCGGCGATGAGCGACGACTTAAATCTGTTAAAGGAATTGGCGGAAAAACAGCCCAACGTATAATTGTCGACCTTCGTGATAAAATAAAACCGACAGGGGATTCGTTATTAATTCAGCTGGGAACGCCGAATTCAGAAGTTTTCGACGAGGCGTTAGCGGCTTTGGTGATGCTCGGCTTTGCCAAGCCCGCCAGTCAGAAGGTGCTTTCGAAGTTGTTTGCGCAAGAACCGACATTGAAGGTTGAACAAGCAATTAAAAAAGCGCTTACAATGCTATAATCTAACTCTCCCGCAACCCCGACCGGGGAATATGTGGAAGAATTATTGCTGTTATATACGTTACGCATCTGAATAAAAAATCGATATACCGTCGGTCAGTGTGGCTCCTTTGCATAGTTGTTGCAGTGGGGGCTTCTGCTATATTTGCATTTGCCGCAAGCCAAACGCCTGCGACAACAGCTTCGTCTGGTGTATCTATAACACCACCTCCACCATTCCCAATGCTCCCCGAGCCTGCGAATCAGAATGACTCGATAATGATGCCATTCCCGGTTCAGCAGACAGTGCCGGTTGATTATGAGCGTATGATGGAAGACCAATTTGCTGCCGACCTTTCTACCCCGTCTAACATTGTTACCATTCCGGAATATGATCCGGAGACCGGTTATTATATAATTCGCACCAAGGTTGGCGATACCGAAATTGCGACTCCTTTTATTCTTAATGAACAGCAATATAATAATTGGCAGTCGCGTCGGCAGCTTCAAGAATATTATCAAGAGCGCAATCAAGCCCTTGTTAATGATTCAGAGAAGCAACCATTCAACATTTTTGACATGAATTTTGCTTACGGACCGTTAGAGAAAATCTTCGGCCCGGGTGGTGTGTCTTTGAAAACGCAAGGTTCGGTGCAGGTAAAGATGGGTATCAAATCAAATAAGAGTGATAACCCCTCATTGCCTGTAAAGTCGCGTAGAAAAACTTATTTCGATTTTGATCAGAAGATTCAAGCAACGATTGCTGCATCAGTCGGTGATCGTATGAACTTCAACATGACATACAATACTGATGCGACATTTGATTTTGACTCAAAGAATATCAAGCTTGCCTATGAAGGTAAAGAAGATGATATCGTAAAATCAATTGAAGCAGGTAATGTTTCGATGACAACCGGTTCGTCGCTGATTCGAGGTTCGACCGCCCTTTTCGGAGTCAAATCAAAACTTCAGTTTGGAAAACTGACGGTGACTGCACTGCTATCTCAGCAGAATTCAGAATCGAAAACGGTCAATACAAAAGGAGGTTCGCAGGCAACCGACTATTCGATCAATGTCGACCAATATGACCAAAATCGTCATTTCTTTTTGTCGCATTTCTTCTATAAAAACTATGACGAATTTGCGTCAAGTTTGCCCTTAGTTAAATCCGGAATCAACATTACGCGTGTTGAAATTTGGGTTACAAACAAAGGTGGAAAATATGATCAATCTCGAAATATTGTTGCCTTTGCTGACCTCGCAGAAGAAAAGAGCGATGGCCTTAATAACCCATATTGGCAAATAATAGGCAATGAACGAGTCCCTTGTAACAAGGCCAATAACTTGCTACAAACCATTCAGAACACGCCTGGTGCCCGCTCAATTAACACTGTTACTCAGGCGCTTGAGCCATTGAGAGACTATGGAATTGAAGGCGGTCGCGACTATGAGAAAGTAGAGTCAGCGCGCTTGCTTAGCTCTTCTGAATATACCCTCAATTCTACGCTTGGATATATTTCATTAAAATCTCAACTCAACTCAGATGATGTGTTGGGTATTGCATTTGAGTACACCTATAATGGTCAGGTTTATCAAGTAGGTGAATTCTCGTCTGATATCACCAGCACATCCGAGTCGCTGTTTGTCAAGATGTTGAAATCAACGACAATTGACCCGAAGTTGCCGATTTGGCGTTTGATGATGAAAAACGTCTACTCGTTGGGTGCATATCAAGTGCAGAAACAGAATTTTAAGTTGCAAGTGAAATATATGTCAGACACAACCGGTACGCTTATCAACTACTTGCCGATACCGTCGATGTCTAATATTCCACTTTTGCAGGTTATGAATCTTGACCGCCTTGATTCAAATGAGCAATCAAATCCAGATGGCTTCTTTGACTTCTTGGAAGGTTATACTATTTATTCCTCTAACGGCAAGATTATATTCCCTGTTGCCGAACCGTTTGGCGCACATCTTGAGAAAAAACTCGAAGGACAGACTGATCCATCTAAGTATGTCTATAAAGAGTTATATGACTCAACGTTGGTTGTAGCTCGTCAGTTTGCTGATAAAAATAAGTTTGTGCTTGCCGGTTCTTATCAAGCATCCTCCGGCGCGCAGATTCGCCTTAACGCGATGAACGTACCTCGTGGGTCGGTAGTCGTAACCGCCGGCGGTGTGCAGCTCGTCGAGAATTCAGATTATACGGTTGATTATTCGATGGGTATCGTGACGATAACCAATCAAAGTATTATCGATTCAGGCCAAAGTGTTTCTGTTACGCTTGAGAATCAATCACTTTTCTCAACTCAGCGCAAGACATTGCTTGGTCTTGATATGCAGTATGCATTCAATAAAGATTTCAACCTTGGAGCAACGTTCCTTCATTTTTCAGAAAAAGCTCTTACAGAGAAGGTTAGTATCGGCGATGAAGTGATAAACAACTCCATGCTCGGTTTTAATGTCAACTACAACACTCGATTTATGTGGTTGACAAACTTGCTAAACAAGATTCCTACCGTAAACGCAACAGCTCCGTCTACTCTGAGTCTCACAGCCGAATATGCAGTATTGATGCCTCATAGTCAGAAAACCGGCACAAATAAAGGTAGTTCGTATGTCGATGACTTCGAGTCATCTCAAACCGGAATAGACCTTCGCTCGCCTTATTCATGGTTCTTAGCATCAACACCGTATGATAATAATAATGATGCTTTATTCCCGGAGGCAGCGCTGTCAAACGACCCGACTTATGGCATGAATCGTGCTCTTATTAACTGGTATTACATTGACCGCATGTTTACCGATAGGAATTCATCGCTCGCGCCGGGTTATATTCGTAACGACCTCGCTCAACTCTCTAACCCTTACGTTCGCGAAGTCTCATCTCAAGAGATTTTTCCCGGACGTGAACTCTCATACGGAGAATCGTCAGTTGTTCAAACTCTTAACCTATCATATTATCCGACAGAGCGAGGTCCCTATAATCTCGATGCGACCAATATCGACGAAGAGGGCAACCTCTTATTCCCCGAAAAACGTTGGGGCGGTATAATGAGGAAGATGGATAATACCAACTTCGAGCAATCAAACATCGAGTATATCCAATTTTGGATGATGAATCCATTCCTCGACCCCGATAACCCTAATTATGACGGTGGAGATCTTTATTTCAACTTTGGAGAAATTTCAGAGGATGTTCTTAAAGATGGATTGAAATCTTATGAGAATGGAATTCCGGTCGATGGTAATACCGAATGGTTGGAAACAACCGTTTGGGGACGCGTATCTCGACAGAATTCTCTGACTTACGCTTTCGATACGAATAATGGCTCTCGTTTGTTGCAAGATGTAGGTCTGAACGGCTTACGAACAGAAGAAGAGTTTAGTTTCCCGACTTACGCTACATTCCTTGAGCAATTGCAACAAAAATTGTCGCCAGCGGCAAAGGAGCGTATGCGAAACGATATGTTCTCTCCACTGAATGACCCGGGGCAGGATAATTATCATTTCTTCCGAGGATATGATTATGATGAGCAACGTCTGTCTATTCTCCAACGATATAAACGATATAATGGGACAGAGGGCAACTCTCTTCCTCCAGAAGAAGCTTCCGATCCTCTTTACCAAAGTGCGCGTTCTGTGCCTGATGTTGAGGATATTAATCAAGATAATACGCTTAACGAGTATGAGCGCTACTACCAGTATCGCGTCTCTATTCGTCCGGAAGACTTCGTTGTTGGTAAAAACTATATCTCTGACAAACAGACTTCAACTATCTATACTCGCGATGGTAAGGAAACAACCGTAGAATGGTTCCAATTCAAGATTCCATTGAGCCAGTATGAGAAGAAAATCGGATCGATTAATGACTTCTCAACGATTCGTTTCGCGCGTATGTTTATGACAGGGTTCAAACAGGTTACTCACCTTCGTTTTGCAACCCTTGAATTGGTTCGTGGTGAATGGCGTAGCTATGATTTTAACCTCAATAATCGCGGAGACACTCCGGCTGAAGGTCAAATGGATGTCTCGGTTGTCAATATCGAGGAGAATGCCGATCGCGAACCGGTTAACTATGTTTTGCCTCCCGGAGTGACTCGAATTGTAGACCCCGGACAATCTCAAGCAGTTCAACTTAACGAACAATCTATGTCGTTGAAGGTCACCGGGCTACGCGCCGGTGACGGACGAGGCGTTTATCGCGATACTCAACAAGATTTGCGTAATTACAAACGCTTGCAAATGTGGGTACATGCCGAAAATGTGCTTGATGATGTTACCGATTTGAAGTCGGGCGAACTATCCGTATTCGTTCGTCTCGGTTCAGACGTTAAGGCGAACTATTATGAGTATGAGATTCCACTAACTCTGACTCCACACGACAAGTATAATAACTGGCTCGAAAGCGACCGTCAGAAAGTCTGGCCGTTGCAGAACTTCTTGGATTTGCACCTTCAAAATCTGGTTGACCTCAAAAAAGAGCGTAATCGCGCTAAAGAGCAAGAGGGTAGCGGTATTGGTTACGCTACCGTTTATACCGGTCGTGACCCCGAAAATGAACGTAATTCGATGGCGGTTAAGGGTAACCCATCGTTGAGCGATGTGAGAGTAATTTTGATAGGTGTTCGTAATAATTCTAACACCGTAAAAGATGGTGTTATATGGGTTAATGAGCTGAAAGTAACTGAGTTTGATCAATCCGGCGGTTGGGCGGCAAAAGCGAATGTTAATCTGGGTATTTCAGATGTCGCAACGCTTAATTTCGGCAGCCATGTTGAAACCGCAGGTTTTGGCTCGGTTGATCAAGGACTTAATAGTCGCCGAATGGATGATTATGAGCAATATAATGTTGCGGTACAGACAGATCTTGGCCGATTTGTTCCGGAGAAAGTCAAACTAAAGGCGCCGATATATTACTCATATTCGACAGAAAAGACTACGCCGAAGTATAATCCGCTTGATCAAGACGTATTGTTGAAAGATGCCCTTGATGAAGCTCCCGACCAACATACACGCGATTCAATTTCCGGCTACGCAATTGAACGTTCAACGATAAAGAGCTTCTCTTTGACCGGCTTGAAATTTGATGTGACAAGTGAGAAGCCGATGCCTTGGGATCCGGCAAACTTTACAGTCAATTTCTCATTCAACAAACAGTCGAAAAACGATCCGACAACCGAATATGAATATACTAACGACTATCGTGGCTCGTTGGCTTATAACTATTCGCCGATGATAAAGGGGCTTAAACCCTTCGGGTGGATTACATCTAAAAACAAAAACATGAAGTTTTTCAAAGAGTGGGAAATCAACTATTTGCCAAATACGATTTCGTTCTTGACAAATATGTCGCGCTACTATTACGAGATGCAAACTCGTTCGGAGCTCGATGATACATTCCAACTTCCTGTTTCGGTAAGCAAGAATTTCCTATGGGATCGTCAATTCCAGTTGACATGGAATCTGACAAAATCATTGTCATTTACATTCAACTCTAATACTTCAGCTCGTATAGAAGAGACGGTTGGAGCGGTTAATAAAAAACTTTTCCCAGACGAGTATAAGCAGTGGAAAGACACGGTTTGGAACTCAATCCTTTCAATGGGTACGCCATGGGCTTATAATCAGAGTTTTGTCGCTACATATCGTGCGCCATTTAATCGCATACCTGTTCTTGACTTCTTAACCGGTAATTTCTCGTATAACTCTACATATCGTTGGGATCGCGGAGCCGAGATTGATGGCATCTCTACCGGGAACAAGATTGCCAATCAGTCGTCGATGAGCGTTGATGGGAGAATCAATTTTGAAAGTCTTTACAACAAAATCCCATATGTTAAAGATGTAAATAAGCGCTTCAATAATGTTGGTAAGCGAACTGTGGCCAAGAAACCGAAAAAGTTTGAGCGCACATTCCGGTTACAGCCGGATACGACTTTGGTAATCCGTCACAACTTGCGCACAAAGAAAGTGCAGATTAAAGCGACGAATATCAAAACCAAGCAACCATTTGTCTTTCAGCATAAGGTAATCGATGAAAATAGTGTCGAGATTTTGACTCCGTCAGATGCAAATGTTAAGTTTACGGTAGAGGAGGTTTTGAAAGATGATAAATCTCTATGGCGCGAAATCGGAGAATATGCTCTTCGATTTGTGATGAGCCCCCGTTCTGCGTCAGTGCGTTGGAAGACAACTACCACGATGTCGATACCGCTTTTCCGCAACGATATAGGTAATATCTTTGGTCAGTCAACAAGCTATGGAGCTATGTCGCCCGGTCTTGATTTTGCGTTTGGCTTCGTTGATGAAGATTATATCTATAAAGCGAAAGATAGAGGATGGCTCGTCACCGATGACGGTCAAACGTCTCCGGCAATGATTTCTAAGGCGAATGAACTCAATCTTGAATTCCAACTTGAGTTTGTTAAGGGCTTGAAATTGCAATTGACGATGAATCGCACCGATAATCGCACTAGACAGATTCAGTTTATGTATGATGATATGCCGGTGACTTACTCCGGATCATACACCAAGACCCATTGTGCTATCGCAACGGCGCTAGGCTCGTCAAGTGCTGAAGATGGATATTATAGTGCTTCATTCCAAAAGATGATTGACAATATTCCGATTATTGCCGACCGCTATAATGCATTATATAACGGAGTAACATATCCGGTAGGCGGTTTTATGAAAGATAATCCTCTTGCCGGACAGCCGTTCAATACAACTCATGGATCGGTTTCTCAGACATCTTCAGATGTATTGGTGCCGGCATTTATTTCGGCATATACCGGCACTAATCCTGCAACTCAATATCTGACGCCATTCCCCGATTTCGGGTCGGTATTGCCTAACTGGCGATTGACTTATGATGGTCTTGTCAATCTCTTTAATATGAAAAGATGGTTTAAGAATTTCTCAATAAGCCATGCTTATCAGTGTACTTATTCAGTAGGCTCATACTCATCTTATCTGAATTGGTTGACCGTTGATGGTAATCTCGGATTTACGTTAGACGCAACAACCGGTCAGCCAATACCGTCGTCGCCTTATAACATATCGACGGTTGCCATAACCGAGCGATTTGCTCCGTTGTTCGGCGTGAGCGGCACATTAAAGAATGACCTTCAATTTAATATTGAATGGAAAGATCAGCGCACGTTGACGCTTAATACATCAGCCGGACAGGTCGTAGAGGCTACTTCGCGAGGATTAACCTTAGGCGCAGGTTATAAGATTGTCGGATTCAATTCTGTATTGAAGATGCGAGGCTCACAATCGGGAGTTAGCAACGACTTGACGCTGAAGGCAGATTTTTCATTGCAGAATACACAGGCTCTTATCCGTCGTTTGGAAACGAACTATACTCAGGCGACTTCAGGAACGCGTACGTTAACAATCAACTTTACCGCTCAGTATATTCTTTCTAAGAAGTTGACTCTTGGAGCATATTTCGACCATCAAGTGAATACTCCATTGGTTAGCAACGCTGCTTATCCGACGTCAAACTCTTCATATGGAGTTTCGCTTAATCTAAATCTTTCTCGATAAGTTTACTCAACAGAAATAAAAAATGTGGCTCGCTAATGTTGACGAACCACATTTTTTTGTTTCTAACCGGAGGATGTATGTTGAAGTTAAATTTTGAAGAGTTGACGAGAATTTTCAGTTGTTTGCTTGGCAACTATTTCAAGCGGCTGATTGAGAGCGCGAGCTACGGCATCAGCGATAGCCGGAAGGTATGCCGACTGATTGCGACAGCCGCGGAATGGTGTCGGCGCAAGATATGGGGAGTCTGTTTCGAGAAGAATATGGTCTAGCCCGATTGTCGGTAGTATATTTGACAATGTTGAGTTTTTGAAGGTAACAATGCCGTTTATCCCAAAATAGAAATCTCCAATTTCACGAATGAGAGAAACATCTTCTTCTGAACCTCCGAAGCTATGAAACACACCTCGGGGCACAGACGGGAGGTTTCGCAACACTTCTAATGTTTCCGCTAATCCGTTACGGCAATGAATAATGATAGGCAAGTCGTGGCGCAAAGCGAGGCGACATTGTCTGTCGAATGCTTTCATTTGTCTGTCGCGATTCTCCGGCTCCCAATAGAGGTCGATGCCAATTTCTCCGATTGCGCAATATACTCCCGGATTTGTTTCAACCTCCTTTTCAATAATATCAAGTGCAGCGTCAGGGGAGTCGGTCAGTTCGGTCGGATGCAGTCCCATCGCCATAGAAATATTCCCCGGGAATTTCGCTGCAAGGCGTTTCATAGGGGCGATTTCGTTGAGCGCGTTTGCGGGGAACACTAGATGGCATATGCCGGCATTTAATGCTCTTTCGACAGCTTCTTCTCCCCCTTGAGGAGTTGGGGCAGGAGGGGGAAGAACTGTCCCCTTTTTGGGGTGTCGTGGTTGTTCCTCGGTGAGAAATTCTTCGCAATAAAGGTGGGTATGACTGTCAATAAGTTCCATTATAAAAAGAGAAGATGTTTAGCGGAACTGGTTAATTTCAGGCATATAATCGAACCCCGCATCATTGAGCTCGTGTTCTAATTCATTGCGGTCGATATCAAGGTCGTTGCAAAGCGAATCGAGACAATCATAGTGGTCGCGAAGTTTCATGTTGACCCAACTCAATAACATAAAAGGGTCTTTAGGCATATCTTCCATCAGTTCTTTGTCTTATAATTTGATACAAAGTTACGAATAATCCCTAAGTAAAGAAAATCGTGTCTCTATCTAAATGAAGAGCAAAACTCTATTTGTCGTTGATACTTTTTGTTGGCTTATGAATGTATTCGCTATTCTGCATTGTTTTCTCATGCTTCGCCATATGCTTTGGTTAAGAAAAAAGTTGGGAGATAAGGATAGGAGATTGGTGGAAATTCCGTATATTTGTGAATTATGTTTGATAAAGACTATTTTTCAGAAATAATAGAGTCGGCTATAGCCGAAATAGATTATGGTAATGGTCCGAAAGGGCTGTTCCTTCCGGTAGAATATACGCTTGAAGGTGGAGGAAAAAGACTCCGCCCAATGTTGTTGCTTGCGACTTGTGAGGCGTTGGGAGGTCAAGCCTCGCAGGCAATTAATCAAGCCGTGGGAATTGAGATGTTCCATAATTTCACACTTCTTCATGATGATGTCATGGATAAGGCTGAAGTTAGACGCGGACGTCCGACGGTTCATCGTCGTTGGAATGAGGCTGTCGCGATTCTATCCGGAGACGCCATGTTGACGTTGGCAACACAGCTCGTTGTTAAGGGAATTGGCGAGAAACTCTCAGTTGTGCTTGACTTATTCAATCAGACTGCCATGGAAGTTTATGGCGGTCAGCAATATGACATGGAGTTTGAGTCTCGTCGAGACGTAACGATTGAGGAATATATAGAAATGATTCGCTTGAAGACCTCCGTATTGTTGGCTTGTGCTTGCAAAATGGGTGCGTTGATGGCCGGTGCATCGGAAAAAGATGCAGACGCAATGTATCGTTATGGCGAACAGCTAGGCTTGGCTTTTCAGTTACAAGATGATAACCTCGACACATATGGCGATCCGGCGCTATTCGGCAAAGAAATCGGTGGCGATATAGTCAATGAGAAGAAGACATGGTTGTGGATTAACGCTATGACTCGCGAGCCCGAACGCTTACAACGAGTTCTCGACCAAAAGCTGACCGATTATCTTAAGATTCATGAGGTTAGAAAAATTTATGATGATTTGGGCTTAAAAGAGGAGGCTCAAGCGTTAATCGAGAATTATGCCGAAAAAGCGATATGTGCGCTCAGTGAGGTAGAAATGTTGCCTAATGCACGAGAATTTTTTGTTTCTCTAGCTCGCAAGTCTGCCGCCCGCAGTCATTGATGTTCTATATAGCCGAAAAGAGTATTACAGCGAACAGATTTTATGGAGGATTACCTCTCAAAATTGAATAGTCAGCAACGTGAGGCAGTAGAATATCTCGACGGCCCACAGCTTGTAATAGCAGGCGCGGGCTCCGGCAAGACACGTGTGTTGACTTACAAAATCGTCCATCTATTGACTAAGGATTTCGAGCCTTGGCGATTGATGGCATTAACCTTTACGAATAAGGCAGCAAAAGAGATGCGAGAGCGCATCAAGTTGCTTGTCGGAGAAGCTACGGCGAATAAATTGTGGATGGGTACATTCCACTCGATATTCTCTCGAATTTTGCGACAGAATGCTGACAAAATCGGATTTAATTCGTCGTTCACGATATATGATTCCGATGATTCTCGTGCCTTGATAAAGGCGATAATCAAGGATATGCAATTGGATGACAAGGAATATAAGCCCAATGTAGTTCAAAACGCTATTTCGATGGCCAAAAATGCCTTGATTAGTCCTCAGCAATATCGCGTAGATAGAGATTTAATGGAAACCGACCGTCGCGCAAAACGAAGTCAGGTTGTTGATATTTATGCCAGATATTGCCATCGATGTCGAGTCTCCGGCGCAATGGATTTCGACGACTTGCTCTATTATACGAATGTGCTTTTCAGAGATAATCCCGAAGTCTGTCGTCACTATAGCGAATATTTCCGTTACGTCTTGGTAGATGAGTATCAAGATACAAACTTTGCGCAACATTGTATTGTGTCGCAATTATGCAAGGGAAGTAGAAATCTGACGATGGTAGGCGATGATGCTCAAAGTATCTATTCGTTTCGCGGAGCAAATATCCGCAATATTCTCAATCTGAAGAAAGCCTATCCCGACTTGAGAATTTTCAAACTTGAGCAGAATTATCGTTCAACTAGAAATATTGTAGCCGCCGCAAATTCGTTAATCGATAAGAACTCAGAGCAGATACGTAAAGAGGTATTCTCTGAAAATGACTTTGGTGCGAAAATCGAAGTCTGTCGTTGCTATAGTGATTTCGATGAGGCGTCGTTAGTAGCTGATCGTATTGCGAGGTTACAGATGACAAATCATGATGATTTAAATGATTTTGCCATACTTTACCGCACCAATGCTCAGAGTCGCCGCTTCGAGGAGTCATTGCGTAAGCGCCGTCTATCATATAGAATTTACGGAGGTCTGTCGTTTTATCAACGCAAAGAGGTAAAAGATGCAATTGCTTATTTCCGCCTCGCCACTAATCCCAACGACGATGAGGCGTTGCGAAGGGTTATAAATTACCCGGCTCGAGGTATCGGAGATACGACAGTGAAAAAACTGATTCATGCAGCGATTGAACGAGCGGAAAGTATTTGGAGCGTAATAAATGATCCCGGTGAGCTGAATATTAATGCCGGAACGCGCAAAAAACTCGACGGATTTCGTGATTTGATTGCTGAATTCAATCGCAAGAATGCCGAAGGGGCAGATGCAGTCATATTGACGCGTTTGATTTATATGAAAACGAGGTTGTTGACATCGCTTATTTCCGATAACACACCTGAAAGTGTTTCACAACAAGAGAACTTGATGGAAATGCAGAAGAATGTTGAGGAATTTGTAGCTTCTCGTCTTGAAGAGGATAATGTCGCTATCTCGATGACTGATTTCCTTGCCGAAGTCTCTTTAGCAACTGATCAAGATGAGAAAGACACGTCGAAAGATCGTGTGACGTTAATGACCGTACATGCAGCCAAGGGATTGGAATTTAAAAATGTTTTGGTTGTCGGGGTTGAAGAAGAACTTTTCCCATCGGCAATGGCTTGCGATTCATTGCAATCTATTGAGGAGGAGCGACGATTGTTGTATGTTGCTATCACTCGAGCCAAAGAGTTCTGTATGCTGTCATATGCATCGTCGCGATATCGCAATGGCCAAACAATGGTCACTCGCCCGTCACGTTTCTTGCGAGATATCGATTCAAAGTATCTGAAGATGGTGCAAGGCACTGATATTGTTTGTGCTCCGCGTGGCGTTAATCCCATAGATAATTATCGCGAATCATTTCATAGTCAAACCTCCGGAGGCGGATTATATTCTTCCGGTAGATCATTATATCAAAAATCAGGAAGTCGCGATAATAAACCATCGTATGGAAACAACTCAGCTAGCGGTTCTTGGTTAGAGCGTTCTCGCCTTAAATTAGAGGAAACGGTTAGCGAGCAGACTAAATTGTCAAACGCGCAAGCCGGGAGCTCGATTATCGGGAATATTACACCTGATGATTTAGCGCTGCATGATATGTCGGAGCTTTATAGCGGTCAGAAAATATTCCACGGTCGTTTCGGTCTCGGCACAATCGAAGAGGTTGAAGAAAGTTTGAGTGGCGCAAAAATTACGGTTACATTTGTTAGCCCGCCACCGACAGGCAAACCGGAGCGCAAGACGTTGTTGTTGAGATTTGCCAAATTTAAAATTCTATCAGACAGACAAGATGACTAAGATTAAGACTCCATACTATATCGTCCACGAAGAAAAACTTCGACGTAACCTTTCGTTGATTAATGATGTCGCTCAGCGTAGCGGTGCAGAGATAATTATGGCTTTTAAAGCGAATGCTCTTTGGCGCACGTTTTGGGTGATGAGAGAATATGGGGTAAAATTTACCGCCTCTTCACTCAATGAGTTGCAACTCGGCAACGAAGAACTCAATCAGTTGGGGCATTCCTATTGTCCGGCATATACCAAAGAGACAATCGGCAGATATCTAGCCGGAAGTAGCCATTTGACATTTAATTCGATAAGTCAATATCTTCGCTTTAAGGCCGATGTTGATGAGTTTAATCAAGCTCATGAGGCAGAAGGCCGACGGGTTTCGCCCGGGATTCGTGTTAATCCTCAATGTTCGGTAATAGAAACAGATATCTACAATCCGGCATTGCCCGGTAGCCGATTCGGCGTTACAGCCGACCGACTTGGAGACACACTGCCCGAGGGAGTTGAAGGCTTGCATTTCCATCAACTCTGTGAATCGTCAAGCTATGATCTGGAAAAGGTGCTTACAGCTTTTGAAGAGCAGTTTGGTAAGTATCTACCACAGGTAAAGTGGGTTAATATGGGAGGCGGACATCTGATGACTCGCGAAGGTTATGATACAGACCATTTGGTTTCTCTCCTACGAGGATTCCGTGAACGTTATCCGTGGTTAACAGTCATTCTCGAACCGGGCAGCGCATTTACGTGGCGCACCGGTGAGTTGATAACGTCAGTTGTTGATGTGGTTGAAAATCATGGAATCAAAACGGCGATTATCGATGCATCATTTGCTTGTCATATGCCGGATACATTAGAAATGCCTTATCAACCGGCTATCACAGGCTCACTATCGGAAGGGGGATATACCTATCGTCTTGGCGGAAACTCATGTTTGAGCGGCGACTATATGGGCGATTGGCATTTCGATCATCAATTACAAGAAGGAGAGGAACTTATCCTTGAAGATATGAATCATTATACGACCGTTAAGACGAATATGTTTAACGGCATCTCTCATCCTGCAATGGTCTTCAAACATCTCGATAGCACGATCGAGGTCTTGCGAGAATTTGACTACAGCGATTATAAAAACAGAATGGATTAATTCTGATTTAGTCATGACAGAAAATAAGGTGAAATATTCCGTTATCATACCGGTTTATAATCGTCCGGCAGAAGTGGAGGAATTGCTTGACAGTCTTTCTCGTCAGACGATGCGGAATTTTGAAGTTGTAATTATTGAAGATGGCTCAAGTCAGCTTTGTCGCGATGTTGTGGATAAATATGTCGCAAACGGCTTGAGTGTTAGATATTTCTTGAAAGAGAACGAAGGACGTTCAATAGCTCGTAATTATGGCATAGAGCGTGCTGAAGGCGAATATTTTATCTTTTTTGACTCTGATTGTGTCATCCCGATTGACTATTTTGAGAAACTCGATTCTATGAGAAGAGTCAATCCGTATGACGCCTTTGGAGGACCTGACGCTGCTGATAGTTCGTTTACGACAACTCAGAAGGCCATTAATTTTGCCATGACATCGTTTCTGACCACCGGAGGAATTCGAGGAGGACGAGTTAGTCTTGAGAAATTTACGCCCCGCACCTTTAACATGGGCTTTTCTCGTAAAGTTTATGAGACTGTTGGCGGATTTCGAGAAATGTTCTCTGAAGATATTGATATGTCGACACGCATACGAGTAGCCGGTTTTTCGATAGGTCTTTATCCTGATTTGCCGGTTTATCATAAAAGGCGTGTTGATTTTCGAAAGTTTTTCCGCCAAGTCTATGTCTTTGGAATGTCGCGCATTACGTTGAAGTTGCTTTACCCTGATTCTATGAAATTGGTTCATTGTTTGCCGGCATTGTTTGTCGTCGGGGTTGTTGCGATGATCGTGTTGGCAATATTCTGTAGCATTTGGTGGTTGTTGCCGTTGTTTTTTTATCTTTTTATGATATGGCTGACTGCGTTGATTTCGACTTCATCTGCAGTAATATCGTTTAAAGCCATCCCCGCATCGTTGATTCAACTTGGCGGATACGGATGCGGTTTCATCAAGGCGTATTTTGTGAAAATAATCTGTAGAAAAGGTCGTGATGAGGCTGAAGAAATCGCGATACGAAAAGGGAAATAAATTTAGCTATGGATGAGAGCACGTTAAACGATTTCGATACGATATTTGATGGTGGTGGTGACATTCCGACATATGTTACTCCGAAAGTTGAATTATCGGTTAAAGCTCCTATTAAAGAAGTAGTGAAGGTAGTATCACATTCTTTGCAAACTGAGAGCAAGGATGATATTATTGTGCCCGATTCTAAACCGATGGCTTTGTCACATGATGTGGCAAAAGATTGTAAGTCAACGCCTCGTCACACAATCCATGATTTGACTGATGATGAACGTCCCCGTGAAAAAGCCTTGAAACAAGGCATGGAGTCGCTATCCGATGTCGAATTGTTGGCATTGCTTCTCGGATCGGGTATTCCCGGAAAGTCGGTTCTCGATTTGAGCCGTGAAATTCTGAAGGATAACGATAATCGACTGGCTTATCTATCGCGCAAGTCGATCCCCGAGTTGGTCAGAAAATATAAGGGGATGGGCGTAGCTAAAGCAACATTGCTGGTGGCGGCTATGACTTTTGGAGCTCGAACACAAGCCGATTTGCAACTAAAAGACCCTCAGATGTCGTCATCAGAAGTGGTCTATTCATATATGCGAAGTCGACTCGAGCGTTTAAATAATGAGGAGTTTTGGATACTTCATTTGAGCCGAGCCAATCGACTTCAGTCTGTTGAGCAGATTAGTAAGGGCGGTCAGTCTCAAACGTCAGTAGATGTGAAATTGATAGCCAAAAGTGTTATTGATCGATTATCGGCAGGCGTAATCCTTTGTCATAATCATCCATCCGGCAATCTCAAGCCAAGTGGACCAGACGATACGTTGACGCGACGAATTATCGAAGTCTGTAAGTTGATAGAAGTCCCGGTGCTTGATCATCTTATAATCGGGCCGTCAGGTTACTATTCTTATCGCGACGAGGGCCGACTCTAACTCTTGGAATTATAGATAAACCGCAATAAACCACCAATAAAGATGAGCTTAATTGACGAACGCATATTCGGATTGATTGGCTATCCGCTAATTCATTCTTTTTCAAAGACATTCTTTAATCAGAAATTTCAAGCTGAGAAGATAAACGCTCGTTATGAAAATTTCGAGATTGCCTCGATAGATTTACTTCCCTCGCTGCTTGAGACAACCCCCTCATTGTCGGGGATGAATGTTACTATTCCATACAAAGAAAAAGTAATCCCATTTCTCGACGATATAGATCCGCTTGCTGCGCGGGCTGGGGCGGTTAATGTTATTAAGATTATTCCTGACAAGAAAGGTAAATTGCTTGATAATAGACGTTTGGTGGGGTATAATAGTGATGTCGCCGGCTTTACGGATTCGATTCGTCCGTTGATAACAGATAATCGTCATCGTGCGCTTGTGCTCGGTACCGGAGGTGCAGCGAAAGCTGTTTGTGTCGGTTTGGATATGCTTGATGTGAAGGCTCAGTTAGTTTCGCGAACTCCAAAGCCAGGCGTGTTGACTTATGATGATCTGACTCCTGATATAATAGCTGAGCATAAGGTCATCGTAAATACAACTCCATTAGGAATGTATCCTCATGTAGATGAAGCGCCCGCGATTCCTTATGAAGCTCTCGGTCGGGAACATCTTTGCTACGATTTGTTATATAATCCGGATATCACCTTGTTTATGAAGAAGGCGCAAGCTCAAGGAGCAGAGGTTAAAAACGGCTTGGAAATGTTGCTTTTGCAAGCTTTTCTCTCTTGGGAAATTTGGAATAGCTGACAATAATTGTAGAAGATGCAGCCGACTCAACCTCGGTGGACCTTAGATGAAGTGCCGTTGCTTTTCCCGACAATAGGAATTGTTGGCGGTATTGCTTTGTGCTCTTTGATAGAAAGTACTAATTTATTGTGGCTGTTAATAGCGATTGCGGTTATAGCTATTGTCGTTGGTGTATGGAAAAGAAAGCCACGAATTATATTGACATTTCTGAGTGGAGTTTTAGGAATAGTCGTAGCACAGATGGCGGCTCCGAGCCCGATAGCATTAGGTGAGAAGTTAACCGCGACTGGCGAGGTAGTTGTTAGTCGCGACTATGGGTCGTTGCAACGATGTGTTGTCGAGATTGATGGTGGGGTGAGAATCGCGGTTTCGGTGTATGATTATCCTTATGCGGTAGAACTCGGTGATCGTGTCGAGTTCTCCGGCATACTTTTGCCTCCGAGGAGAACCACGACTGTCGCTGATGAACTTGACGGTAGCTATTACGCAAAAGTAAATCGATTATCAGCGATGACGATTGCTGAAGATGGTGATTTTCGAATTGTAGCTGATGCTACCGGTTTACGAGGCTGGCTAAATCGCGTAAGAGACATTGTCGTAAATCAGATTTCATATAGCGGATTGTCAGATGCAGCTCAGCGCTTTGTTGTTGCTGTTGTTGTCGGTGATGATAGTGTAGAGCCGGATGTTAAAGAAGCATTTGCCCATGTTGGAATATCGCATATATTAGCGTTAAGTGGTACCCATGTTTCTATCGTTATCTTTCTAGTCTCCTTTATTTTGTTGCCTATTGATATTGCCGGATTTCGGCGAGGAAAACAAATAGCGATGCTTTTATTACTATGGTTATATGTTATGTTTACAGGCTTATCGCCATCGGTAGTTAGGTCGGTGATAATGGCTACTTTTGTCTTATTGGGACGAATGACCGAGAGATATTCAAATTCGTTCAATTCATTGTGTGGAGCGGCATTGGTTATTCTCTTATTTCAGCCGATGTCGTTATTTATGCCTGGCTTTCAATTGTCTTTTTTGGCCGTAGCAGGCATCTTAATGATAATGCCTATAGTAAGAGAGTTTGTAGCTGATTATAAATGGGGACGCAATAGGGTTGTTTATAGTGTTATCTGTTGGGTGACCATCCCGATATCAGCGGTTATAGCAACGTCGCCTTTATCAGCATGGCATTTCCATTATTTCCCGGTATGGTTTCTTGCTGCAAATTTACCTATAGCAATACTTTTACCATTGATTCTATGTGGGAGTATTGTTATGGTGGCTATCTCTATGATTGGTATTAAAACATTTTTTTTGGCAGAATGTGTAGGCTCGTTATACAATCTTTTAGACAAGATTGTTGATTTGGTGTCTAATCTGCCCGGAGGTAGTAGTGGTGAATTGATATATTTCCCCGGGTGGTTATTATTTCTGATATATGGTGGAATGTTGCTGCTATGGTTGGGGTGGATAATCGGTCGAAAGAATTATCTATTTAATGGATTAATATTAGGCGTCGGAGCTGTAGTGTTGTTATGGCTGTCGAGAGAAGAGTTGCCGAGTGAAGACTCTTATGTGTGGCGTCACAGCCGTGGTGTAGCTGTAGTTTGTAGAGAAGGGGAAAATGTTTACTTAATTACAGATGCTGCGACTAAATATTATCCTGAAATCAGAGAACAAGCAGAGATGAGTTTGGTTGATTATTTAGGCAAACGAAAAGCCAAATTGGTTGACATTTGTGGAGATTCTCTGTCGTTGCGATCAGTGTTGATTAGCCCGCATATGTGGCAGATTAAAGCGACTAAATTTGCGGTGCTTAGAGGAGATGATACATCTTTTTTTGACTCATCATCAGTCGACTATTTGATTGTTGCGCGCGGATTCAAAGGTGATATTATCGATGTGAGTGATAAATATCAAGATATACCGCTTATCTTGTCTCCGTCGTTGCCGGCATTGCGTCGTAAACGATATGTTGAGGAGCTCAAGAATGCGAATCGCAGTTATTTGTTTAATATACCGCCTTCAGCCTTTACGGTAGAGAGTAGGTAGAGTCCTTCAAGGAAATATGGCGCAGAATAATCGCGTTGACGAAGAATCGTATTATCCATACTTACCAAATCGAGATCTATTATTACTGTTGATGAACCTGAAACGCGCCCATGTTTGGTCTCATATTCTTTGAGCATTCTGTTAAGTTTGTCAGCCGGGATGTTACACTCAATTGCTGCGATGGCATTACTGTAAGGCATACGAGACGCATCATGGATGTCCGGAGTCTGGTAAACCGGAGTACGCGCGATGACGGTTGCGAATTCTGAGAACCATTTCATAGCCGATTCAACGGCGACGTTGCTTTGCTGCGTATTGCTTCCTAATGAAATAAAGTATTTTGCCATAACCTGAATATCTGACTATGGAAATATATTTTAAATTATTCGATGCCTTTTAGAGACAAACTAATACGTTTGCGATTGATGTCAACACCGATTACTCTTACCTTTATTTGTTGGCGCAGTTTCAAGACTTCTGCCGGATTATTGATTCGCTTGTCAGCCATCTGAGAAATATGGATAAGGCCGGAGACATGGACGCCTATGTCAACAAATGCTCCGAAATCGGTGAGATTGTTGACAATGCCGGGAAGTATCATTCCTTCATGTAAGTCTGATATCTCATGTATCGATTCATCGAAAGCAAATTCTGAGGCTTTTTCGCGAGGGTCACGTCCCGGTTTGCGTAGCTCCGCAATAATATCTTCGAGAGTCGGTAGGCCAACTTCGGTTGTTACATATTTGTTGAGGTCGATGTTGTCAAGTAAATGGCTATCATTAATCAATTCAGACAAACTATATCCACTATCTTTTGCCATCTGTTCAACAATGGCGTAGCGTTCGGGATGAACGCCCGTATTGTCTAGGATGTTTTTGCTGTTGCGCACTCTCATAAAGCCTGCGCATTGCTCATATGCCTTTTGCCCGAGACGAGGCACTTTCAGAAGTGTGCTACGAGAAGTGAAATCGCCATGCTCGGCTCGGTAGGTTACGATGTTTGCAGCCAACGTATCTCCGATTCCTGAAACATATGACAGCAGTTGGCGAGAGGCGGTGTTGATGTCGACGCCGACGGAGTTTACGCAAGTCTCGACGGTCATGTCAAGCTGACGTTTTAAGCGAGTTTGATCAACATCGTGTTGATATTGACCAACGCCGATAGATTTCGGATCGATTTTGACCAATTCGGCGAGAGGGTCGATCAAGCGACGTCCGATCGATACAGCTCCTCTAACGGTTACATCTTGGTCGGGAAATTCGTCACGAGCGACTTTCGATGCGGAGTAAACAGATGCTCCATCTTCGCTGACAACGAATAACTCTATTTTTCGAGGGAAATGTAATGTGCGAAGGAAACTTTCAGTTTCACGGCTGGCTGTGCCATTGCCGAGGGCAATTGCTTCGATATGGTAGCGTTCGACAAGCATTAAGACGCGCTTGGTTGCGTCTTCGATATAGTTTCTCGGAGGGGTCGGGTAGATGACGTCGTGATGTAAGAGGTTGCCGTTTGCGTCAAGACATACAACTTTACAGCCGGTGCGGAATCCTGGGTCGATACCCATAACCGGTTTTGCTCCAAGTGGAGCTGCTAATAAAAGCTGATGAAGATTAGTTGCAAATGTAGCTATAGCCGCCGTGTCGGCTTTCTCTTTAGCGTCATTCTCTATTTCAGTTGTTATCGATGGCTTAATTAAGCGACGATACGCGTCGGCGATAGCGTCGGCAATGATTGTGGCAGATTCAGGTTTTGCTTCTTTGCGGATGACATTCTGGCAAAGTCGCTCTATTGCGGCATCATCATCGATTGAAACTGCTACTTTTAGAAATCCTTCTGCTTCGCCACGGCGAATTGCGAGATATCGATGAGATGAACATCGATTTAGCGGTTCATCAACGTTGAAATATGCGTGATATTTTTCCGCTTCTTCCTCTCTCCCTTTGATAACTTTTGAGGAGATGCGGGCATAGCGTTGAAAGCGATGTCTGATATTTTGTCGGGCGCGTTGGTCTTCGCTAATCCATTCGGCAATAATATCTGATGCACCGGCAATTGCGGCGTCTACGTTGGTTACTGCATCGTTAATATATCTAGTCGCAGCGTCTGACGGGTTGGCGCATTTTTGCGACATGATTATTTTTGCTAGGGGTTCAAGCCCGTTTTCGCGAGCTATTTTTGCTCTTGTTCTACGCTTAGGCTTAAAAGGAAGATAGATATCTTCGAGGGCAGCAGCGTCGTAAGTATCGTCGATTTGTTGGCGCAATTCATCGTTCATAGCGCCTTGTGACTCGATTGTCTGAATAATGTAGAGCTTGCGGTCGGCCAAGTCGCGCAGAGAGTCGAATCTTTCGGATATGTTGAAAATTGCGACTTCGTCTAGACCTCCGGTCGCTTCTTTACGGTATCGTGAAATAAATGGAATTGTTGCCCCTTCGGCAAGCAGTTTATGTGTCGCATTGACGCGTTGCTCAGGGATATTCATTTCCTGAGCGATTATTTGTTGTATGGTAATATTTGTAGCCATTTCGGAAAATTGCGTTATGGAGCTGACGGCTCGCGGTATTGAGCCGAGTAGAGTGAA
Source organism: uncultured Alistipes sp. (assembly GCA_964638475.1). Classification (GTDB taxonomy): domain Bacteria; phylum Bacteroidota; class Bacteroidia; order Bacteroidales; family Muribaculaceae; genus UBA7173. The sequence goes on along the minus strand of CAZXAZ010000005.1, from coordinate 30,278 downwards.
GATATTAGAATGGTTTGTTTATCGCTTGCGACGAAGAGTGATGATAGTAACTTCGGGTGTAGCTCCGAGTCGCATAGGCATACCGACTGTGCCGCATCCGATGTTAACATATAATTGATGTTTTTCGTTGTCGTCGCTATAAAGTCCACCCCATGTTTTGTAGCGAAGAGCCGCAGGAGAGATGCCAAATAGCTCAATTTGCATGGCATGTGTGTGACCGGCGAGGGTAAGTCCGATGTTGATGTTGTGATTGTTTGCGATTGAATCAACCCAGTGAGCAGGGTTGTGAGACAACAGAATTTTAGTAACGGCGTCGTTAGTTGTCGGATATGCCTTTGCTAAAGAACCGTAAATAGGGAAGGGGTGGTCTCCGATATTTTCGACACCTATGATTGCGATAGAGTCTGTTTCGCGATGAAGCATTTTTGTCTTGTTGAGCAACAATTCAATGTCGGCTTGTTTGAAAGCGTTACAGAGTTGGTTAAGGTTATCGCGTTTATCATCTTCCGATAGCCATGTTAGATAATCGCCATAGTCATGGTTGCCGAGAATGGCAACGACACCATCCGGGGCGTTTAGTTTGCGAAGAACTGGGATGAATGGTTTTATTTCGGTAGATTTGCGATTAACGATATCTCCGGTGAATACAATCAAGTCTGCTCCGATCGAATTAATGTCGTTAACCAAATGGCTGACGAATGCTGTATCGTTGCCAAATGTGCCGATATGTAAGTCTGAGAATTGAACGATGCGGTAGCCGTCAAACTGTTCTGGTAGATCGTTTAATTCGATTTCTACTTCAGTGTTATTGATGTTGAAGCGGTTTATTGCCGCTCCCCACCAAATTGCGCAGAAAGAGAAGATTGTAAGAAAAATGCCGCTATATGTTAGCGGTTTGATTCTTTTATGTCCGAATAGTCGTGGTATAGACGCGATAAGGTCGACGATTACCCCTATCGCTTTTGGTATGTAGATTGAACCGTATGTGAATATCAGCCACATTTTTGCCAGTAAGATATTATTGCTGCCTTGTCGAGCCGGAGTAATTATTCCGGCAATCAATAAGAGAGCAAATAACACTGCTGACCACAATTCGATTTTACCCCATACCTCCGGACGACGGCAACGATGGGTTGCTTGACGATAGATATATAAATCTATCGCTAGGTTGATGAATAGTAGTGTAAGAAGAAGGAACAGTGAAACCCTCATCTGTGCCTGAGATTATTTTTTTGATGCATTGAGATGGTTTCTCAATGGATTGGCATACATATTGAGCATCGTTTCAAGCATGAATTGGCGCTCTTCTGTGGTAACGTTGTCGAGGCGAACTTGGTCAAGTTGCTTGTTGAAATAGTCTTGATACAACTTGGCTTGCTCGGTTGTGTATTTATCGGCAAATGTCGAGCCTTGTTCTAATTGATCAAGAGCGTAATAGTTAATCGGATAGATTCTATAATTAGAGTGAATCTCTTTGTCGATAAGACTACAAGCGTGGCGAATGATTTCAACTTTATCGGTTGACTCTAACATTTGCTCTAATCCTGAGTTGATCTCTTTACAGATGGTGAAATGCACGTGGCCTTTAGGCTTCAGCAAGCCTATTTCCATGCTTCGGAGGTCATCTTTTTGAGATTTTTTGAATTCAGGGTCGCGACGTTTGGCTAAGAATTCAGTGGCTTTCAAGTAATCGTTGGGGTCGTATTCGTATGAAATCGAAACGGGGGTAAGATGCAACTCCATCAACTTGGCAGCGATATTGTCGCTTTCGCCGTTGAGTGATAGCATCTTTAAGACAGATTCTTGGGTGATATCGCTTGAGTCTTTTGCTCTGCCTTCGCGTTGAGCAATCCACACAGATTCTTTCTTTTCACGGATGCAGTAGTGGATGTAGCTACACAATTGCTTGGCTGCTTCCAATGCTTTTGTGAGGCGCAGGTTGCGTTTTACGATGACGCCTTTATTTAGTCTAACGAGGTTCTCTATCCAATCGTATATAAGAAGGTTGTCGCCTAAGGCAACTTCTTGACCGGGTAGTCCGTGTCGAATCATGACAAGTCCGAGAAACGACGCGTCAAGGACAATGTCACGATGATTTGACATGAATAATCGTGATTGAGTGAGGTCGATGTTGTCTAAACCGGAATCGGTCACGCCGTCGGTTGTAGCAGCCTCCAATCGTTCCAAGATTGATCTCATAATTTTCTGCTGGAACTCATCTTTTGATTTGAGAGTCAGTAGAAATGCCGAGAGTTGTTGGAAGTCGCTTCCGGGAAGCACATATTGAATTGCGTTCTCGAAACCGGGGTCTTTGACGAGCTCTGCCATTTTTTCGGCGAAAATTTCGTCATCGAATGGGGCTATATCCTTGTATTCTTCTGCTATCATGATGATAAGGTTGGGGCGGGCACGATAAATAGCGCCCTTGACTAATCAAGAGAGAGGTCCCTTAAGGGGGATTTCGAGACAAAGTTAGCTAAAATAGTAGAGCCCTTAAAGCTTTTTGGCATAAATTTGGCGCAATTTAGCTTAATTTAAGTTATTCTACGATATAATTCGAGGGCAAGGAGCCTGAAAAACCGGCCTCCTTGCCCTCGTTTGGTATGTTTTGACTAATGTTGGTGGATTGTCAGATTATGTGAGCTTAATCAGTTCGGTTAGCCAGATACAAGCTATACCGGCGAGGTATCCTAATAGAGCCATCCAAGATATGCGTTTAACATACCAAAGGAATTCAATTTTCTCGATACCCATAGCGACAACACCGGCGGCTGAACCGATGATTAGAATTGAACCTCCGACACCGGCGCAGAAGGTTAGCAAGTGCCAGAACAAGCCGTCTTCAACGAAAAGGCCCATATATGCCGGATCGGCAGCGGTGGCAACCAACTCTGGTGTCGCAACGGGATACATGTTCATGCAAGCTGCTACTAATGGCACATTGTCTACAATTGAAGAAAGAATACCAATAATGCCATTAATCAGATAAACTTCATGGAAGGTTGTATCAAGCCATGTTGCAAGTTGAGAAAGTATGTTAGCCTGTTGCAAAGCTCCAACAGCGAGCAAAATGCCGAGGAAGAATAAAATGGTCGACATGTCGATGTTTTTAACAACTTGCGAGATGCGTCCTTCGATTTTGCCGTCGAGATGGAAATGATGAACGATTAATTCGGTAATAAACCACAGCACTCCGAGTGACAAGAGAATGCCCATGTAAGGGGGCAGGTGGGTGATGGCTTTAAAGATAGGAACGAAAATCAACCCAGCTACGCCAAGGATGAGGATAGCGATTGAAAGTTTATGATGATGTTGTGAGAGCTCATAGCCGACACGATGATCTGATTCGTTAAGGGTTTCAACAGGGCCGGTGCTGATAAATCGAGTCGCGATGAAAGTCGGAACGATTACAGAAACGAGCGAGGGTAGAAGTAGGTTGGTGATTAGGTCTACAGAAGAAACGTAGTTTTTCATCCACAACATAATTGTTGTGATGTCGCCAATAGGCGACCATGCGCCTCCGGCATTGGCAGCGAGTACGATTACGCTGGCAAACATCCAGCGCTCTTTTTGGTCAGCAATCATTCGACGTAACATCATAACCATAATGATGGTGGTTGTCATGTTGTCGAGGATACTAGATAAGAAGAATGCTACGAAAGCGAGCACCCACATTAGGCCTCGTTTGCTTTTTGCTTTGATACGTTTAACAACTATGTTGAATCCACCATAGCGATCGATGAGCTCTACGATTGTCATTGCTCCGATTAAGAAGACAATGACTTCACAAGTATCAGCTAATGCAATACTTAGATCGGCGGGGAGGTTTGGATCGTTGCCAACGAGAGCATAGAATGCCCAAAGTATAGCCGCCAATAATAGGGCGAAGGTCGCTTTGTTGATGTGTAGTATATGTTCGGTGGCAATACACAAGTAGCCGATTACGAACACTACGATCATGAAAGTTATCATTATGGTAATAGTTCTATGATATTGATTTGAGTTAAATAATCTGTAGGTCTGGTAGATACTCCCTGAAAAAGCGATTTATACGGCGAAGGAATTAGTCAATACGAGTGATTGAAGCTCCAAGGAAGTTGAGTCGCTGGTCGATATCTTCATATCCGCGGTCGATTTGTTCGATGTTGCCGATAATACTTGTGCCTTTTGCCGACATTGCTGCTAATAGCATTGCTATACCGGCACGTATATCGGGCGAGCTCATCTTATTGGCGCGGAGAGTAAACTTATGGTCGTGGCCGATGACAACTGCACGGTGGGGGTCGCAGAGAATGATTTGAGCGCCCATTTCGATTAGGTCATCAACAAAGAATAGGCGACTTTCAAACATTTTTTGGTGGATAAGCACTGTGCCACGGCATTGTGTTGCTACGACAAGCATTACACTGAGAAGGTCGGGGGTTAGTCCGGGCCATGGGGCGTCTGCAATTGTCATGATTGACCCGTCGAGGGCTGTGTCGATGATATAGCTGTCTTGCGCCGGCACGAATATATCGTCGCCATGTTGTTCGAGCTTGATGCCGAGGCGTCTGAAACTTTCTGGAATAATGCCTAGATTATCGTAGCTTACGTTTTTGATTGTTAAAGAGCTACGAGTGATTGCCGCCATGCCTATAAAGCTGCCAACTTCAATCATGTCGGGGAGAATCTTGTGAACAGCTCCTGCCGGTATGCCGGAGAATCCGTGCACGGTCAAGAGATTAGAACCGACGCCATCGATTTTACACCCCATTTGTTTGAGCATGCTACATAATTGTTGAATGTATGGTTCGCATGCGGCGTTATAAATTATAGTTTTCCCTTCTGCTAATGTTGCTGCCATAATAATGTTGGCAGTGCCGGTGATTGATGCTTCATCAAGTAGCATGTAGCATCCGGTTAACTTCTTCCCTTCGGGTAATGTTAGCAAATAGGCTCGTTTTGAGTGCTCGTAAGTGTACTCAGCGCCGAGATTTAGGAAGCCTTGTATATGAGTGTCTACTTTACGACGACCAATTTTGTCGCCCCCGGGTTTGGGAAAGTATGCTTTGCCGAAACGAGCGAGCAGAGGCCCGACGAGCAATACTGAGCCGCGCAAGGCTGCGCAGCGCTTAATGAAATCGTCGCTATAGATGTAGTCGGTGTCAATATCCTCTGCTTGGAAGGTGTAGCGCCCCTTTTCATGGCGCGTTACTTTTACTCCCATTTGTTGTAACATAGCGATGAGGTTCTTGACGTCTCTGATTTCAGGGACGTTGGAAATCTCAACGGGCTGAGAAGTCAATATAACTGCACTAATTACTTGGAGCGCTTCGTTTTTTGCGCCTTGCGGGGTGATTTCTCCTTGGAGGGTATGACCTCCTTCTATAACGAATGATGACATAGGCTGAAGGGGTTTGCTTTTCAGATATGGATGACTTCAGGGCTGAGGGTTATTCCGAAGATTGTTTCGACGCGTTTTATTATGACGTGTTCGAGGTTTATGACGTCTTCACCGGTAGCGTTACCGGTAGCGTTTACCAAAACTAAGGGTTGTGTTTGCCAAAGAGCTGCTCCGCCGACGGTTAAGGGTTTACATCCGGCGTTGTCGATTAGCCATGCGGCAGATAGCTTAATTTGGTTGTTGGGTAATTCGTGACCTGGAACTAATGAGCTATTGTTATCGGTCATTGTTGCCCATAATGATTGTAGTCGGTTATAGTCGCAAGAGTTTATAACCGGATTTTTGAAGAAACTGCCTGCGCTGCCTGTTTTATCGGGGTTGGGGAGTTTCGATTCACGTAGCTTTATGACTGTTTCTCTGATAATCGTTGGAGATGATGTTTGTAATCGTTGGATTAGTTGTGTATCATTCGAATTTGTTTCATCAAGAATGTTGAATTCTCGGATGAGTGCATTACGCAGCCCTTGATATCCTAATCTTGGATTTGGCTTGATTGAGAGTCTAAGGTTTATTTTGCAGACGATCAGTTTTTCGCCATCGGGTTGATGCTTAAAGATTGAGTCGCGATAACCGTAAGCACATTCATCGACCGAGATTTCAATGAATGTATGTCTTGCCGTTGAGTAGCAAACAACAGATTCGATTACATCTTTGATTTCTGCGCCATACGCTCCTACGTTTTGCACGGCCGCTCCTCCTAAATGCCCCGGTATGCCTGAAAGGTTTTCCAATCCCCACCAACCATTGTCGGTCGTTAGTTGGCAAAGATTATCGAGGATTACTCCGGCGTCGGCTGATACTTTTACGGTTTCGTTGTCTTCTATCGTCGTTTCTATAGAATTTGCGATAGGATGGATTACGCAGAGGTTTTTATCTGCTCCGGTAAAGAGCATATTGCTTCCTCCTCCGAGGATAATTGCTTTATCAAGCAATCCGCGACGGTCGAGCTCGGGAAGGTCAATCTCCGGCTCTGAAAACTCAATGAGACGACCACAGATGGCTGTAATGCCGAATGTGGTCATCTCTTTAAGGTCTATGTTCTCGCGCAAGCGTATCATAATTGAAGCGGCGTGGAATCAATTTGTAAAGCAAGGAATGATGATGCCTCGCTGTTACGTTTCGTGTTTATCAACGGGGGGATTAACCTCCGAAGTTGTCGTAGTGGATGTTCTCGGGGTCTACACCGAGGCTGTCGAGCATCTTGTTGACTGCGGCGCTCATCGGGCCGGGGCCACACATATAGTATTCGATGTCTTCGGGTGATTCGTGATCTTTGAGGTATGTCTCGTAAATAACTTGATGTACGAATCCGGGGGTGTATTTAACTCCTGCGGCATCAGCAGCGGGGTCGGGACGGTCAAGCGCGAGATGGAATTTGAAGTTGGGGAATTCCTTCTCGAGGCTCAAGAAATCGTCGAGATAGAAGACTTCGTTGAGGGCGCGAGCGCCGTAGAAGTAGTTCATTACTCGGTCGGTTGTCTTAAGCGTCTTTGTCATGTGCATGATTTGGGCACGGAGAGGTGCCATACCGGCGCCACCACCTATCCACATCATTTCGTTCTTTGAATCGAAGATGGGGTGGAAGTCTCCGTAAGGACCGCTCATCAACACTTTGTCGCCAGGTTTAAGGGTGAAAATGTAGCTTGATGCGATACCGGGGTTGACATCCATGAAACCAACTTCGGGTTTCGGTTTGAAGGGAGGAGTTGCGATACGTACGGTCAGCATGAAACGGTCGCCTTCGGCGGGGTAGTTGGCCATAGAATATGCACGTACGGTAGTTTCGGGGTTGACGCATTTGAGGTCGAACAATCCGAATTTCTTCCATGCGGGGAGATACTCTTCACCGATTGAGGCTTTGTCAATATCTTTGTCGTAGTCGATGCTGAAAGCAGGAATCTTAATTTGGGCGTAAGAACCGGGAATGAAGTTCATGTGTTCTCCCTTCGGAAGGGCTACGATGAACTCTTTAATGAAGGTTGCTACGTTGTTGTTAGAGATAACTTCACACTCATATTCTTTGATGTCGAGAACAGAGGCAGGCACCTTGATGTCGAGGTCATTTTTAACCTTAACTTGGCATGCTAGACGCCAATTATCTTTAACTTCTTTACGAGAAAAGTGGACGGTTTCGGTCGAGAGAATTTCTCCGCCACCTTCGGTTACCCTGATTTTACATTGGCCACAGCTTCCTTTACCACCGCAAGCAGAGGGAAGGAATACATTTTTTGTTGCCATTGCTGTAAGCAAGGGAACCCCTGATGATACTTCAACTTTCTTGTCGTCGTTGATGGTCACGTTTACATTGCCTGAGCTTACTAGATATTTCTTGGCTACAAGCAGTATGACCACAAGCAATAGGGTAATCACCAAAAAGATACCTACGCTGCTGAGCACCGTCGGCCATAGGGTTGATTGGAGTGATATCATTGTCGTTGTAGGTTGTTCAGATTAGAAATTCTGTTTCTGAAATCAAAGTTTGATTCCGAGGAAGCTCATGAAGGCAATGCCCATCAATGCGCAAATAATGAAGGTAATGCCGATTCCGCGCAAGGGGGCCGGCACGTTTGAGTAAGCGCTTACTCGTTCGCGAATTGCGGCAATTGCGGTAATGGCGAGAAGCCAACCGAGACCCCATCCGGCGCCGGCGCAAGTTGCCGACCAAGCGTTGTCGAATCCGCGCTGTTGCATGAAGAGCGAGCCTCCGAGGATTGCGCAGTTAACGGCAATCAAGGGGAGGAAGATGCCGAGCGATGCGTATAGCGATGGAGAATATTTCTCGACTGCCATCTCTACCAATTGGGTGATTGAGGCGATTACGGCGATAAACATGATAAGTGAGAGGAAGCTGAGGTCTACCTCGGCGAATGTTTCTCCGAGCCATGTTAGGGCGCCTGCTTTCAATACGTAGTTTTCGAGAAGATAGTTGATCGGAAGGGTGACAATCAACATGAATGTTACGGCTATGCCGAGGCCGAATGCTGTTTTAACATTCTTGGATACTGCCAGGAAAGAGCACATTCCAAGAAAGTAGGCAAACACCATGTTGTCGATGAAAATCGAGCGTATGAAAAGATTTAAGTTTTCCATTTTTGGTTAGTTTACTGTTACTTATTAAGGAATGTTTTAGCTTATTTTTCCTGAAGGTCTTTGTTGATCGCACGATGTACCCAAATAATACAAGCAACAACGATCAATGCCATCGGAGGGAGAATCATGAGGCCGTTGTTAACATAACCGGCTTCATATAGACAGTCGGGAATTACGGGGAAGCCCATCAATGTGCCGCTGCCGAGAAGTTCGCGGAAGAAGCCTACGATGACGAGAATTACAGCATATCCGATTCCGTTGCCGACGCCGTCGAGGAATGAGGGCCAAGGTTTGTTACCCATTGCGAATGCCTCAAGACGTCCCATCAAGATACAGTTCGTAATAATAAGTCCGATGAAAACCGAGAGTTGCTTGCTGACGTCATATGCATAAGCCAAAAGCAATTGGTTTACAACGATTACCAATGCAGCGACAACGACGAGTTGCACGATGATACGAATGTTTGTTGGAATCGTATTGCGAATTAATGATATGATAACGTTAGAGAAAGCGAGCACGGCGATTACCGAGATGCCCATGACGAGGGCGGGCTCGAGCTTAGCTGTGACGGCGAGGCTTGAGCAGATACCCAAAACCTGCACGATTACAGGGTTATCCTTTGAGAAAGGATTGAAAAATATTTGTTTATTGCTAATCTTGTCAGCCATGATGATATATAGGTGACGGCGTTAAAAATCAGTTTTGAGTCTGTTCGCCGGCTTTTTCGAGCCAAGCGCGGTAGGGGGTGAGGCAGTTTTCAAACATGGCTCCAACACCCTTAGAAGTGATAGTGCCTCCGGAGATGCCGTCGACATAATCAACATTGGGGTTTAAGGGTTTTTGACCGGCTTTGACAACTTCAATAGGATAGAAGTCTTCGCCTTTGAAAACTTTCTGACCGGGGAACTGATTAGTGAACTCAGGTTTTACAATCTCAGCTCCAAGTCCGGGAGTTTCGCCTTGGTGGTCGAAGAATGCTCCGTAGATTGTTGAGCAGTCGTCGTTGAAAGCTACATATCCCCAAATCGGGCCCCAAAGTCCCATACCGGCAAGCGGAATGATATATTTGGTTCCGGCGTCTGGCAGTTGGCAAACATATATGGGGAGTAATCTCTCAGCGATTGGTTTCTTCGCTTCAGAAGCTACATCAATCAAGAATGCGTTTTCGCCTTCGATTACTTCGCCATTGTCGTTAACAACGAGTTGGTCGGTGATGTATTTATCGAAGTCTGCAATAACAGATGAGCGAGAGGTTGCGATATGTACAGCTTGGAGAATCTGGCTCTTTTTGTCGGCTTGAGTGTTCTCTTCCTGACGGTCTTTCAGAGCTATCGAGGTAAATGCCAAGAGGGCTCCTACCACGATTACCATAGCCGTGATGTAGACGATGGTATAGACGTTGCTTTGCTTATTAATCATCTTTATTCTGCTTAAGCTTGAATGTCAAGAAATATCAGTGATTCTTACTCTATTGTCTTTGTGCGCGACATACGGCGACGAACGTTTGCCTCTACTACGCAGTAGTCGATAAGAGGGGCGAGGGCGTTCATTAGCAACACGGCGAGCATTGCTCCTTCGGGATAGCCATTATTGTATGTGCGGATTAATATAGCGACAACTCCTACGAGGAATCCGTAGATATATTTGCCGACGTTTGTACGGCAAGAAGTTACGGGGTCTGAAGCCATGAATACGGCAGCGAAAGCGAAACCGCCAAGGCAGAGTTGTTCACCTACGGTCAAGAACGATGCGGGATATGTCGGAGTCTGACACCAATTGGCAATCAGCGACATTACGGCTGCGCCACCGAAGGCAGAGAGGATTATGCGCCAGCTTGCGATGCCTGTGAACATCAAGATTGCAGCTCCGATGAGGATGCATAGGGTTGATGTTTCACCGAATGAGCCGGGGATAAGACCGAGAAACATTTGCCAAAGTGAAATCGGGTCGCCTGTAACGTCGGTAATAGCAGACGCAACTTCAGTAGCGTTATTCGCTCCGGACGTTGCAACTTGACCTAGAGGGGTTGCGCAAGTCAGACCGTCGATACCTTCTCCGAGTCCGAGCATCTTTCCTGATGCAACGAACACTTTGTCGCCACTCATTTGGGCGGGGTAGGCAAAGAATAGGAATGCACGGGTTACGAGAGCGACATTGAAAATATTGTAGCCTGTGCCTCCGAATACTTCCTTAACGAAGATAACCGAGAAGGCTGTTGCTACGGCAATCATCCAAAGCGGAGTCTCGATGGGGCAGATAAGAGGAATTAGAATACCAGTAACGAGGAATCCCTCTTGGATTTCTTCTTTACGCCATTGAGCAACGACGAATTCGATGCCGAGACCAACAACGTAAGCAACTACCAATCGAGGCAGTACGGCTAAAAATCCGTAGAGCATGAGCTCCCAGAAGGGGAAAGACTCGGCTCCGGCGGCGAGCCAATGTTGGTATCCGGTGTTATACATACCGAATAAGAGACAAGGAATCAAGGCGATGATAACGATTGTCATCGTGCGCTTAGAATCCATAGAGTCGTGGATATGTACTCCTGAGCGTGAGGTCTCGTTGGGCGTGAATAAGAAAGTATCAAAGCCGTCATAGACCGAGCGGAACGCGTGGAGTTTTCCCCCCTCTTCAAACGAAGGGCGGGCCTTGTCCATCAGTTTTTTCAGTGCTTTCAACGCTATATCGTTTTATTGGTTGTCAAATAAGGGAAATCAAGATAGCTCTTTACGCAAGTAATCGAGACCATTGCGTACGAGCTGCTGGAGTTCGAGTTTAGATGTATCGACATATTCCGCGAGGGCGAAATCTTCGGGCGCAATCTCATAGATGCCGAGTTGTTCCATACGGTCGATATCTTTAGCTATAATTGCTTTGATGAGATATTCAGGGAGGATATCCATCGGGAACACCTTGTCGTATTGGCCACTCATAATCATCGCGCGGCGTCCGCCAAGAATGCGAGCGTCAGGAGTGAAGAGTTTTTTTGAGAAGAAATGGCCGGGGAATGACGGACTTGTGCTCTGTTTATTTGGCGAGAATGAAGCCCAACCCATGAATTCGTCAACGTCATCGCCTTCAGGGATGATGGTGATCATTCGGTAGGGTGCACGAAGATATCCATCTTCTTTTACTGCAATACCGGTCAACACATTGCCGGAGATGATACGCTTATTGCGTCCGTTCTCAACAATATTCTTATTGATGATAGCAGAAATTTCTGCGCCCATCGGGGCTTTTATCAACTCGGGATTTTTGACTTCAGAGCCAACAACTGCAACTGTCGTAGTAGAATCGAGAACACCTGTAATGGCAAGCTTGCCAATTCTCATAAGGGTAGGCAAGTCGAGACAGCCGACGATTTCTCCCTTGTTGACCGGCTTGATGTTGGCAATAATAGTGCCGACATTTGACGCCGGGTGAGGGCCGTCGATATCTATCATTTCAGCCCCATTGAGCTCGGGTAAAGTCATGTCGCCTCGTTTGCCGACATATACCTTGCCGTCAGACAGCAGGGAAAGTAGTTTTACACCCGCTTCGAGAGCCTTAACCTCCTCATTTGAGAAGTTGGTCTGATACCAAGCGAGGGGAGCAGAGTCGAATCCGGACACAAAAATATCGCGGAAATTACACTCGGCAGCCGGTACGATGTCGTAAGGGCGCTGGCGTAACATAGCCCAAAGGCCGGATGATAGGAGTAATTCTCTTGCCGCTTTAGCATCGGACAATACCCCATCGACGTTGAAATGTAAGGGAGTTTCCTCTCCAACTTCGATAATAACGCGTTCGATTTTGCGACGTTCTCCTCTGACAACAGCTTTAACGGTGCCTGAAACAGGGCTGACAACTTTCAACTGTTCGTCGATTTTGCTGTGGAATAGAGGTTGGCCCGCTTTTACGGCGTCACCTTCGCGCACTTCCATTTTTGGAATAAGGCCGGTGAAATCGTCGGGGACGATCGCGACTGTGTTACACTTGCATTCCTTCGGAGCGGTAGGGTTGGAAATACCTCCTGCTAAGTGGATGTCAAGGCCTTTTTTTATTTTTATGCCGATGCTCATTATAAATTATTGTGTAATTTATAAGTTTATGGATTTTGTTTTTTTGTTTTCTAAGGGTAATACGGCAGCTTGCCGCACGGAATTACGGAAATATTTCCATAATTTCCGATTTCGACCACAAAGGTAGTGATAATTTCTGTAACCCTTTATTAATAAATCGAAAAAATCGACCAAAAAAATCACCAACAATAATTTTTGCTAAAAAGTCTCGTTGAGTCTATAGCAGATGCGGAATTAGTTTCGAGTTATGAAGTTCTTAATATTAAGGGCTATTTGTAACGAAAAAATAATTCCGAAAATTTTGTTAGTTGGAAAACAAATGATAATTTTGCAGAAAGCTTTTGCCATGAAGTAATTCTGGTTGAAAAAAAGAGACCGAGATTATCACAATTTGTTACCATACTACGCATAGATTGCCGCGGAGCCGATTCATCTCTTCGCGCTTTTGTGATGGAAAAATATAACGCATCGTCTCTCTTACCGGGCGATGCCTAATAAACTAAGAAAAAACTAACATTATTAACAATTCAAATTTAAAAGTACTATCAAGTTATGGAAACTCAAAAGCCTAACGCACCTCAGCGCAATAGCGCTGCCGTTAAGCCCGGTAGCAACGTTCGCGGTATCAAAAACGCATTTTTGGTTATCGTTGCTTGCTTCGTTGTAGCCGTTGTTCTCTTCCTCTTCGTGTTCGGTAACCCCTCACACTTTGACGCTGAAGGTTACGAAGGCGCATCAATGTGGTTCGCTCCCGAAGAATTCGCAAAGGCTCATCCCCTGGATCTTATCGGTACTATCTTTAAGGGTGGTATCATCGTGCCCATTCTCCAGACTCTCTTCTTGACCGTTATCGTTCTTTCAGTAGAACGCGCTATCGCTCTTAAGAGCGCTAAGGGTACAGGTTCTATTGCTAAGTTCGTTTCTGAAATCAAGAAATGCCTTGCTAAGAACGATATCAACGCCGCTCAGGCTCTCTGCGCTAAGCAGAAAGGTTCAGTAGCAGCTGTTGTTTCTGCAGCTCTTAACCGTTACGCAGAAATGGACGCTAATACAGTTCTTACTAAAGAACAGAAGATTGCTACCATCCAGAAAGAAGTTGAAGAGGCAACCGCAATTGAAATGCCCTCACTTCAGCAGAACCTCCCCATCGTAGCTACTTTGACAACTCTCGGTACACTCGTCGGACTTCTCGGTACTGTAATCGGTATGATCAAATCATTCCAGGCTCTTTCAGCATCTGGTGCTCCCGACTCAACTGAGCTGTCAACCGGTATCTCTGAGGCGCTTGTGAACACCGCCTTCGGTATCGCAACCGGTGCGTTCGCTGTAATCTCATACAACTTCTACACCAACAAGATTGACAACCTGACCTACGCTATCGACGAAGTAGGCTTCTCTATCGTACAGTCTTTCGCTACTACCCACTAATCCTCTGATTACTCGGATATTATAAATCTATTAATTAACAAGTAATCATGGGAAAAGTAAAAATTAAAAGAAAGAGTACCCTCATCGACATGACCGCGATGAGTGACGTTACCGTTCTTTTGCTTACTTTCTTCATGTTGACCTCCACCTTCCTTCAGAAAGAGCCGGTGACCGTAATCACCCCCTCTTCAGTATCTGAAATCAAGGTGCCCACGGCTAACGTCGTGAACGTATTGGTTAGCCCCAAGGGACAGATTTTCCTTTCTATCTCTGGTGACGCCGATGCAGACAACGCCGAGAATTGGGGTTCTGAACCTCTCCGTAAAGAAGTTCTCAAAGCGGCAGCAGCTAATTATGAGAAATTTACCGGAAAGAAACTCGGAATCACTTCGCTCGACATAGAGAAGTTTGCCAAGAACGCCTCTTTCGGTGTTCCTCTTGAGAAAATGCACGAATTCCTGATGCTCGATCAGACAGAGCAGGATGAGTGGCTGAGCAATATCGAACGTTCAGACGTAGGTGTGCCCTTGAAGGATATCAACTACGTAGACCAGAACGGCGCCCAGCTCTCAACCAACGAGTTCCAGATATGGATGCGTGCTATCTATTCTTCCTCGAACCCCAACATTCATGACGCCATCCAAAAGGGCGAAGGTATTGCCGTCAAGGCAGACCGTGGGACAAAGTTTGAAACCATTCATCCCGTCCTCGACAACCTTCAGACCATTAAGATGAATAAATTCTCCGTCATGACTGCTCTTAAAACCGAAGCTGATTAATCATGGCACAGATAGAACAATCCTCCGGGGGCAAAAAGAAAAAAGGTGCCCAGAAAAAAATGGCGATTCATGTCGACTTCACTCCGATGGTTGATATGAACATGCTTCTGATTACGTTCTTCATGCTGTGTACGACCATGATTAAGTCGCAGACCCTCTCAATCGCGCTTCCTACCAATGAGAAGCTCCAACAAGAGGAACTGCAGAAGGCAAAGGAATCTGAAGCAATCACTCTGATTCTCGATACAAATTACGATGATAACGGCGCTATCAAAGACAATACCATTTACTACTATACAGGTAAACCCCTGACAGAGTATAACGGTGATGTTTTGGTATCATCAAACATCCAAGTATCGCGATTTGAAGGAAATGAAGGCGCTCTTTTGAAGGGTATCCGTAAGATCCTTCATGATCGAAACAAGACCGTTCTTGAAAAGGTAGAAGCCCAGAAAGATCGCTGGCGTAAGAAAGAAATTACCGAAGAACAGTTCCAGGCAGAGGCCAAAAAGATTCGTAACGATGAAAACCTCACCCGTCCGGTTGTAATCATCAAACCTATGGAAGGCGCTTCTTGGGAATGTGTGATTTCAGCTCTCGACGAGATGCAGATTAACCAGATTTCTCGTTACCAAATCGGATCTTTGACCGACACTGACAAGGCAATGGTTTTTTCTACACCTGAGTTCAAGAAGGCCCATCCCGATGAAGCTAAGTGATGATTTATCTATATTTATGAACCAATTAAACAGACAGTAAAATGGCAAAAGATGTAGATCTTTCATCAAGAGAGTGGACTGACATTATCTTTGAAGGTAAAAACAAAGATTTTGGTGCCTATCAATTGCGCAAGTACTCTGATAGCCGCCATAATCGTGCGATGCTCTTCACAATTATAGGCTTGGTAATTATTCTGATTGCCTCATACTTCCTCGGCATTTACAACGACTTCCGTCGTGAGCAGCATGAGCTCCAGCTCCAAGCTCAGCTCGAACAGCAGCTCGCCCAGATGGAAGCTGAAGCTGAAGAAGAAAAGCCCCAAGAAGAAGAAGAAGTAATCGAAGCAGTCCAAGAACCGGAGGCTGAAGAAGCCCTTCCCGAAGAAATCCTCAACACAATTAAGGATACAGAAATCGAAATCGCAGCTGACAACGAAGTGACCGAAGACATCACCTCTAAAGATGAAGTCCAGGAATCTACAGCAGCTGCCGGTGCTACCACCTTTGATCAAGGTACAGATAACCTCGAAGTTGTTCGTACCCACAAAGATGAGATCATCGTTGAAGAGAAGAAACCCGAACCTGTTAAGGAAGAAATCTTTACCGCAGTTGAGCAGATGCCTCAATTCCCCGGTGGTGAAGCCGAACTTCTCAAATACGTTGCTACTCACATCAAATATCCTACTATGGCAGCTGAGAATAATATCCAAGGCCGTGTCGTAGTGAAATTCGTTGTGAAGAAAGATGGTAACGTAGGAGACGTAGTAATTCTTCGTGGAAAAGACCCCGACCTCGACAAAGAAGCTGTGCGCGTAGTAAAGACCTTACCGAGATTTATCCCCGGTAAGATGAATGGTCAGGCAGTATCAGTTTGGTATACCCTTCCCATTAACTTCAAGTTACAGCAGTAATCTTGTCAAAAAGGAGTTTATTCGCAAGTTAAATTGGAATCCAATGACTTTGTGATGAAATAGATAAAACTCCAATCCTCTTTATTATAAACGGCGCTAGCTCTCTATGAGTTAGCGCCGCTATTTTTTTTACGTTATCAGTCAGAAAAAAGCCGACCTGAAATCGATTTTCGAGTCGGCTTTTTTCTGACTGATACGAATATCAGAGCGGGAGTCAAGACATCGCGAAGCGGTTAAAGATATGAATTCGGGCTCTAGCAAGCCTTTTTAGATTTAATACTCAAGCTATAGTTGACACATGATATAACGCTTAAGACGACTATTACATGTCGTCTCTCAACACTGCTTATGTGATGGCTTTTAATGATAGGATGAGTTGTTATAGTTTCGGGGTTTTATTTGCTCTATCTTATAGAAGCGCGAGATGGATTGTGCTTCCGAACCTGTTAACAATCCGGTTGACTTCGGCTAAGATTCCTCTATTATCGGAACAATAAACGAGAACACGGATATTTCTTTAACAAGCTGCTTATGTTGCTCAATTTGTTGTTTTAAGAGTAATTTATTTTCTCAAAACACAAAATGAGAAACGTCTTAAATGGCTGAGCAGATTGTTAAATTTATTTTGCTAGATAACACAAATGGACGTCAATGAGACGTCCATTTGCAATTAATATGATGTTATTTTGTTTAGTAGGCAATCTTGCGGATAGAGCCATCGCTGTAAACGACGATGTTTAAGCCTTTCCATGGCTCAGTCGACATTGCGCCTTGTGCGTTATAGTAACCAACAACTTCGTTGACAGCATCTTCTGATGTTACGTCATCGATACCGCTAAATTCATATTCGCTAATGTTGTTAAAATTAGACCACCATTGAGCCGCTTTGTATGCCTCGCCACATCCTTCAGGGACATACAATGTTGCATTCCGGTAAGGCTCATCTTCAAAGGGTGATGCCAAGCCAATAAATGTCGGAGGAGTCTTAGCTTTGGAGTAGATTGTGCTTAAATTATTGCACCAACTGAATGCGTTGCGTCCTATCTCAGAAACAGATTCTCCGATTGTTAAATGGGTTAAGTTACAGCAATTTGAGAATGCCGAATCCCCAATTTTAGTTACCGAGTCGGGGATAGTCACAGACGTCAAGCTTGAGCAACCAATGAATGCACGCTCTCCAATCTCAGTTACCGAGTCGGGGATTACGAGGTCAGTTACCAATTCTCCATTGAGATATAACGATGCTCCGTTGTATAACGGATTTGATGTGACATCGCTGAAATTGATATTGCACCACGCTCCTAGGTCTGAAATATATACAGACGTCAGACTTGAGCAACAATAGAATGTAGACGCTCCAATTTCAGACACCGATTCTCCGATTGTTACGGACGTCAAGCTTGAGCAACAATTGAATGCATACCCTCCAATTTTAGTTACCGAGTCGGGGATTACGAGGTCAGTTACCAATTCTCCATTGAGATATAACGATGCTCCGTACATTAACGGATTTGACGAGACATCGCTGAATTTGATATTGCACCACGCTCCTAGGTCTGAAATATATACAGACGTCAGACTTGATCCGCAACCATAGAATGCATACCATCCAATCTCAGACACCGATTCTCCGATTGTTACGGACGTCAAGCTTGAGCAACCAATGAATGTTGACGTCCCAATTTTGGTTACCGAGTCGGGGATGGTAATAGACGTCAGACTTGAGCAATAATAGAATGCATACTCTCCAATTTCAGTTACCGATTCGGGAATGGTAATAGACGTCAAGCTTGAGCAATAATAGAATGCATGCCCTCCAATCTTAGTTACCGAGTCGGGAATGGTAATAGACGTCAAGCTTGAGCAACCATAGAATGCTTGCTCTCCAATCTCAGACACCGATTTTCCGATTGTTACAGACGTCAGCCTTGAGCAACCATTGAATGTTGACTCCCCAATTTTGGTTACCGAGTCGGGAATGGTAACTGAAGTCAAGCTTGAGCAATAACGGAATGCATACTCTCCAATCTCAGTTACCGAGTCGGGGATAGTAACAGATGTCAGGCTTTTACAATTAAAGAATGCATACGCTCCAATCTTAGTAACCGAGTCGGGGATAGTAACAGATGTCAGGCTTTTACAATTAAAGAATGCATACGCTCCAATCTTAGTAACCGAGTCGGGAATTACGAGGTCAGTTACCAATTCTCCATTGAGATATAACGAAGCGTCGTTCCATAACGGAGTTGAATCCCAATTGTTGAATATGATATTGCACCACGCTTCTAGGTCTGAAATATATACAGACGTCAGACTTGAGCAACCCCAGAATGCATGCCCTCCAATTTCAGACACCGATTCTCCGATTGTTACAGACGTCAGACTTGAGCAACTAATGAATGCCGACTCCCCAATCTCAGTTACAGAGTCTGGGATAGTAACAGACGTCAAGTCGATGCGATCGCGAAATGCGTTGTCGCCGATGCTATATACTGTATAAGTTATTCCATTATATTGGACTTCTGCGGGAATTTCGAGCTCTAGCTGATAATCCTCAAAACCAGTTATACTGACATAATTTCCATCTACTCCATTTATAATCTCGCATTGAAATCCTTTATCGGTAAAAGTTTGAGCTGAAGCAGAGACGGATGATGCTACTGCCAGCATAATGAAGAGTAAATATTTAAATAGTTTTTTCATGTTGGAATTATTTGTTTGTTCTTTGATTTAAATTGATTGCTACACAGATATTTAATATGTCTTTAAGAGATCTGCAGATTCAATCTGTTGATGTTGCGTTGTCGTTGTGTCTTATGTTAATTTGTGCTATTTTATGCCGGAGGCTCTGTTGTCGGCGTTAGGGAATAAAAAAAGCGTGAGAGCCATACCGTTGCTCGTTCCACAATCGGAGGCTCTGGTATTGCCCATTGGAGTTGAACGAGCAAACACGCAGAGACCTCACGCAGAATATGACAACGCGCCACCAATCTGCGCTCACGCGCATTGATGACGAATATATTCATATCCACATAAGTCATCTACTGTCTGCTTCATTCTTGACTCCAATTGAAATTTACCAGATTTCCGATTGTCAAGAAAGAGCGTCAAAGTAAACGCTTTTCCATAAAATTTTGTTGCTGACCCTCCCGCATTGCCCCGTGACCGGGTCTCTGCGTTTCGGTCTGCACAGCAAAGGTATAAATATTATTTTACAATGGCAATATTTCCCTTCAGAAAAGAGGATGAGGGCGTGAAATCATCATAAAACTTCACCGCAAACTTCACCGCAAAATTCACTGCAAAATTCACTGAAATCAGTATATCCACAGCACCATCCGCTCCGCGGGCTCACTCGTCTAACGTTATATAGCACGGGAGGCTCTCAACTTATGATACAAACCATTGGTAGACTTTGTTTGATGGGATGTAGGCGGCGCGATAACCCTATCGGAGCGCGCGGTGGCTGTTGACGCCTCGATATGTCGCGGATGTTTACTCTACGGATAGTCTTCGCCGGTGATATAGTGTATGGTTGGCGGCTTAGTTGTTGTTGTGAGATTGAAAAGTGAAGAATCTTCTGTCTCCTTGAGTTGTTATGATAGAAAAAAGGCAGAGCCGTATTTATGATTACGACTCTGCCTTTTTTTCTATATTTATAGGTCTATTTTATTAGAAGTAGCGATGTTTTACCAGGTGAATTCGATGTGTCGTCCTTCGGGATTGTTTTCGAAGCGGATTAGATATGTGTTGCTTAATTTGTCCCATAATGAGATGTCAAGCACTTCGTTTCCGTCGATTTTTACGCTGGTGGGCTTATTGGGAAGCCATACGCGTGAGACGTTAGTTGTTTCGATCGGACTTTTGGCTGTGTATGCGTAGCTGTTGCTTGTTCTTACTTCGTCTGATTCGCGGCTTGCGGATGCTATGACTTGCGGCTCTTTAGATGAGATTTGGTTGATGTCGTATAAAAGCGATTGCTCGTTAGGTTTGACTGTTTTGCTTGTGATAACCGGAAGATTGGGGTCGAACATATCGATGAAGGTTCCGTTAACGGTCAGCGGTTCTTCGCAGATGCTTTCATCAACCACTGCGAGGATTCGGAATGGGCCACGAAGCAGATCGAAGCTATTTTTTAGCTGTAATTTGCCTGCTTTGCTTTGTTGATATAGTTGGGTTACATCTTCTATGAATTTCAGGTCACCACCTTCGTTGAGTATATATTCTTTGGGGTCGGTACGGCGAACTACGACTGTGCCTTTTCCTACTTTATATTCTCCTTCTTGGGCGTTGGCGGGAATGCCCATAAGGCTGAATAGATGTTGAGAAGGAGCTGTGAATTTGTTGCCGTTTTGATTCCACCATTCGCGAACATTTTGGAAGGGGTCTTTATCGCTACCGGAGAATAGAATTACGCCACCGCGACGTACCCATTCGGCAAGATGTTTATGTGCTTCAGGGTCGAGTGGTTTCATGTTAGAGTAGCTCATCAAGAGCACTTTAATATCTTTGAGTGTCGCGTCATATCCGAGATTTTCGATATGTACGGTTTCAACGGGGACGCCTCGTTTGATGAGAGGAAGCGCTTGTCCGTAGAAATTTGCGAGCTGAGGATCGTCGTATCCGTCATGGTTGGGGAAGCGTTGGAACATTAGCGAATTAGACATTAATACGCCGATTCCGTGGCTGCCTGATACTTTGCTGTCAGATACCGGCATTTTATTTAGCGCGTTGATCATTACTTGCATTTGGGTCGAGTAGAAACGAGGTATGCGAGTTTTCTCGTGGCTGTTTTTTCCAACGTTGTAGAGACCTTCGTAAATTCGTTCGGGCCAAGGCATGACCTCATAGTCGGCTACCCCGGGATATAGTAATTGTGCAACAAATGTTGCTTGGTAGTTGCGTCGGTAGTCGTCCCAGTCTTTTGCTCGGTCTTCGATAGGGTCGGTTAAGAAGAACATTTTTCTGCCGGTCGGAGCGGTCATCGATTGCATTGAGCCGTATTCCAGGAATGCCGTTTCGAAAACACGTTCGCGGGCTTTGCCATTATAAAAATTCGGTTCGCGAGACGTGCCGGTCCAAACTTGCGCAATATAGCCGTCGACACATGGGAGCGATGCGAGGCTTGCTTCCGGGCTCACAATCTGCCATTGAGAATAATTGACAAGAGAGTGAGTTGGAACGTAGCATTTTACGTCGATTCCCTTTGAACGGCCATACTCTTTTGCGAATGTGAATACTTCGTTAAGGGCGCGATAATATAAGTGGTATTTAAGTTTGTTTGCGAGGTATGTATTTTCGGGCGATTCGTGCTGAGGGCGCCAATCGAAGCCGTAGTATTCTTTCCATTCGCGTTTGAATGCGTCGCTATAGCCGGAGCGAGCCCAGAATTCTGGTTCTTCCATGAAGATTGCATCGATGCCGGCATCAATAACGCGTTTTACAT
Source organism: uncultured Alistipes sp. (assembly GCA_964638475.1). Classification (GTDB taxonomy): domain Bacteria; phylum Bacteroidota; class Bacteroidia; order Bacteroidales; family Muribaculaceae; genus UBA7173. The sequence continues at coordinate 8,398 of CAZXAZ010000005.1, read as the reverse complement.
GTCGTTCGTTGAGATATTTGATGAAATTCATCGAGGGAACGATATATGGCACAAGGTGTCCGTGCCAGATAGTGTCGCCTTGGGCTGTAACTTGTCCTTCGTCGAGATGAGGTTTGCCGTCCCATTTTCCGGTGAAATAGTCTTGATATTCACCCCATGCAATACCGGTCATAAAATGGACAGTATAGCCTTTTTCTCTCCAACTGCGCACGCGTTGCTCAAAATTAAGCTTGCGACCACGGTCGCTCGGATTTCCTCCGACACCATACACCATAACGGCATCGGCGCGGTTGTCGATTGTTGGGCGCCATTCGCGTGCTGATTGGAATGTCGTTTTTACTTCTTTAGTTTCGGCAGTTATTGCCTGCGATAGCGAGCATGAGGCAAGGAAACATGCTAAGCTAATCGATTTAAAGTTTGCCATAGAAAGATAATATCGTGTTAATGATTTAGCTATAGTTGAGTTTTTTGTAGCGTTATTTCTTCCTTTTCGGTGAGAAGATTTTTGCCCAAGATTGCTCGATAGAGGCGTTTTGCAATCTTGGGCAAGTTTATTTGCTCTTTAGTCGTAGTTTTTTTGGTATGGCGGTTTGTTTGCGGAATCGCTGAAATAGCTCATTTTGCATTTAAAGTTGCAAGCAATTACGGGGTCGATGAATATTCCGTAGTATCTCATTCCGCAAATTCTTGCAGCAGCAAGCATCATTAGTTTAAGGCGTGGGCTTTTTAAGCCAATAGCTTTCTTGAAAATGCTGTAGAAATCCATAATGGCTATTAAATTTTTGTTTGCAGTCGGATTTATGGCAAGGCTCCGTTCTGCGTCATGATATAGATTGTTATATACAAAAATAACTCGCTAAGTTAGCGAGTTATTAACCTTTTTTGGTGGCGGGAGGAGGACTCGAACCTCCGACCTTTGGGTTATGAGCCCAACGAGCTACCACTGCTCCATCCCGCGATAAATCTATTCTCAAGCTATCTTGAGGTGAAAGCGTTATTGTTTCCCTTTCACGACTGCAAAGGTACGCACTATTTTTGAACTGGCAAAATATTTCGGAGAGAAATATTGTTAATGATGGTTAATGTTTTTATAATTGTTTGTTATATAGACATTTGGCTTTGGGTGCTTTTGTGCGCTTAATTCAAACGTTGGTGTTACACTTAAAATGAGCATCCAATTCTGATAGCTGCCATGTGAATATCGGGGAATGATTGTCTGGTTGCTACGGTTTTCGTAGGAGGATTGTCGCCATCGAATACTTCGCCGGCAGTATTTGTGTCGGGCACTTCGGAGTAGACTGTGAATGGTCTGGTTGGCATAAAGTCATATGAGATAATAATATGAGAAGAGAATTTTTTACCCTTTGCTAAAGTGACGCCAAGACCGACAGAGCCGTATAAGTCAGTTTGAGAGGAGTAGTCGAGGATGTTGTTGATTGATATGCCGAGGCGTAAATCGAGGAAGCAGAGTTTGGGTTGCGGACTGAAGGATGTGCGGAGCATTGCGTATATGGGGTAGCATCGAGATGCATTGTTTAGCATTGAGTTGATGCCGGCTCCGACTCCAAGGAATTTAAGCCACGAACCTTTGTATCCGAAGTAGCCGTGGATATTAACCGAAGTCATGTCGTTGGCGGTTAAGTCAACGGCACTGCCCAAATCGGCGCCCCATGTGAAATGTCCTAGATTTGAATCGTTATCGACTGTTGCTTCAGTTGTCTTTTGTTGTAGTGTTGTTTGAGCTGTGTCGGCCTTTAAATTGCATCTGCAGATTACATCTGCAGATGCGTATGATGCAGACATTAGTGTGAGAGCTGTAGCGATAATTGTTTTGTTAAAAAGGGGCATTGGGTTTCGGTTAATTGTGTTACGCTTTTTTCATTAGTCGAAGGCAAGTCCAGTTGTCGCCTTTGACTGTATGGCTGACTTCTTCAAGGCATAATGTTGATGCTTTCTCCATTACGACGGGTATGTCGGCCTCGTAGAATCCGCTGAGCAACATTGTCCCTCCGGCTTTTAGCGATTTTGCGTAAGCTTCAATGTCGTTAGTGATGATGTTACGGTTGATGTTAGCAATAAAAATGTCGGCGTCGCGAATTTCGTTAAGAAGCGATGCGTCGCCAAGACGGATATCGATTTCAGGATGGTGGTTGGTGACGATGTTTTCTTCAGCGTTAATTTCGGCTGCGGGGTCTATTTCGATGCCTGTAACATTTGTTGCTCCTCGCATGGCTGCGAGTATTGCTAGGATACCGGTGCCGGTGCCCATATCAATGACGCTTTTACCATCTAACACCATAGCGAGGAGTTGCTCGATAATCAGAGAAGTTGTTGCGTGGTGACCTGTTCCGAAAGCCATTTTTGGGTCGATAACTATGTCGTATTCGCATGTTGGGATATCTTTATGGAATGAGCTATGGATGACACAGCGGTCGGCGACAATGATTGGCTGAAAATAGTTTTTCTCCCACTCTTTGTTCCAATCTTCCCCCTCGATAGTTTTCGACTCAAATGTAAAAGAGTGGTCGGGTAGGGGGAATGAAGAGATTGCTTTTTCTACGTCGTTTTGGTTGAAAAGCTTAATAGGGATGTATGCAGTTACGCCTGATTCATCGGGGAGGAAGCTTTCATATCCACAATCGGCAAGAATTGCTGCGAGTATATCGGTTGCTATTTCGTTGCATGGGGTAATATTAACCCTGAGTTCAATGTAATCGTTCATCTTTTAGGACTATTTCTAATGCAAAATTACAATTTAGCAGTGGAAAAATCAACAAAAAGCTTCATAATCGTGTTTTAGAACTGTAGAAGAGTTGTTACGGTTATATTTAGGCGTTATGTAGGGTGTTTGGTTGACGATTTTTTTTTATTTTTGTGATAGAAAAAGCCATCGTTCGGGTGATGGTATCGATTGTCTAAAATTGTAAATTTCCGGATATGGAATATGTAGAATTGAATAATGGTGTGTAATGAGACGCTTCAAACGATAGGTATGAAGTATGGTAAAAGTGTAGCTCAGGTGATTTTACGTTGGCTAATTCAGCGCGGAGTTGTTGCGTTGGCGAAATCGGTTCGTAAAGAACGAATGGCGGAGAATCTTGAAATCTTTGATTTTTCTCTGTCTGTAGAGGATATGTCATTGATTGCATCTTTGGATAGAGAGCAAAGCTTATTTTTCTCTCACGCTGACCCCAAAATGGTTGATTGGTTTGATTCGATGGTTGTTAGTCGACGGTCTAATCAAGATCATTCTAGGGATAAAAAGAATTGGTAAAAGATAAGATATATTATGGTAAAGAATGTTTTGATATTGTCTGGAAGTCCGCGATTGGGCGGAAATTCAGATACGCTGTGTGATCAGTTTATGAAGGGTGCTTTAGAGGCGGGTCACGATGTAGAAAAGATATGGATTCAAGGCAAAAAGGTTGCTCATTGCCTAGCGTGTTATCATTGTAAAGATCACAATGGAGAATGCGCTATTAAGGATGATATGGCGGAAATTCTTCAGAAGATGCTTGCCGCGGATGTTTTGGTGTTGTCTTCGCCGGTTTATTTCTATTCTATATCGGCACAATTGAAGACGGTTATCGACCGTACGGTTGCTCGATGGCTTGAATTTAAGGATAAAGAGTTCTATTATATAATGACTGCTGCCGAAGACTCTGATACCGTTATGGATTGCACGTTAGAGTGTATGCGAGGGTTGGCAGAGTGTCTGGAGGGCTCGGTTGAGAAGGGCGTTATTTATGGCAAAGGGGTTTATCAAAGGGGTGAAATTTTGTCACATCAAGCGATGCAACAAGCATATGAGATGGGGCTAAATGTCTAATGCACTCAAACGGCAATAGTTATTTCTTGAAGTTTTTAAGAAATGTGATTACTTTTTTTGCCATACGGAAGGCAGCTATGGCAATTGTTGCATATTCGATGATGCCTTCGAAACGACGAAAATTAGGCGTGGCGGCTGTTTCTGCGTGTGAGGAGCTCGGCAGAATGGTCGCCATTATTTTTTGCTTTTCGATTGCGATTTTCATTGAAGTAACCATCTGTCTCATCTTGATTTCTTCAAGAGTCAGTGAGGTTGATTCTTTTGCAGGAATCGGAGCCTTATTAGCAGTGTCAGTGGTGTCCATGATAAAATTAGAGTTGATGAGCAGTCGATTAGTTGTTGAGGTGGTCTTTGCCGATATCCATAATAAGTTTGCTTAGGAATCGCGCTGTAGGATTGATGATTAATGGTTTGCGAAGAATGAAGATTAAAACTGCGAGCAGAATAAAAAAGACGCTCATAATTAGAGATGATGCGATTGGCGAAAGGGCTGTTTCAAGGAGTTGAGACAGGGCGACAGCAGCAAATGCGACAGCGATTGTTATCAAGATAAATGCGATGATAAACAGAATTATTGTCGAAAATAGTAATGTTAGTTTTTCGGCAGCAGTTAGTTTTGCACTTTCGAGATAAAGCAGTGCTAATCGTTTTAATGAAGCTTTGAGCGTTTGGAATCTTCCGTTCTTTGCTTCGGATGATAGAGGTGAAGAGTTAAACATGCGTTTATGATTGGTCGTATATGGCCAAGCAACAACGACACGGCTTTTCTTTTGGAGGAATTGTCAATGTCGTTGTTGTTGGTTATGAAGGGAGGTTGTTATTTCGATTCTTCGATTTCGGCGGCGATTTGGTCAACGATCTCTTCTAATTCTTCTGCGCGAGAGCATTTACATACGCCATATTTTTTGAGAAGAGATTTGATTTGGCAACGAAGGTCTTCGCCTTTTTCAGGCGCGAACAATAAAGCAGCACCGGCGCCTACGATTGCACCGCCGATGAATGCGGCTATAAGGTTTGTAGCTTTCATGTTTGTATGTTTTAAAAGTACGATAATTATGGGCTATGTTATTTGTCGGTAACGTGAGCTTTGATTTCGTTGATTAGTTCGTCGAGTTTCTCTTTTTTAAGGGTAATGCCTTTAGCTTTGAGATATTCGGCGATATCTTCTCGCAAGTCTGCTCCTTTTTTGGGCGCGAATAGTAATCCGAGGGCAGCTCCGGCAACCGCTCCGCCAACAACAGCAAGTATTATGTCTAAGTTTTTCATAATAGGTATGTATAATTTGATGAGTTTGAATTGAAAAAATTGTTTTATATACTATTATAACAACTCTAATTTGAGATTGTTTATTATATGCACAGATTTATTTGTGACATAGAATCCTATTTTATGCCTTATTAGCCAAAAATGTTTGATTAGGTTGATTGCGTCGATTAAATGTCAGGGCGACTTTTTTGAGAGTGAGATAAAATCGCTATCTTTGTAAGTTTTCAGATGTGATATAATTTGTTTGTAGTGCTCAGAAATGAGAATGCGTGTTTATGAAAATACAAGAAACTACACCTATATATAATAAGGAGGAAATGGAGCGGATGTTTGAACCTTCGTCGGTTGATACGGATGATATTGTTGTCAAAGGCGCAAGAGTCAATAATCTGAAGAATGTCGATGTGACAATACCTTGCGGGAAGTTTGTTGTTATAACCGGACTTAGTGGCTCGGGAAAGTCTTCGTTGGCGTTTGATACTTTGTATGCCGAGGGACAGCGTCGTTATGTAGAGAGTCTTTCGTCTTATGCTCGCCAGTTTTTGGGAAAGATGCCTAAGCCTGAGGTTGAGTTTATTCGGGGTCTTCCACCGGCTATTGCAATTGAGCAAAAGGTAAATACGCGAAATCCCAGAAGTACGGTTGGCACTTCTACGGAGATTTATGACTATATCCGCTTGCTATTCGGGAGAGTCGGACATACGTTTTCTCCTGTCTCCGGTGCTGAAGTAAAGAAGCATTCTGTAACCGATGTCGTAGATACGGCAACATCTTATCCGATTGGGACTCGTATTGCGATTGTTGCGCCTTTGCGTATCCCTGATGGGCGAGATTTTAACAGCCATCTTGAAATATTGTCGAAAGGCGGCTACTCGCGTTTATATAGCGAAGGCCGTTTTTATGGCTTTGATGAACTTTTGGGGCAGAATCAGTTGGCGAACTTAAGTGATAGTTACGAATTGCTCATTGATAGAATGTCTGTCTGTGACGATCCTGATGAATTGTCGCGTTTGGCTGATTCTGCTGAGACTGCATTTTTTGAGGGTGGTGAATCAATGACGTTAGTTGTGTGGGGCGAAGAAGGTCTTCATCGTCATGACTTCTCTAAACGATTTGAGGCAGATGGAATTCAGTTTGTCGAACCAACGGATATGTTGTTTAATTTCAATAATCCCTATGGCGCGTGTCCGAAGTGTGAGGGTTTCGGTAAATGTCTTGGTATAGATGAACGATTAGTTATTCCGAACCCGGCTCTTTCGGTGTTTGAGGGGGCTGTTGAATGTTGGAAGGGAGAGAAGATGAGTCAATGGAAGCGAGATTTTATCCATGTCGCTTCTCAGATAGGATTCCCAATCCATAAGCCGTATGCTGATTTAACTCAGCATGAAAAAGATCAGCTATGGCATGGCGTAGGTGGGTTTAAAGGTATTGACGGCTTCTTCAAAATGGTTGAAGAGAACCAATATAAGATTCAATATCGAGTAATGTTGTCTCGATACCGAGGTAAAACATTATGTCCCGATTGTCAAGGCGCTCGCTTGCGAAAGGAGGCATTATATGTCAAAGTTGGAGACAAGAATATCGCCGAACTTGTTGCGATGTCGGTTGCTGATTTGCGAAAATGGTTTCTTGATTTGCAACTCAATAGTCATGACGCAGCGATTGCTAAGCGTTTGTTGTCAGAAATTAATAGCAGACTAGGATTCATGGTTGATGTTGGGTTGGACTATTTGACCCTTGATCGTCTGTCGTCAACGCTGTCAGGCGGAGAAAGTCAGCGTATCAACTTGGCGACCTCATTAGGTTCGTCGTTAATCGGCTCCTTATATATATTAGATGAGCCTAGTATTGGTCTCCATTCTCGTGATACCGCAAAGTTGATTAGTGTTCTACATTCATTGCGAGATCTCGGTAATACGGTTGTTGTTGTTGAGCATGATGAGGAGATCATGGAGGCTGCAGATTGGATTATCGACGTCGGTCCGAAGGCTGGGCGTTTGGGGGGTGAGATTGTCTTTGAAGGCGCACTCTCAGCTTTGTCATCCGCGACGGATAGCTATACGGCGAAATATTTGACCGGCCAAATGGAGATACCTGTACCGAAATCGCGGCGCAATTGGAATAGCTATATCGAAGTTTTGGGTGCACGTGAGCATAACCTGAAAAATATCGATGTGAAATTTCCGCTAGGAGTTTTAACGGTGATTACCGGTGTTAGTGGTTCAGGAAAGTCTACGTTGGTGCGCGACATATTATATAAGGCCATGTTGCGAGAACTCGGTCTTGCTTCAGATGCGCCCGGAGCATTCCAAAAACTAGGGGGCGATCTCAAGCGCGTAGGGGGGGTAGAGTTTGTTGACCAAAATCCGATCGGCAAGTCGTCGCGCTCTAATCCTGCAACATATTTAAAGGCATATGACGAGATACGTTCGTTGTTTGCTGCTCAACAAGGCGCGAAGCAGATGGGATATTCTCCGGCATATTTCTCATTCAATGCCGAAGGTGGAAGATGCGAGGAGTGTAAGGGTGAAGGAAAAATCACTATAGAGATGCAGTTTATGGCTGATATTACAATTCCTTGTGAAACCTGTGGCGGGAAAAGATTCAAACGAGATGTGCTTGAAATCGAGTATCGCGGAAAGAATATCTATGATGTCTTAGAGATGACCGTAAATCAGGCAATCGAATTTTTTGGAGAAGATTCGTCAACTCAAACTGCAAAAATCATAAAGCGTCTAAAGCCTCTTCAAGATGTCGGTTTAGGGTATATTAAACTCGGACAAGCATCGTCAACTTTATCTGGAGGTGAAAATCAGCGAGTAAAGCTTGCTTATTTTTTGGCAATGGATGTTTCGCAGTCAACGTTGTTTATTTTCGATGAGCCTACAACCGGACTACACTTCCATGATATTAATATATTGATGGACTCTTTTAATCGCTTGATCGCAAAAGGCCATACGGTATTGATTATCGAACATAATCTTGATGTTGTTAAATCTGCTGATTATGTTATAGATTTAGGCCCGGAGGGTGGTGATGCCGGTGGTTCCCTTGTTTTAGCCGGTACTCCTGAAGAAATTGCTGCTTGTGAAAAATCATATACAGGAAAGTTTCTGAAGGCGAAATTATGAAGAATTCGGTTATGTTGGATTTTGAAACAAATTTTAACATATTTGAAACATGCGCACAATCAGCGCGTTACGTTGTTTGTGTTAGAAAAAGATGTTTTTTAGCATAATTTTATGGTCAAAAAATTTGGAGGGAATAAAAAGAATGCCTAACTTTGCACTCGCTTTTGGGACG